>JAGXSL010000089.1 GCA_018333835.1 Lysobacteraceae bacterium
CGACCGGCAGCCGGCGGTCCGCCGGCAGCGGCCGCCAGCCGAAATCGACCCAGAGGCGCCGGCCGTCGATGCTGCGGAAGCCGTGGTAGACCTGCACGCCGACGCGCGCGCCGCGCCGCTGGTTGTCGAGGCGCAGCGGCGGCGTGGCGGTGAACTCCCCCTCCACTTCGACCCAGGCCGGCGGCACGGCCGTGGCGAGCGGTTGCGGCCGGCGTCCTTCCAGCACCGCCGTCGCGGCCGCCGCCTCGACCTCCTTGCCTTCGGCGCGACCGAGCTGCCAGAACCCGGCGCGCACGAACAGCGCGCAGAGGCCGAGGGCCAGCGCCCAGAGCAGCAGGCGCTTCACTCCGTGCCCCCGCCGGTGGCGGATAATGGGTGGCCCATCGAGCCCCCGGACGCCACCGTGGAAAAACTGCTGGTCATCGTCTTCCTCGCCCTGATCTTCTGGAACCTGTTCGCGGCCCTGTACCACATGGTGTCCAAGCACGAATCGGACGGCCGCATGGTGCGGGCACTGAGTTGGCGCATCGGCCTGTCGATCGGCCTGCTGGTGCTGCTTTCCGCCGGCCACTGGCTGGGGTTCTGGACCTTCCGCGCGATCGGCAACTGAGCGCAGCACCGGCGCCAGCCGTCCGGCGGATGCGACAAGGCCGGCGCGAGCCGGCCTTGTGCGTTCCTTCGCGCCGGGCCGCGGCCCGCGCCTTCAGAGCACGTAGACGAACAGGAACAGGGCGAGCCAGACCACGTCGACGAAGTGCCAGTACCAGGCCACGGCCTCGAAGCCGAAGTGCTTCTGCGGGGTGAAATGGCCCTTCAGGACGCGGAACCAGATCACGATCAGCATGATGGTGCCGAGCACCACGTGCAGGCCGTGGAAGCCGGTCAGCATGTAGAAAGTCGCACCGTAGATGCCGGAGTCGATGCGCAGGTTGAGCTCTTCCCAGGCGAACCAGTACTCGTAGGCCTGCACGCCGCAGAACACCAGGCCGAGCAGGATGGTGGCGCCGAGCCAGCCCAGCACCTTCTGGCGCTGGCCGACCACCATGGCGTGGTGGGCGATGGTGAGCGTCAGGCCCGAGCTGAGCAGGATGATGGTGTTGACCAGCGGCAGGCCGAACGGGCTCAAGGTGCCGAACTCGCCGCCGAGGTCGGCCGGGCCGTCCTCCGGCCAGCCGGTGACGTAGCCGCCCCAGAGGAACTCGTTGCCGAGCGCGCCCTGGCCCTCGCCGGAGATCCAGGGCAGCACGAACACGCGGATGTAGAACAGCGCGCCGAAGAAGGCGGCGAAGAACATCACCTCGGAGAAGATGAACCAGATCATCCCCTGCCGGAACGAGACGTCGACCTGCCGGTTGTAGAGGCCGGCCTCGGACTCGCGGATGACGTCGCCGAACCAGCGGAACAGGGTGTAGACCATCATCGCGATGCCGGCGACGAAGATCCAGAACGCGGTGTCGCTGCCGTTGAACCAGAACACCACGCCGAGCATCATCACGAACAAGGCGATCGAGCCGACGAACGGCCATTGGCTCTGGTGCGGGACGTAGTAGACGTCGGCGTCGTGGGATTGGGCGTTGGCCATCGTGGCTTCCCTGGAAGGCGGGTGGGATCAGGAGCGCGTGGCGGCCGGCGCCATCGCCACGGCCGCGGCCGGCACGGCCGGCGGCGCGGCGAGCGCGCGGGCGGTGGCGGCGTCGTTCTTGAAGAAGGTGTAGGACAGCGTGATCGTCTGGATGTGCGCCGGCAGCGCCGGGTCGACGATGAAGCGGACCGGCATGTGCTGGTGCTGGCCCGGGGCCAGCAATTGCTCGGTGAAGCAGAAGCACTCGGTCTTGACGAAGTAGCCGGAGGCGATCACCGGGGCCACCGAGGGCGCGGCGTTGCCGACCACCGGGGTCTCGGCGATGTTGCCGGCGACGTAGCTGATCTCGTAGGGCTTGCCGGGGACCACGTCCATGGCCAGCACCTGCGGCACGAAGGTCCAGGGCAGCCGCGAGTTCACGGTGCCGTCGAACTCGATGCGCACCGTGCGGTTCGGGTCGACCGCCATGCCTTCCACCCGTTCCTCGCCGGCGGCGGTGTCGGAGAGGCTGATGCCGAACACCTTCTCGCAGGCGATCTCGTAGAGCGGCACCATGGCGAAGGCGGCGATGAAGCTGCCGGCCGAGACCAGGGCGATCTTTTTCACGAGTGCGGCGTTGTTCATGGACCGGCTCCGGCGTGCTCGAGGAAGGTCTTGACGATGAAATAACCGTACAGGGCCACGGCCATGGCGACCAGCACCCAGACCGTGCGCCGCACGGCGGCGCGGCGCTGCGGGTCGTCCTTGGGGTCGGGGCTGGCGGCCATGGCGGGGTCCCGGCCTTCAGTGCGTGACGTCGCCGTGGGCGAGGTCCTCGTCGCGGATCACCGGCGGCCTGGTGAAGGTGTGGTGCGGGGCCGGCGAGGGCACCGTCCACTCCAGGCCACGGGCACCCTCCCAGGAGCGCGCCTCGGCCTTGACGCCGCCGCGGGCGCACTTCCAGACGATGTAGACGAACAGCAGCTGCATGAAGCCGAAGCCGAAGCCGCCGACCGTCGACCACATGTTGAAGTCGGCGAAAGCCACGTTGTAGTCCGGGATGCGGCGCGGCATGCCGGCGAGGCCGAGGAAGTGCTGCGGGAAGAACAGCAGGTTGACGAAGAAGGTGCTGCCCCAGAAGTGCACCTTGCCGAGCGTCTCGTCGTACATGAAGCCGGTCCACTTCGGCAGCCAGTAGTAGACGCCGGCCATGATGCCGAACACCGAGCCGGTCACCAGCACGTAGTGGAAGTGCGCCACCACGAAGTAGGTGTCGTGGTACTGGTAGTTGGCCGGCACCATGGCGAGCATCAGGCCGGAGAAGCCGCCGATGGTGAACATCACCACGAAGCCGAGCGCGAACAGCATCGGCGTCTCGAAGGTGAGCGAGCCGCGCCACATGGTGGTGACCCAGTTGAACACCTTCACGCCGGTCGGGATGGCGATCAGCATGGTCGCGTACATGAAGTACAGCTCGGCGCCGAGCGGCATGCCCACCGAGAACATGTGGTGCGCCCAGACGATGAAGGAGAGGAAGGCGATCGAGGCGGTGGCGTAGACCATCGCCTGGTAGCCGAACAGCGGCTTGCGCGAGAAGGTCGGGATGATCTCCGAGATGATCCCGAAGGCCGGCAGGATCATGATGTAGACCTCGGGGTGCCCGAAGAACCAGAACACGTGCTGGTACAGGACCGGGTCGCCGCCGCCGGCGGCATTGAAGAACGAGGTGCCGAAGAACTTGTCGGTGAGCAGCATGGTCACCGCGCCGGCCAGCACCGGCATCACCGCGATCAGCAGGAAGGCGGTGATCAGCCAGGTCCAGACGAAGATCGGCATCTTCAGCAGGTCCATCCCCGGCGCGCGCATGTTGAGGATGGTGGCGATGATGTTGATCGCGCCCATGATCGAGCTGATGCCCATCAGGTGGATCGCGAAGATGGTGAAGGCGACGTTGGTGCCGCCCTGCAGCGACAGCGGCGGGTACAGCGTCCAGCCGGCCGCCGGGCCGCCGGAACCGATGCCGAAGAAGTACAGCACCAGCGGCATCAGGAGCAGGATGAAGGCGAACGGCAGGATCCAGAAGGACCAGTTGTTCATCCGCGGCAGCGCCATGTCCGGCGCGCCGACCATCAGCGGGATCATCCAGTTGGCGAGGCCCACGAAGGCCGGCATGACCGCGCCGAAGATCATGACCAGCGCGTGCATCGTGGTCATCTGGTTGAAGAAGGCCGGGTCGACCAGCTGCAGGCCCGGCTGGAACAGCTCGGCCCGGATGACGAGCGCCATCGCGCCGCCGACCAGGAACATCACCAGCGAGAAGACCAGGTACAGCGTGCCGATGTCCTTGTGGTTCGTGGACAGGAACCAGCGCTGGAAGAAGGTCTGCTGGTGGCCGTGGTCGGCGTTGAGGGTGTCGGCGTGGGTGGCCATGTCGGTGCTCCTGTTCTCAGCCCTGCGGCGCGGCGGCCGGCGTGGTGGCGGCGGTGCGCGCGGCGGTGTCCAGCTCGGCGCGCATCGCGGCCAAGCGCATCTGGAATTCCTCGCGCGGCACGGCCTCGACGACGATCGGCATGAAGCCGTGGTCCTTGCCGCACAGTTCGGCGCACTGGCCGCGGTAGATGCCGGGCTCCAGGATCTTGGTCCACTGCTCGTTGACGATGCCGGGGATGGCATCGCTCTTCCAGCCGAGCGCCGGCACCCACCAGGCGTGGATCACGTCGTCGGCGGTGATGATGAAGCGGATCTTGGTGTCGGTCGGCAGCACCAGCGGGCGGTCGACATCGAGCAGGTAGGCGCCGTGCTCGTCGAGAGTGGGAACGCGGCCGCTCTGGCGGATGCGCTCGGAGTCGCGGTCGAGCCGGGAGGTGAAGCGCACGCCCTCGCCGACGTACTCGTAGGTCCACAGCCATTGCTGGCCGATGATCTTGACCGTCATCTCGTGGCCGCGGGTGTCGTGGGCGTCGATGGTCTTGATCGTGGCCGGCACCGCCATGACCACGAGGATCAGGGTCGGGATGACCGTCCAGAGCACTTCGAGCCGGGTGCTGTGGACGAAGGTCTTGTCGGCCACCGCGCCCTTCGACTTGCGGAAGCGGAAGATCGCGACCGCCATGGCGCCGAACACGACGATGCCGATGACCACGCAGATCCACAGCATCCACATGTGCATGTCGTAGGCGCGCTGCGCCGTCTCCGTGACGCCCGGCGTCAGGTTGAGCTGCCAGCGTTCCGGCTGGGCACCGGTCGCCGCCACCGCCTGGGTGGCGAAGCTGGCGACGAGGCCGGCGAGGGCGTGGACGGGTCGCGCTGTCTTCATGCTGTGGACCTCACTGGGATTCTGCGGCCGGGCGCAGGCCGGGAGCCTGCGCGACCAGCCCCCGGAGCCGCCGGAGGAGCTGGCCGCGCTCGTCCGGTGGCAGGAAACTGCCTATCTCGACCTCGCGCCCGGCGGACCCGACCAGGATCCGCTGCGGCGCTTCGGCATCACCCCGGACGCCGAACCGCACCCAGCAGGGATGCGCCTCGAACACCGGCGTGTCGTCGGGGGACCGGCGGACTTCCAGTCGCCGCGCGTCCACCAGGATGCGTTCGTAGCGGTCTCCGGACCGCCACACCCAGCGCAGGGCCATCGCAACGATGGCCAGGTCGAGCACGGCGAACCAGGGGGCGAAGGCGTTGCCGACCGCGAAACTGAAACCCGCGACCAGCGACACCGGCACCGCGATCAGGACGAAGAGAACGAAAAACTGCCGCTGCGTCAGGATGCGGCGGGGCCGCAGCACGAGCTGGCACTCGGCCCCTCCCTCCGACGGCGGCAGTTCCACGATCACGTTCGACGTGCGTTTGACCTGCGTCAAGCCCGGGCAGTTTACGCCCGCCCCGGCGGCAGCGGCAAGCAAAGGCGGCGCGACGCCGTGAAGGGGCTGACGGCGCCACGGTGGGCGGGCACACTGCAAGCCCGCTCCGCCTCCGCCGATCGCCGCGTGAAGCCCATCCTCCGCCCCGAACTCCCCGCCGCGCCGTCGCCGCTGCGCGAACGCACGACCGCGGCCCACCTCGGCGACGAATCCGGGCACCTGGCCGGACTCGTCGAGGCCGCCAGCCTGCCCGCCGACGTGCAGGCACGGGTGCAGGCCACCGCCGAGGCCCTGGTCGAGCGCACCCGCGTGCGCGCCGCCGACCCGGAGCTGGTGCAGGCCTTCATGCGCCAGTACGACCTGAGCTCGGAGGAGGGCGTGCTGCTGATGTGCGTGGCCGAGGCCCTGCTGCGCATCCCCGACGAACCGACCGCCGACAAGCTGATCCGCGACAA
>JAGXSL010000090.1 GCA_018333835.1 Lysobacteraceae bacterium
CCGCCGCGGCTCGCCCGCCAGGCTCCGCGCTCGCGACTACGGCTCGCCGCGCGTGAGGCGCGCTCCGCGAGGCAAGAGCATCCGAAGCCGCCGTTCGGTCAAGACCGTTGCTCAGGCCAAGTACCCGCCGTCCACGGTGAGCGTCGTGCCGGTCACGTAGCTCGCCGCGTCAGAGAGCAGGAACAGCACCGCCGGGGCGATCTCGTCGGGCTGCGCGGCGCGGCCTTGCGGGATCAGCTGGCTCATCATCTCCATCAGCTTCGGGTTGCCGGTGATCGCGCTGGCAAATTTCGTGTCGGTGAGGCCGGGCAGCACGGCGTTGACGCGTACCTTCTGCGCGGCAAGTTCCTTCGCGAAGCCTTCGGTCATGTTGACGATGCCGGCCTTGGTCATCGAGTAGATGCCCTGGCCCGGCGCCGGGCGCTTCGCGTTCACCGAGGCCACGTTCACCACCGCGCCGCCGCCGGCTTTCGCCATGCGCTTCGCCGCCTGCACGGTGGCCCAGAAGTAGCCGCGCAGGTTCACTTCGACGGTCTTCTCGTAGGCCGCGAGGTCCATGTCGAGCATGGGGCCGAAGTAGGGGTTGGCGGCGGCGTTGTTCACCAGCAGCGAGACCGTACGGCCCTCGGTATCGAGCGCGGCGAACAGGGCCTCGATGGCGGCCGGGTCGCCGATGTGCACGGCGCGTGCCTCGGCGCTGCCGCCGGCCTCGCGGATCGCCTGCGCCACCGCCTCGCAACCTTCGAGCTTGCGGCTCGTGCAGACCACGTGCGCGCCGTTCGCCGCGAGCAGCTTCGCGATCGCTTCGCCGATGCCGCGCGAGGCGCCGGTGACGAGGGCGGTGCGGCCGGCCAGCGAGAACAGGTCGGGGGATCGCGGGGTGGGGGCGTCGGGCATCGTGGGTTCCATGCGGGGCGCGGCTTTGCGCTAGGCTCGCGACGCTAGCACAGCGTTTCCCGCCGATCCCGATGGCCGACGATCCGACGCCCCCTTCCCCTTCCCTCCGCGAGCGTGTGCTGATCACCGGGGCCGGCAGCGGCCTCGGCCTGGCGCTGGCGCAGCGCTACGCGCGGGACGGCGCCCGCCTGCTCTGCGTCGACCTCGATGCCGAGCGCGCGCAGGCGGCGGCCTCGGGCCTGCCGGGCGAGGGCCACCTCGCCTTCCAGGCCGACGTCGGCGACGACGACTCGATGACCGCGCTGAAGGCAGGGGTCGAGGCGGCCGTTGGCGGCGTCGATGTGCTCGTCAACAACGCCGGCATCGCCAGCGGCGGCCCGCTGCTGGGCACCGGCATGGCCGAGTGGCGGCGGCTGATCGAGGTCGACCTGCTCAGCGTCGTGCGCGGCACGCTGGCCTTCCTGCCCGGCATGGTCGAGCGCGGCCGTGGCCACGTGGTCAGCACCGCCAGCTTCGCGGGCTTGGCCGGCGCGCCCGGCATCATGAGCTACGGTGTGGCCAAGGCCGGCGTGGTGGCCTTCTCCGAGCAGCTCCGCGCCGAGATGCACGGCAGTGGCGTGGCCGTCTCGGTGCTGTGCCCGGCCTTCTTCCGCACCCGACTGCTGGAGAACTTCCACGGCGACGCCAAGGTGCGCGGCCTGGCCGAGCGGATGATGGACCGGAGCCCGGACACGCTCGATTCGGTGGCCGATGCGGCCTACGCCGCGCTCCAGGCGCGCCGCTTCCTGGTGCTGCCGACCCGGCGCGAGCCGATGCTCTGGCGCCTCAAGCGCTGGTTTCCCGAGTGGTATTTCCGGAAGCTGGTCGAAACCGCGGCGACGATGCGCCGCGCCTGACCCGATACCAAGGACCCGAGCGGAGCTCCCGACATGCAGTGGATGATCTACGGTGCCAACGGCTACACCGGCCGGCTGATGGCGAAGGAAGCCGTCGCGCGCGGCCTGAGGCCCATCCTCGCCGGCCGCCGCCGCGAGGAGCTGGAGGCGCTGGGCCGCGAACTCGGCGGGCTCGAGGTGCGCGTGTTCGACCTCGAACCGTCCGCGCTCGAGCTCGGCCTGCGCGGCGTTTCCCTCGTGCTGCACTGCGCCGGCCCGTTCTCGGAAACCTGCGCGCCGATGCTCGAGGCCTGCCTCGGGGCGAAGGCGCACTACCTCGACATCACCGGCGAGATCGACGTCTTCGCCCACTGCCACCGGCAGGATGCGCAGGCCAAGGCCGCCGGCATCGTCGTGCTGCCGGGCGCGGGCTTCGACGTGGTGCCCACCGACTGCCTCGCAGCACAGCTGAAGCGCGATCTTCCCGATGCCACGTCGCTGGTCCTTGCCTTCGAGGCCGGCGGCGGGCCCAGCCCCGGCACCGCCAAGACCAGCGTCGAGGGCCTCGCCAAGGGCGGCCGCGCGCGCATCGGCGGCGAGCTGCGCAGGGTGCCGCTGGCCTGGAAGAGCCGCAGCTTCGACCGCGATGGCGAGCCGCGCTCGGCCATGACCATCCCCTGGGGCGATGTCTACACCGCCTACCTCTCGACCGGCATCCCCGACATTGAGGTCTACATGGCGGTGCCGCCGGCCGTGATCGGCCGCGTCCGGCGCCTGCGCCTGGTGCAGCCCCTGCTCGGCCTCGGGCCGGTGCAGCGCTTCATGAAGGCGCGCATCGAGCGCACCGTGCGCGGGCCGTCGGAAGCGAAGCGCGGCAAGACCGACACCCTGGTCTGGGGCGAGGCGCGCAGCGCCGACGGCCGCGAACTCAAGCGCCAGCTGCGCACCCCGAACGGCTACGACCTCACCGTGAGTGCCGCGCTCGGCATCGCGCAACGCCTGCTCGACGGCCCGGCCGAGCCGGGCTTCAAGACCCCGTCGATGCTGATGGGGCCGGACTACGTGCTCGGCCTGCCGGGCGTCCGGCTGCTAGGCTGAAGGCCCCGAACGGAGCCGCCATGCCGTCCAGCGTGCTGTCGCCCACGCTCGCCATCCTCGTCCTGCTCGGGGCGATGGCCGGCATGCTGCTGCTGCTGTGGCGCTCACGGCACCGCGAACGCCGCGACCGCCAGCGCTTCGAACTGGTGGTGCGCGCCATCAGCGACGGCGTCTACGACCTCGACGTGGTCGCCGACCGGCTCTGGCGCAGCGAGGCGCTGTGCCGGATGTTCGGGCTGGCGGCCGAAGGCACGGGCGAGGACGTGGGCGACTGGCTGGAGCGCCTCCACCCCGAGGACCGCGAGCGGGTGCGGGAGGGTTTCCGCGAGGCCATGGCCGGCGCGGCCACCGAGTGGCGGGTGGCCTACCGCTACCTGCGCCCCGACGGCGCGGTCGGCCATGTGCGCGACCGCATGCTGATCGTGCGCGACGCCGGCGGCCGGCCGCTGCGTGCGATCGGCGGGGTCACCGAGGTCAGCGCCGAGCAGGCCGTGCTGGAGCGGCTCGGCCTGCTCGACCGTGCCCTCGAGGCCAGCAGCCACGGCGTGGCCATCATCGACGCGCAGTCGCCCGACCTGCCCTGCGTCTACGCCAACCAGGCGCTGGCGCGGATGAGCGGTTACGCCATCGACGAACTGCTGGGCCGCAACCTGCGCCTGCTGCACGGCAGCGAGCGCGAGCAGCCGGGCCTGCAGTCGTTGCGCCGCGTCCTGCGCGAGGGCCGCGAGGGGCACGCCCTGCTGCGCAACTGGCGCAAGGACGGCACGGCTTACTGGATCGATCTGGCCATCGCGCCGGTCTGCGACGCGCAGGGCCGGATCACCCACTGGGTCGGTTCGCAGGTCGACGTCAGCGAGCGCGTCGCCACCGAGCAGGCGCTGGCGCACCGCGCCACCCACGACGAACTCACCGGCCTGCCCAACCGCCACCTGTTCCGCGACCGCCTGGCCCAGGCCCTGCGCGAGAGCCGGCGCTTCGGCCTGGATCTCGTCGTCCTGTTCATGGACCTCGACAACTTCAAGCTGGTCAACGACTCGCTCGGCCACGCCGCCGGCGACGA
>JAGXSL010000091.1 GCA_018333835.1 Lysobacteraceae bacterium
TCAGGGCCAAGCCAGCGTGCTGGCTCAAGTCGTAGGGCAGTTGTTTGATGACAAAATCGGGCATGGGGGCTTCACCTTAAGGGTGAAGCACACTTGGGGGTCAAGATGATGATTTCAATGGGAAATCAAGAGTATTTTTGGTGTGGAGTCACGGATTCAGGGAGTCTTTACGGATCAGGCTTTCTCTCGGGTGAGGGGCGATTTGGCCGAATCCCTTCGCTACGCAGAACCGGGAGACGTGGTGATCACCGACGTCGGCGAGACTGTGGAAGATGTGGGCAAAGCCGTGGCATGGCTTGGTGATGGAAAAGTTGCCATTCACGATCACTGCTATGCTTTTCGACACGAAATGAATCCTAAGTTCGTCTCGTATTGCATGCAGACCGCCTCTTTCATTGCTGAAAAGGCGAAGTATGTCGCCAGAACCAAGGTCAATACCTTACTGATCAATGGTTTCTCCAAGATTGCCATTCCTGTTCCGTACCCGGATGACCGCGAGAAGTCACTTGCAGAGCAGGCGCGCATCGTCGCCATCCTTGACAAGTTCGACGCCCTGACCAACTCCATCAGCGAAGGCCTGCCCCGCGAAATCGAGCTTCGCCAGAAGCAATACGAGTACTACCGCAATCTGTTGTTGAACTTCCCGAAGTCGGAAGAGGTGGCGGCATAACATGAGCGAAATCACCCACCACACCGATTACCGCCAGGCGCTGGCGGCCATCAAACAACGCATCCAGAGCTCGCAAACTCGCGCCGTGCTGGCGGTGAATGCCGAACTGCTGGGCCTGTACTGGGACATTGGTCGGCAGCTGGATGCTTGGCAGCGCGAACGCGGCTGGGGCTCGGCGGTGGTGGAGCAAATGGCGCAGGACCTCCAGGCCAGCTACCCCGGCATGAAAGGCTTTTCGCGCACCAGCCTGTTTGCCATGCGGCAGTTTTATGCCTTCTTCAGCCCGCGCTTCGAAGTTGTCCCACAGCCCGTGGGACAAATGCCTTGGGGACACGTGCGCACCCTGTTGGCCAAGGTGAAGTCGGTGGATCTGGTGTTGCTGTACGCCCAGGCCTGCGCCGAACACGGCTGGAGCCGCACGGTGCTGGAGTGGCAGATTGAACAGCGCTTCCATGAGCGCGTGGGCCAGGCGGTGGGCAACTTCGCCCAGACCCTGCCTGCGCCGCAGTCCGAGTTGGTTCAGCAAAGTCTGAAAGACCCTTATGTGTTCGACTTTCTGACCCTCAGCGCCCAGGCGGTGGAGCGCGACATCGAGAACCAGTTGGTGGCGCAGATCACCCGGTACCTGTTGGAGCTGGGCAAAGGCTTTGCTTTCCTGGGGCGGCAATACCCGCTGGTGGTCAATGGCAGGGACTACTTTCTGGACTTGCTCTTTTATCACGCTCGTTTGAAATGCTATGTGGTGATCGAGCTCAAGGCGGGTGAATTCAAGCCCGAATACGTCGGCAAACTCAATTTCTACCTGTCGGCAGTGGACGACCAACTGCGCGGCGACGGTGACCAGCCAACCATTGGCTTGATCCTGTGCAAAGACAAGGACAAGCTGGATGTGGAGTACGCCTTGCGCGACATCAACAAGCCCATGGGAGTGAGCTCGTTCATCACCAAGGACATTCCCGTGTCGGTGCAGTCCCAGTTACCGACGGTACAAGAGATTGAGAGCGAGTTGACTGCGCTGATCCAAGTTGATGAGAAAAATCCCAATGAGTGACTACAAGACCATTGCCGAATCGAAGAACTTCATCGTTCTGGACAAATACGCCCCGGAATGGAAGGTCGCTGAAGGCTACCAGAGCGAGGGTGATCTCGAGCGCGAGTTCATTCAGGATTTGCAAAACCAGGGCTATGAATACCTGCCCGGACTGACCACGCCGCAGGCTCTGCTCGCCAATGTTCGAGTACAACTGCAAACACTCAATAACGTGTATTTCGCTGAAGGCGAATGGCTGCGCCTTGTCGAGACATGGTTGGACAAGCCCAGTGATGGCATCGTCGAAAAGACCCGCAAGATTCACGACGACTACATCCACGACTTTGTCTTTGACGATGGCCGCATTCAGAACATCTATCTGCTGGACAAGAAAAACATCGCCCGCAACAAGGTGCAGGTGATCAAACAGTTCGAGCAGACGGGCAGCCACGCCAACCGCTACGATGTGACGATTCTGGTCAATGGCTTGCCGCTGGTGCAGGTGGAATTAAAGAAGCGCGGCGTGGCGATCCGTGAAGCCTTTAACCAGGTTCATCGCTACAGCAAAGAGAGCTTCAATAGCGAGTATTCCCTGTACAAGTATTTGCAGATCTTCGTGATCTCCAACGGCACCGACAGTCGTTACTTTGCCAACACTACGCAGCGCAATAAGAACAGTTTCGACTTCACCATGAACTGGGCGAAGGCGGACAACAGCCTGATCAAGGATCTGAAGGACTTTACCGCCACTTTCTTTCAGAAGCACACCCTGCTCAATGTGCTGCTGCATTACTCGGTGTTTGATGTCAGCAACACGCTGCTGGTAATGCGCCCGTACCAGATTGCTGCCACGGAGCGCATTCTGTGGAAGATCAAAAGCAGCCATCAGGCCAAGAACTGGAGCACCACAGAAAGCGGCGGCTTCATTTGGCACACCACGGGCTCCGGCAAGACGCTGACCAGCTTCAAGGCGGCGCGACTGGCCACTGAGTTGGAGTTCATCGACAAGGTCTTCTTCGTGGTGGACCGCAAGGATCTGGATTACCAGACCATGAAGGAATACCAGCGCTTTTCACCGGACAGCGTGAACGGCTCGGACAGTACGGCAGGCCTGAAGCGCAACCTGGAGAAGGACGACAACAAGATTGTCGTCACCACCATCCAGAAGCTCAATAATCTGATGAAGGGCGAAGCTGATTTGCCTATTTACGGCAAGCAGGTGGTGTTCATTTTTGATGAGTGCCACCGCAGCCAATTTGGTGAAGCGCAGAAGAACCTGAAAAAGAAGTTCAACAGGTTCTGCCAGTTCGGCTTCACTGGCACGCCCATCTTCCCGGAAAACGCCTTGGGCGCTGAGACCACCGCCAGCGTGTTTGGCCGTGAACTGCATTCGTACGTGATCACCGATGCCATCCGTGACGAGAAGGTATTGAAATTCAAGGTGGACTACAACGATGTACGCCCGCAGTTCAAGGCCATCGAGACAGAGAGGGACGAGAAGAAGCTGAGTGCTGCGGAGAACAAGCAAGCCTTGTTGCACCCCGACCGCATTCGCGAGATCACCCAGTACATCCTTAACAACTTTCGGCAAAAAACCCACCGCCTGCAAGCGGGTAATAAAGGGTTCAATGCCATGTTCGCCGTCAGCAGCGTGGACGCCGCCAAACTGTATTACGAGTCGTTCAGGGAGTTGCAGAAAGGCAGCGACAGGCCGTTGAGGGTGGCCACCATCTTCTCGTTCGCCGCCAACGAGGAGCAAGATGCGATTGGTGACATTCAGGACGAGAGCTTTGATGTCTCGGCCATGAGCAGCACCGCCAAGGAGTTCTTGAGCGCGGCCATCGCGGACTACAACACGCTGTTCAAAACCAACTTCAGCGTGGACAGCAATGGCTTCCAGAACTATTACCGTGATCTAGCCAAGCAGGTCAAAGCCAAGGAAATCGACCTGCTGATTGTGGTGGGCATGTTCCTGACCGGCTTCGATGCGCCCACACTGAATACCTTGTTTGTAGATAAGAACCTGCGCTACCACGGGCTGATGCAGGCTTACTCGCGCACCAACCGCATTTTTGATGCCACCAAAACCTTCGGCAATATCGTCACCTTCCGCGACCTGGAGCAGGCGACCATCGATGCCATCACCCTGTTCGGTGACAAGAACACCAAGAACGTGGTGCTGGAGAAGAGCTACCAGGAGTACATGGAAGGCTTCACCGATGCGGCCACCGGTGAGGCGCGGCGTGGCTTTATGGAC
>JAGXSL010000092.1 GCA_018333835.1 Lysobacteraceae bacterium
CTGGAACAGACCCTGAAGAAGGAAATAGAGATTACGGTGACTACGGACTACTCGTCGATGATTGAAGCCATGCGCTTTGGCCGCATCGAGGTGGCCTACTTTGGACCGTTCTCTTACGTGCTGGCCAAGTCCAAGGCGCCCAACATTGAGCCTTTTGCCGTTGGCGTGGAGCGCGGCTCTCCGACCTACCAGTCGGTTCTCATTGCCACGGCGGGCGGCCCGGTGAAGACGCTGGCTGACGTTCGAGGAAAGCCTTTTGGCTTTGGCGATCAGGCTTCGACGTCCAGTCACCTTGTACCGCGCGCGCACTTGCTTAAAAACCACCAACTGAACGGCGAGACTGACTACCGCCCCGTTCACCTGGGCACGCACGATGCCGTGGCCCGAGCTGTTCAGGCAGGGCAGGTTCCCGCCGGCGCTCTGTCAAAACCCATTCTGGACAACCTCATCGCAAAGGGCATGGTGGACGCCAGCAAGATCGTGCAGCTCGAGCTGTCGGCGCCCATCCCGAACTACCCCCTCGTCATGCAGGGCAACCTCTCGCCGGAACTGAAGACAGCCATCCGCGCTGCATTCCTGGACCTGAAGGACGCCGAGATCCTCAAGTCCTTCCGCGTTCAGGGTTTTGCCCCAACCGATGACAGGGCCTACGACGTGCTGCGCGAGACCGCACAGGTTCTCAAGCTGAACCTGGGACGCATGCAATGACCTCTGCTACGCTGGAATCCATTGTTGCCACCGATGAACAGCAGCGACTCAAGCGGCTGGGCGCGGCCTGCGCCGTGCTGTTCGTCTGTTTGGTTGCTCTGTATGTCACCGGCTTCTTTGATGCGCAGCGGTTCATCGAAGGGGCCCCGGCCATCCAGCAATTGGCCACCGAGATGGTGCCGCCGAACTTCGCCCGCTGGGAGCATTGGGTCATTCCGCTGCGCGACACCCTGGCCATGTCGATCGCGGGCACGGCCCTGACGGTGCTGGCCTCCCTGCCGCTGGCCCTGCTGGCAGCACCGAACACCGCGCCGAATGCGGTGGTCGGGCGAATTGCCCGCACCATCCTGGCGGCGTTTCGGTCTGTGCCCGAAATCATTCTGGGCATTCTGTTCGTTGCGGCGGTGGGCTTCGGCGCATTGCCGGGCGTGCTGGCCCTGGCCCTGCATTCAACGGGCATGGTGGCCAAGTTCTACGCCGAGGCCATTGAACATGTGGACCCCAAACCACTGGAGGCCGCACGGGCCGCAGGCGCGACCCGGTTTCAGGTCATCACCCATGCGGTGCTCCCGCAAGTGCTGCCCCAGCTCGCCGACATCACCATCTACCGGTGGGAGTACCACTTCCGCGCTTCGGCGGTGATGGGCATCGTGGGTGCCGGCGGCATCGGCTTTGAACTCATGGCGGCTCTGCGCCTGATCAAGTATGACGAAGTCTCCGCCATCCTGTTGTCCATCCTGGCGTGCGTGCTGGTGGTCGACGGCATCGGGTCGGCGCTTCGCAAGCGCCTCAAATGAAACACCCCCCGCGCCGCTTCGCGTCACCCCCCTCAAGGGGGGCGGCACTGGCCGTCTGGCAAAGCCAGCCCGGCGGTGCCTCTGGGTTGGACCGCTTCGTGCGGCGCGGGTGGCGCTCCGGCACCACGAAACCATGAAACACCCCCCGCGCCGCTTCGCGTCACCCCCCTCAAGGGGGCGACACTGGCCGTCTGGCAAAGCCAGCCCGGCGGTGCCTCTGGGTGGGACCGCTTCGTACGAACGGGTGGTGATGCGGCACCTTGAAAAACTGAAATGACGATGAGAGGAAGGCAATGATGCGGAAGATTGTGGTGACGCAGCCCATTCACAACGAGGCACTGGCGTGCCTTCGGGCCGCCGGCGAGGTGGTGATGAACCCGGGCCCCGAGCCCTGGAACGAGGAGGTGCTTTCCCGCCACCTGAGGGATGCCGACGCCATGATGGCTTTCATGCCTGACCGGGTGGACCAGCGCACCCTGTTGCACGCTCCCAGGCTCAAGACCATCGCTTGCGCCCTGAAGGGGTATGACAACTTTGACCTCAAGGCATGTGCGCAAGCCGGTGTCAGCGTGAGCTTCGTTCCTGACCTGCTCACAGAACCCACGGCAGAACTCGCCATTGGGCTGGCCATCGCCGCCGCGCGCCATGTGCTGGCAGGTGACGTCAGTGTTCGCAAGAGCTACGCAGGATGGCGTCCCCAGCTGTACGGAATGGGGTTGCACGGCTCGATAGTGGCGGTCGTCGGACTTGGCGCCGTTGGGCGGGCCATTGTGGACCGTCTCTGTGGCTTCGGGTGCGCTCAACTGCTGGGCGTGGACCCGCGTGGTGATGACGAACGCCTGACCATGGTGAGCCTGGGTGAGGCCCTGTCGCAATCCGACTATGTCATTCTGGCCGTTCCGCTGCTGGACGTAACGCGTCACCTCGTCAATGACACCATGCTTGAAGGTGTTCGGCGGGGGCAGATCCTGGTCAACATTGGGCGAGGCTCGGTTGTGGACGAGGCTGCCGTGGCACGGGCGCTCAAGGACGAGCGCCTGGGTGCCTACGCCGCCGATGTGTACGAGATGGAAGACTGGCTGCTGGCAGACCGTCCACGCCAGATTCATCCGGAACTCTTGCAACACCCCTCCACGGTTTTCACACCCCACATTGGTTCGGCGGTGAAGAAGGTTCGCCGAGCCATCGAGTTGCAGGCTGCTGAAAATTTGCTCGTTGCGTTAAATGGTAATGAGCCGCTTGCACACTACGAGGCATCGCACCGAGCGGCTCATGTGGCAGCTTCGCACTGCTCGGTGCAGCCATGAGGTCACCACACCAGAGAATGCTTTTGGACGTTCTATGGTTCTGGCCGATCTAATTCTTTGAGAAGACCTTGGCTACGTGTTTCGGACCCGCGGGCCAACTGCGGATGCTCTTCGCAATGGTTCCGATAAGCCGTGCCGCCAAGTATCCGGGGTGGGATTCCCCCGGTTTCTCGGACGGTTTTCTGGGATCGTTGCCTACATCAACACCGACCGCAGCGGGTCGGGAGAACCAATTCATCCTTGGTGTGATCAGTTGCTCCTGCTACCTTGCCCGGCTCGCATCAATAGAGTGACCGGTCTGAGCAACAAAGCGGTCGCTTGAGACCCTGCTC
>JAGXSL010000093.1 GCA_018333835.1 Lysobacteraceae bacterium
CCGGCGTCCATGCGCTCGCCGATCTCGTCGTCTTCGATGCAGGTCTCCATGTAGGCGGCGCGCTGCGCGGCCATGAACTCGGGCTCGAAGGCGGCGATGTCTTCGGGGTAGTAGAACTCGACCCGGTTCAGGGTTTGGTTCACGCCCAGCGGGTGCACGGTCGAGACCGTGAGCACGTGCGGGTACCACTCGATCATCAGGTGCGGGTAGTAGGTGAGCCAGACCGCGCCGCGCTCGGGCAACTGGCCGTTGCGGTAGCGCAGCAGCACCTCGTGCCAATGTTTGTAAACCGGGCTGCCGCCGCCTTGTTGCAGGTTTTGCACGCCCACGGTTTGCACCGAATACTCGGGCTTGAAGGTCCAGCGCAGGTCGTCGCAGGTCACGAAATGACCCAGCCCGGGGTGGAACGGCACCACGTGGTAGTCCTCGAGGTACACCTCGATGAAGGTTTTCCAGTTGTAGTTGCACTGGTGCAGCTCCACATGCCCAAGCACCATGCCCTCGAAGTTGAGCTCGCTGATCTGCTCGAGGCCAGCCAGGTCGGCGCCGATGTCGCGCCCGTTGTCCTCGAACAACAAGCCGTTCCACTCGCGCAGCGGGTAGCGTTGCAGGTTCAGGCAGGGGTCGTGCGCAAAATGCGGTGCGCCCAGCAACTGGCCAAGGCGCTGCTCTGGCTGACCCGGCTGACCAACGCGCCCGCCGCCGTCGTAAGTCCAGCGGTGCAGCGGGCAGACGATGTGGCCGCTGGCGTGGCCACTGCCACTTTGCTGCAGGTTGCCGCGGCCCTTGAGCATCACGGCTTGCCGGTGGCGGCAGACGTTGCTCACCAGTTCCACGCCCTGCGCGGTGCGCACCAGAGCCCGGCCCTCGCCTTCGTGCGGTAGGGCGTAGTAGTCGCCCACGTTGGGCACCGAGTTCACATGCCCCACGTAGCGGGGCCCGCGCTGAAAGATATGCTCCAGCTCGCGCTGCAACAGCGCCTCGTCAAAGTAGCTGGAAACGGGCAATTGGCTTGTGGCCTGCTGCAATGGAAGACTCAAATCAGACATGATGGTCCTGACCTCAAGAGACTCCCCCTATGAAGGGGCAGGGAAAGCGCGTGTCGGTGCGGGGCAGCGGTTCGGCGCGAACTAAGGGTGTGTACAACTCCCATCGAGTTGAAAACAAGGGAGCGCGATTGTACCCCTGGGGTTCCCGTGGCTGGGTGCTTTTTAGGCAAATCCGCACCCAAGCGGGCGCGAGCGCCTAAAATCCGCAGTTCATTGTCGCCGCCTTGGCGCAACCCCGGTTTACTTGCCATTCCCATGCCCAAACCCAAAGCTGGCCAAGCCGCTGCCGATGTCCCCCCATCGTACGAAGCCGCGGCGCAAGAGCTCGACGCCCTGCTGGCCCGGCTCGATGGCGGCCAGTTGCCGCTCGACGAGTTGCTCACGCAGCACCAGCGCGGCAACGAGCTGCTGGCCTACTGCCGCGCCCGGCTCGAGGCGCTGGAGCAGCAGCTCACGGTGCTCGAAAACGGCGCCGAGCGCCCCTGGACGCCCCAGCCGTGAACGCCGCGTCTATGCAGACCCCCATGCAATCCGCATTGCAAACACCCAACCCAGCACCTACCACGGCCCCAGCCCCCGATTTCAGCGCCTGGAGTGCGGCCCGCTTGGCCGAAGTGGAGCGCGCGCTGGACGCTGCCTTGGCGCCGCAGGCGCCGGCCGCGCTGGGTTTGGCGATGCGCTACGCGGTGCTCGACGGCGGCAAGCGCCTGCGGCCGTTGCTGGTGTGGGCGGCGGCCGAGGCCGCAGCCGGTGCGCCCGCAGCCGCCTTGGCATCAGCCACGCACACTGCCGTGCTGCGCGCGGCGTGCGCCGTCGAGCTGATCCACGCCTACTCGCTGGTGCACGACGACCTGCCCTGCATGGACAACGACGTGCTGCGCCGCGGCAAGCCGACCGTGCACGTGCAATATGGCGAGGCCACGGCGCTGCTGGCTGGCGATGCGTTGCAGGTGCTGGCGTTTGAATTGTTGCTGGAGCAGCCCGATGCCGCCCTGGGGGCCGCGCTGGCGCTGCAGTTGGCCCGGGCTGCCGGGCACCTAGGCATGGCCGGCGGGCAGGCGATCGATCTGGCCAGCGTCGGCCGCCGCCTGAGCCTGGCCGAGCTCGAAGACATGCACCGCCGCAAAACCGGCGCCCTGCTGCTGGCCAGCGTGCAGATGGGGGCGCTGGCCGGTGGGGCCGATGCCGCTGCGCTCGCCGCCCTCACGCGCTATGGCCAGGCGCTCGGGCTGGCGTTTCAAGTCATCGACGACGTGCTCGACGTGGTGGCCGACTCCGGCATCTTGGGCAAAACCGCCGGCAAAGACGCCGCCGCCGACAAACCCACCTTCGTCTCCCTCATGGGGCTGAACGGGGCGCGCCAGTACGCCCACGACCTGCTGGCACAGGCCCACGCCGCCTTGCACGAGCGCCCCGTGGCGGCGGCGCAAACCCTGCACGATCTGGCCGACTGGGTGCTGCACCGCTCTCACTAAAACCCCTCACACCCCATGACTGGCTTGCTCGACACCATCCAATCCCCGGCCGACTTGCGCCGCCTCACGCGCGCCCAGTTGCGCCCGCTGGCCGACGAACTGCGCCAATTTTTGCTGCACAGCGTGGCCCAGACCGGCGGCCACCTAAGCTCCAACCTCGGCACGGTCGAGCTCACGGTGGCCTTGCACTACGTCTTCAACACGCCGCAAGACCGGCTGGTGTGGGACGTCGGGCACCAGACCTACCCGCACAAAATCCTCACCGGCCGGCGCGAGCGCATGCACACGCTGCGTCAATTGGGGGGGGTGAGCGGCTTTCCGGTGCGCACCGAGAGCGAGTACGACACCTTTGGCACCGCGCACTCGTCCACCAGCATCTCGGCCGCGCTGGGCATGGCGGTGGCGGCGCAGCAGCAGGGCGCCGACCGGCACGCCGTGGCCGTGATCGGCGACGGCGCCATGACGGCCGGAATGGCCTTCGAAGCCCTCAACAACGCCGGCGTGCTCGAGCAGACGCGGCTGCTGGTGGTGCTCAACGACAACGACATGTCGATCAGCCCGCCGGTGGGGGCGCTCAACCGCTACCTCGCGCAGCTGATGAGCGGGCGTTTTTATTCGGCCGCCAAGCAGGTGGGCAA
>JAGXSL010000094.1 GCA_018333835.1 Lysobacteraceae bacterium
CCGGCCAGCCGCAGCGCGGCTGGCGCTCGCGGCCATCAGCGATCAGTGATCGCTGAGCGATGACCACTCGCCCATGTGCGCCTCCTGCGATCCCCATGGCCCACGGGCGCGGCGCGGATCGGACACGGCGGATCGGGATCGCGAGTTCGCAGCGGCAACGAGAATGCGAAGGTCGCGGCGAACCGCGGCGTATCGGCCTCGCGAGCACGCCGCGGCAACGCGTACGCGACGGTGGTGGGCGAGCCGCGGCGGTGAGGGCCGACCTGCGGCAGCGAGGCAGGAGCCGAGCGCCGCGCGTGAGCCCATGGATGGGCGATCGCGCGGGAAGCAGGTGGCCCGATCCGCCGACAGGCTCGCTCTTGCGAGGGCACGATCCACGATCCGCCGACAGGCTCGCCCTTGCGAGGGCACGATCCACGATCCGCCGGCAGGCTCGCCTTGCCGAGCCCTCCCGAGCCCGCGGCTTCAGTCCGCCGGCGGCCGCCGGTGCCGGATCTCGAAGGGGGCGATGGTGTCGGCCGGGATGAAGCCGAACACCGCGCCGTAGAAGGCGAGTTCCGCCTCCTGCGCGCGGATGATGTTCTCGGCCTTGCGGAAGCCGTGTTGCTCGCCGGCGAACTCGAAGTAGGCGTGCATCACGCCCTGGCGGTCGAGGGCGGCGACGATGGCGCGGCTCTGCTCGGGCGGCACGATGCGGTCCTCGTCGCCCTGGAAGGTGATCAGCGGCTCGGTGAAGCCCTCGAGGTGGAACAACGGCGAGCGGGCGCGGTAGAGCGCCTCGTCCGGGGGGCCGACCAGGGAGACGTCGTAGAGCCGCTCGAACTTGTGGCTGGTGGCGGCCAGTGCCTGGATGTCGCTGACGCCGAACAGGTTGGCGCCGGCCCGGAAGCGGTCGGTGAAGGCGAGTGCCGCCAGCGTGGTGAAGCCGCCGGCGCTGCCGCCGCGGATCGCCACCCGCGCAGGGTCGGCCTTGCCTTGGGCCACGAGGAAATCGACCGCCGCCACCGCGTCCTGCACGTCGACCACGCCCCACTGGCCGTTGAGGCGGCGGCGGTAGTCGCGGCCGAAGGTGGTCGAGCCGCCGTAGTTGACGTCGACGAGGGCGAAGCCGCGGCTGGTCCAGAACTGCCGCGAGAGTGCGAAGGTCGGCTTGGAAACCGAGGTCGGGCCGCCGTGGATCAGCACGATGAGGATGGGCTTCTCGCCCTCGGGGCCCCGGAAGCCGGGGTTGACCGGAGGGTAGAAGGTGGCATGGGCGGTGCGCGGTTCACCGTCGGGGCCGGGTGCGGTCGGGAACTCGATGCGCTCGCCGATCGAGACGAAGGCGCGGTCCAGGGTGCGCTTCGCGGTGCGGTGCAGCACCTCGAAACGGCCGTCGGCCGGGTCCACCGCGAGCAGCGCGGTCTCGTCGTCGACCGGCGTGGCCAGCGTGACGATGCGGCCGCGGGCGTCGAGCCGGACGTCGCCGAAGGCCACGAACGGCAGGTCGAGCCGGCGGTAGGCGCCGCTCGCCAGGTCGATCACGCCCAGTTCGTCGACCGCCGCGAGGCTGGTGCGCGCCACCGCGCGGCCGTCGCCGGTCAGGGCGTAGGTCTGCATGCCGAGCTGCCAGAGCGGCCCGCCGAACTCGCGCGCCATCGGCGCCACCGCGCGCACCGCGCGGCCGTCCCAGGCGTAGAGGTTCCACCAGCCGCTGCGCTCGTCGATGAAGTACAGGGTGCCATCCCGGTCCCACTGCGGTTCCAGCACCGAACGGTCGCCGCCGAACACGACCTGCGGGTCGCCGAGGCTGCCGTCCGGCCGCAGCGGAGCGACGTGGATGCGGGTGTGCTCCCAGGGCATCTGCGGGTGTTCCCAGCTCATCCAGGCGAGCCTTGCGCCTTCTGGATCGAGCCGCGGGTAGGCGACGAAGTCATGGCCGGTGACCAGCACCGTGCCGGCCGCCGCCGGGGCATCGGCATCGTGGGCGGCGCCGGCGGCGGGCACGTGGACGCGCACGATCTCGTTGCGCTCCTCGCCGTTGGCGCGCCGGGTCGATGCGGTGTGGTCCTCGCGCACGCAGAGCAGGGCGTTGCGGGCCGGTTCGGCCACGCAATCGGCGTAGCGGAAGCCGGGCGGCGTGATCGCCACCGGCGCGGCGCCGTCGCGCTGCACGTGCAGCCGCTGGTCGCTGAAGTTGGCGAACACCGTGGCATCGCCCACCCGCCAGTGGCTGCTGCCGCCGTACTCGTGCACGCGGGTCCGCACGCTGAAGCCCTCCGGCGTGGCCGTGTGCAGGCGGCCGTCGGCCTCGCGGCGCACCAGCACCAGGCGGCCGCCCTCGGCGGGCCGGCTCTCGCGCCAGACCAGGGCCTCGCCCTCGACCCGTACATCGCTCATCGCCACCGCGGCGCGGGCGAGGTCGGCGGCCGCCACCGGGCTGGCCCAGCTGCCGTGCGGGGCCACGGTCGGGGAGGGTGCGGCGATGGCCGCACCGCCCAGGGTGGCGAGCAGGGCGAGGCCCAGGCGGGGCGTGGGGGTGCGGCGGGGCAGGCGCATGGCGGGGGCTCGGCGGGGACCAGGGCGAACTGTGCCATCGACCGGGCCGTCGTGGCGTGGTGGCTTCCCGTCCGGGCCGGCGTGCGGGCACACTGCCGCCAGCGAACGCGCGGCGCGGCGCCGCGCCAGGAGCCGAGCATGGCGGAGGCCCTCCCGCGCCGGGATCGCTGCATCGGCCTGGTGCTGACCGGTGGCGGTGCCCGCGCGGCCTACCAGGTCGGGGTGTTGCGCGGCATCGAGCGGCTGCGCGGCGAATGCCGGATCGGTGGCGCGGCCAGTCCGTTCAAGGTGCTGACCGGCACCTCGGCCGGGGCCATCAATGCCGCGGCCCTGGCCAGCGAGGCCGACGACTACCCGCGGGCGCTGCGGCGCCTGCACCGGATCTGGCACGACTTCCAGGCCAGCGACGTCTACCGGGCCGACGCCTTCGGCGTGGTCCGCAGCGGCGCCCGCTGGCTGACCATGTTCACCATCGGCTGGGCGCTGGCGCGTTGGCGCCGGGCCAAGCCGAAGTCCCTGCTCGACAACTCGCCACTGGCCGAGTTGCTGGCCGAGCGCGTCGCCCTGGAGCGCATCCCCGGCCTCGTCGCCAGCGGCGTGCTGCGCGCTTTCGCGGTCACCGCCTCCAGCTACACCAGCGGCACCCACGTCACCTTCTTCGATGCCGTCCCGCAGCAGTCGCCGTGGGCGCGCTCGCAGCGCATCGCGGTGCGCAGCCGGATCACCACCACCCACCTGCTGGCCTCCTCGGCGATCCCCTTCGTGTTCCCCTCGCAATGCCTCGAACTGGACGGCCAACGGCACTGGTTCGGCGATGGCGCGATGCGCCAGACCGCGCCGATCTCGCCGGCCATCCACCTCGGTGCCGACCGCCTGCTGGTGGTCGGTGCCGGCCGGTTGCACGAACCGTCGATCCCGCGCCGCGCCAACGGCGATTACCCGAGCCTCGCGCAGATCGGCGGCCATGCCCTGTCGAACATCTTCCTCGACGCGCTGGCGGTGGACGTCGAGCGTGCCCAGCGGATCAACGCCACCCTCGCCCTGCTTCCCGCCGAACTGCGGGCGCAGTCGTCGCTGCGGCCGCTGGAACTGCTGGTGATCGCCCCCAGCCAGCGCATCGACGACATCGCCGCCCGCCACATCGACGCCCTGCCGCGGGCGGTGCGCACGATGCTGGGTGCGGTCGGCGTCCGCCAGCGCATCGGCAGCGGCGAGGGCACCGCCGGTGGCGGTGTGCTGGCGAGCTACCTGCTGTTCGAATCGGAATTCACCCGCGAGCTGTTGGCCCTGGGCGAGGCCGACGTGATGGCCCGGGCCGACGAGGTGCGGGCGTTCTTCGGCTGGCCGTCCCCGCTCACGTCGGCTTGACCGATGGTGCTTTCCCCGGCCACCCCGGAACCGCGACAATGGCGGCCCACGTCGCCAAGGACCCCCCATGCCGCACACCCCCGCGCCGCCGCCCGGCGGCGAGAAGATCACCCTCCACGGCGGGAAGCTGCACGTCCCGACGAACCCGATCATCCCCTTCATCGAGGGTGACGGCATCGGCCCGGACATCTGGCGCGCCAGCGTGCGCGTGCTCGACGCGGCGGTGGCCAAGGCCTACGGCGGGCAGCGGAAGATCCACTGGATGGAGGTGCTGGCCGGCGAGAAGGCCTTCAACCTCACCCAGAACTGGCTGCCCGACGCCACCGTCGAGGCCTGCCGCGACTACTTGGTGAGCATCAAGGGCCCGCTGACCACGCCGGTCGGCGGCGGCATCCGCTCGCTCAACGTCGCCCTGCGGCAGCTGCTCGACCTCTACGTCTGCCTGCGCCCGGTGCGCTGGTTCGACGGCGTGCCCTCGCCGGTGAAGCGCCCGCAGGACACCGACATGGTGATCTTCCGCGAGAACACGGAGGACATCTACGCCGGCATCGAGTTCGAGCCGGGCTCGCCCGACGCGCAGAAGCTGCTCGACTTCCTCGCCAGAGAGTTCCCGAAGGGCTTCGACAAGATCCGCTTCGGCACGCAGGCGAAGAACGACGCGTGGACGAAGCAGCTCGAGGCGATCGGCCAGCCGCCGCGCTCGCTGCCCGTCCAGGTCGGGATCGGCATCAAGCCGGTGAGCTACCTCGGCACCGAGCGCCTGGTGCACAGCGCCATCGCCTACGCGATCCAGAACCAGCGCAGGTCGGTCACGCTGGTGCACAAGGGCAACATCATGAAGTTCTCGGAAGGTGCCTTCCGTGACTTCGGCTACCACGTGGCCCGCGAGTTCTTCGGTGCCGTGCCGCTCGACGGCGGCCCCTGGCACGTCATCCCGGAAGGCAAGCCGGGTGCGGGCCTCGTCATCAAGGACGCGATCGCGGACGCCTTCCTGCAGCAGATCCTGCTGCGCCCGAAGGACTACGACGTGGTCGCCACGTTGAACCTCAACGGCGACTACCTCAGCGATGCCCTGGCCGCGCAGGTCGGCGGCATCGGCATCGCGCCGGGTGCCAACATCAACTACGTCACCGGCCATGCGGTGTTCGAAGCCACCCACGGTACCGCACCGAAGTACGCCGGCCAGGACAAGGTCAACCCGGGCTCGGTCATCCTGTCGGGCGAGATGATGCTGCGCTACCTGGGCTGGACCGAGGCCGCCGACGCCATCCTCAAGGCGATGGACGGCGCCATCGGCAGCAAGCGCGTCACCTACGATTTCGCCCGCCTGATGGAGGGCGCGACCGAGGTGAAGTGCAGCGAGTTCGCCGACGGCATCATTCAGCACCTCTGACCGGAACGGTCCGGACCCGGCCGGCTTCGCGCAGCCGCAGCACTTCCGCCGCGCTGTGCTGCCGGTGCAGGGGCGAGGCATCGGGGTCGGCGGCCAGCTCGGCGTCCAGCGCTTCGGCCCGGGCCAGTGCCTCGTCGTGCCGGCCCTGCGCCTCGCGCAGCGCGATCCAGAGCCGTTCCCGCCGCTGGCGGTCGCGTGCCCGCCCCGGGTCGGCGGGGATCTGGATGGCGGAGAGCAAGGCCTCGGCTTCGGCGAGGCGGCCTTCCGCCGTCAGCCATTCCGCCTGGACCAGCTCCGCGCGCACGCGTTCCGTGGTTTCCGGCGCGGTCCGCTCGCGGTGGTGGGCGATCACCGGGCCCAGCAGCTCGGCCGCCTCGTCGCGCCGTCCGGTACGGACCAGCAGCCGGGCCAGGTTGGACTGGCTGCGCAGCACCATCGGATGGTCGGCCGCCAACTCGGCCTGGCGGATGGCCAGCGAGCGCCGCGCCAGCGGTTCGGCACCGGCATGGTCGCCGCGGTCCTCGAGCAGCGAGGCGAGGTTGTTGAGCTGCACGGCATGGCCGAGGCTTCCCTCGCCCCGGATCGCGGCCTCGATGGCCAGCGAGCGGCGGTAGTGCGGCTCGGCCTCGTCGAGCCGGCCGAGGTCGTGCAGCACGTTGGCAAGATTGTTGTGCGCGTTCGACACGATCGCGCCGTCCGCGCCGTAGAGGTCGATCGCCAGCGCCAGCGCCTCGCGCAGCATCGGCAGGGCCGCCTCGCGCTGGCCGCGTTCCACGTGGACCTGAGCCAACCCGACGAGTGCGGTCTGGCGGGAAGGACCGGCCCTGGGCCCGATTCCCTCCGACAGGCGCAACGCTTCGGCGTAGTGCGACTCGGCCTCCCCGAGGCGACCGGCTTCCCGCTCGACGCGGCCGAGGTTGTTCAGCGTGGCCAGCAGCGCCAGCGGTTCGTCGAGGGTGCGGCGCAGGGCCAGCGATTCGACCAGCGCGTTGCGCGCACGATCCAGATCATCGGCGACGGTGTAGGCGATGCCGAGATGATTGAGAGCTTCCGCGCGCCCCACGGTGCTGGTGTCGCCAGCCTCGCGGCGCAGGGCGTCGGCGCGCTCCGCGAAGGCCACGGCGTCGTCGCCCCGATGGCCGTTGCCGGCCAGCACCGACAATTCCTCCAGGGCTTCGACCGCGTCCAGCGGACGGTCGACGCGCGGGTCGAGGAACAGGGCCACGGCCTCGGTCAGCAGCGGCTCGGCCTTGGCGTCCTGGCCGAGGTTGAAGTAGGCACGGCCGATCGAGAGCAGCAGTTGCGCGCGTACCGCCGGGCGGTCGGCGAGTTCGGTGTCGATGCGGGCTGCCCCGGCGTCGAGCACGTCGCGGGCGCTGGCCTGTCCGACCGCAGCGCCGCGTCGTGGGTCGGCGGCGGCGAAGGCGTCGACCAGGAAGCGGCTGGTGGCCTCGGCGGTTTCCGCCGCCTCACGGGCGCGGTCGCGCTCGCGGACCAGTTGCAGGCTGAAGCCGCTGACGATGACGACGAGGGCGGCGGCCGTGGCGGCGCTGCGCCATTGCCGGCGCAGGAAGCGGCCCAGGCGCAGCGGCAGCGTCGCCGGCCGCGCGCGCACCGGCCGGTGTTCGCGGCGGCGCCGAAGGTCGGCCAGCAACTCGGCGACGCTGGCGTAGCGTTGCGCCGGATCCAGCGCGGTCGCCCGTGCGACGATGGCATCGAGGTCACCCCGAAGGGCCCGCCTCCAGCCCTTCGCGACGGCCGAGGCCGACGCTCCCGCGAGCACCGCGCTGGGGGCCGGCAGCGGGCTGCCGGCATCGGCGGGGCCGCGCCCGTAGCGGCCATCCACCAGCAGCTCGGCCAGCATCACGCCCAGCGAGAACACATCGGTCGCGGTGCCGAGGCGCTTGCCGGCGATCTGCTCCGGGCTGGCGTAGGCGGGGGTGCACCAACCCTCCCCGCCGCCCTCGCGGTCGGCGAGGCGGGCGATGCCGAAGTCCAGCAGGGCCGGGCTGCCGTCGGCGCGCACCAGTACGTTCTCCGGCTTCAGGTCGCAATGGATGACCAGCCGCTGGTGGGCGAAGGAAACCGCCGCGGCGATCCGCTCGAACAGCAGGAGCCGTGCCTCCAGCCCCAGGCCCCGTTCGCGGACGAAGCGGTCGAGCGGAAGGCCGTCGATGAACTCCATGACGAGGAAGGGCAGTCCGTCCTGGGTGCAGCCGCCGTCGTAGAGGCGGGCGATGTCGGGATGGATGAGTTCAGCCAACAGGGCGCGTTCGGCGGCGAAGCGTTCGGCAGCACCCTCGCGGCGTGGCGAGTCGAGCACCTTGATGGCCACCTTCTGCCGGAACAGGGCGTCGTGGCGCTCCGCCACGTAGACGCTGCCCATGCCACCACGCGCCAGCCGGGCGCTGATCGTCCACACGCCGATCCGCGCGCCGACCGGAAGCCCCTCGCGGTCGAGGCCGGCCACCAGCGATTGCAGGGGCTCCACCGCGCGGATGAAGAACGCGGTCTGGGCGGCGACCAGCCCCATCACCTCCTCGGCCAGCTCAGGGTCGGCGCCCAGTTCGGCGAGGCGCGCGCGCTGCTGGGCGTCGGGGAGGTCGCAGATCGAGTCGAAGAGCGAACGTACCTGCGCCCAGCGTGCCGTGCTCGGTTCGGGGACGGTCTCGGTCATGCTTCCACTATGCCATGCGCTCAAGGCGTTGCCGCGAAGCCCACCAGCGCGGCCAGTGTCGCGCCGGTGAGCAGCAGGGCGGCGAGGCAGGCCGGCAGGGTACGGCGCAGCAGTTCCGATTCGCGGCCGGCCAGCCCGACCGCGGCGGCGGCGGCGACCAGGTTGTGCGGGCAGACGAGGTTGCCGATCGCCGCACCCACGCCCTGGCCGGCCAGCAGCCACGCCACCGGCAGGCCGAGCTCGGCCGCGGTTTCGGCCTGCAGCGCCCCGAACAGCAGGTTCGAGGCGGTGGCCGAGCCGGTGACGAAGCTGCCGAGCGCGCCGAGCGCCGGCGCCACCCAGGGCCAGGCGCCGCCGACGGTGGCGACCAGCCCGTCCTGCAGGGCCTCGACCATGCCGGCGTGCAGCATCAGCCGCGACAGCGCGAGCATGGCGAACAGGGCCACGGCCACCGGCAGCAGCCGCCGCGCCGAGGCCGCGAGGGCCGGGCGCAGCGAGGCGAGCGGCCGGCCCTGCAGGCGGCAACCGGCGAGCAGGGCGAGCAGCAGCAGGCTGCCGGGGTGCTGCAAGGCCTCCGGCACCGGCAGGCCCTGCGCCAGCAGCACCAGCCCGACCAGCACGAGGTAGGGGGCCAGCAACCGGCCGAGCCCGGGCTCCGGGCCGCCGCTGCCGCGTTCGCGCGGCCAGGCGGCGAAGGCGGCGAGCCCGAGGCCGGCCGCGGCCAGTGTGGCCAGTTCCGGGCCGAGCGCCAGCGCGATGCCGGCCTGCGGCAGCAGGAAGGCCAGCAGGGCGAGCAGTGCCGCCCCGGCCGGCACCCGCGTCTCCAGTGCCGGCGTGCCGGACCGCTCGGCGGCGACCCGGCACAGGGCCAGCATCAGCACCGTCGCTGCGCCGGCATTGAGCAGGGCGGTGGGGCCGGCGAGGTCGTCGAGCGCGAGGCCGGTCACCGCCGCCTGTGCCACCAGCGGCGTGCCGAGCGCCCCGAACACCACGCCGGCGGCATGGCCGAGCAGGGCGACCACCACCGCCTGCACCGCCGGCACCCCGAGCGCGAGCAGCAGCGGCGCGACGATGGCGGCCGGCGTGCCGAAGCCGGCGGCGCCCTCCAGGAACAGGGCGAGGAACCAGCCGAGCAGCAGCACCTGGATGCCGGGCCGCGGGCTGATGCGGCCGAGTTGGCGGTGCAGCATGGCGATGCCGCCGCCGGCCTGCTGGTGCTCGTGCAGGGCCAGCGCCGGCCAGAGGATCCAGAGGATGGCGGCGGTGTGGAGCAAAGCCTCGGCCCCGACCCCGAGCAGGGCCGGCAGCGCGCCGTCGGCACCGAAGCCGAAGGCGCCGAAGGCGAGCAGCAGGGCGAGCGCCAACCCGACCCCGCCGGCCCGCGCCGCCGAGCCGCCGGCCAGCAGCATCAGGCCCAACGTGGCGGCGAGCGGCAGCGCGGCCAGCAGGGCCTGGCCGGTCACCACCTCAGGCCCGGCCCACCGGGTGCAGCGGGCGGCCCTCGCGCTCGAACGCGCCGGCATTGGCCAGCGTGGTCTCGGCGATCGCGGTCAGCGCCTGCACCGTGAAGAAGCCCTGGTGCCCGGTGATCAGCACGTTGGGGAAGGTGAGCAGGCGGGCGAACACGTCGTCGTCGACGCCCTCGGCCGAGAGGTCGCGGAAGAACAGGTCGTCCTCCTCCTCGTAGACGTCGAGCGCCAGCCCACCGAGATGGCGGCGCTTGAGCGCGCCGATCAGGGCGCGGGTATCGACCACCGCGCCACGGCTGGTGTTGACGAGCAGCGCACCCGGCTTCATGCGCCGCAGCGCGGCTTCGTCGATCAGATGACGGGTGGCCGGGGTCAGCGGGCAGTGCAGGCTGATCACGTCGCTCGCCGCCAGCAGTTCCTCCAGCGCGACGTAGCGCACGCCGAGCCGCGCCAGTTCCGCGTCGGGCGCCGGGTCGAAGGCCAGCACCCGGCTGCCGAAGGCGAGCAGGATGCGGGCGAAGCAACCGCCGATCTTGCCGGTGCCGACCACGCCGACGGTGCTGCCGTGCAGGTCGAAGCCGAGCAGGCCGTCGAGCGCGAAATTGCCCTCGCGGACCCGCGCCCAGGCGCGATGGATCTTGCGGTTGAGCGCCAGCAGCAGGGCCACGGCGTGCTCGGCCACGGCGTGCGGCGAGTATTCCGGCACCCGCGCCACCACCAGCCCGAGCCGGGCGGCGGCATCGAGGTCGACGTGGTTGAAGCCGGCGCTGCGCAGCAGCACGAGGCGCACGCCGGCGGCCGCGAGGGCGGCGAGCGTGGCCGCATCGAGCGGGTCGTTGACGAAGGCGCAGACCGCCTCCGAGCCTTTCGCCAGGGCGGCGCTCACCGGGTCCAGCCGTGCCTCGAGGAAGTGCAGCCGGTGCTGGCCGGCCTGGTTGGCGCGGGTGAAGAACTCGCGGTCGTGCGGCAGGGTCTGGAACACGGTGATCTGCATGGGCTGGGGTTCCGGCGGGATCTTGTCGCCACGATAACGCCCTGCCGCGCACGCTGTTTTGACTTCCATCCAGCCGTGGAGAACCCGATGCGCCTCGCCGTCCTGTCCCTTGCCCTGGCCGCGCTGGTCGCGCCGGCCGTGCTGGCCGCCCACTGCGGTGGAGCGGCCACGACCTCCCACCACGGCGGAGCGGCCCCGGCGGCTGCCAACGTCGACATCGAGACCGGGCTCGCCCCGATCCTCGCCGGCGACTGGCGCCCGGCCGCCCACGTCGCCCGCGACGACGCCCGCAACCCGGCGGCCACCCTCGCCTTCTTCGGCATCCAGCCCGGCATGACGGTGGTCGAGGTGAGCCCGGGCGGCGGCTGGTACACCGACCTGCTGGCGCCCTGGCTGCGCGGGCAGGGCCGGCTGGTGGCGGCGCTCAACGACCCGGCGCGTGCCCCGAACGAGCGCGCGGCCGGCTTCTTCACCCGCCAGAACCAGGCCCTGCGCGAACGGCTCGCCGCTCACCCGGCGGTGTTCGACCGCGTCCACTTCATCGAGGTCGATCCGGCCGCGCCGGTCTACGGCGAGCCGGGCTCGGCCGACGCCGTGCTGACCTTCCGCAACCTGCACGGCTGGATCCGCAACGGCCAGGCCGAGGCGCAGATGCGCGCCTTCTTCGCCGTGCTGAAGCCGGGCGGCGTGCTCGGCGTCGAGCAGCACCGCGCGCTGGTGGACGTGCCGCCCGACCAGATCCAGGGTTACGTCAGCGAGGCACAGGTGATCGCCCTGGCCGAGGCCGCCGGCTTCGTGCTGGAGGCGAGGAGCGAGATCAACGCCAACCCGCGCGACGACCGCGACCACCCGAACGGCGTCTGGACCCTGCCGCCCACGCTCAACGTGCCGGAGGGCGAGGACCGCGCCAAGTACGAGGCCATCGGCGAGTCCGACCGCATGACCCTGCGCTTCCGCAAGCCCAAGGCCTGAGGCCGTTTTCGAACGCGCCTGCCTTCGTGGCCCACGGGTGCGGCGCGGTCGCGAGCGCGGTGCTTGGTGGGCGAGCCGCGGCGGTGAGGGCCGACCTGCGGCAGCGAGGCAGGAGCCGAGCGCCGCGCG
>JAGXSL010000095.1 GCA_018333835.1 Lysobacteraceae bacterium
GTGCTTCAATGAGGCCGCGGCGAATTCGCCGCGGAAACCAACACTCATCCGCATGATCGAGAACGGGGAGCTGTGCTTCAATGAGGCCGCGGCGAATTCGCCGCGGAAACACGCCGCGCGCGAGGCGGTGGTCGCGGAGCTGCAGATGCTTCAATGAGGCCGCGGCGAATTCGCCGCGGAAACTTGCGGGGCTCCCGCGCAAGCGCTGCACGGTCGCGCGCTTCAATGAGGCCGCGGCGAATTCGCCGCGGAAACCGGAGCTTCGTCGCCGACGTCCGGCCGGAAGGGCCGGCTTCAATGAGGCCGCGGCGAATTCGCCGCGGAAACCGCTCATCAGCGAGGTCTACAACCGGGGCGAGGCGCTTCAATGAGGCCGCGGCGAATTCGCCGCGGAAACGCAAGCCCTCCCTTTCCCTCCCGTAGAATTACGAGCGGCTTCAATGAGGCCGCGGCGAATTCGCCGCGGAAACCGGCGTCAGCAAGACGGCGACCTGCCAGCACTACGCGCTTCAATGAGGCCGCGGCGAATTCGCCGCGGAAACCGTTCCGCTTCCATGGCAGCCTTCTCGGCCTCGGCGGGCTTCAATGAGGCCGCGGCGAATTCGCCGCGGAAACATATCCGTGCCGATGGCGTCGAGACGGCGGCGAAGGTCGCTTCAATGAGGCCGCGGCGAATTCGCCGCGGAAACGTGTCTGGCTCGATCCCGTTCTCGCCAACCTTCGAGGCGCTTCAATGAGGCCGCGGCGAATTCGCCGCGGAAACGAGGAGGGCGAGGAGGCGGCGGGTCATGGCCGCCCCCCAGCTTCAATGAGGCCGCGGCGAATTCGCCGCGGAAACACGCGAAGCCGTGAACAGACTCGACCGCGAAGCCCTCGCTTCAATGAGGCCGCGGCGAATTCGCCGCGGAAACTTGCCGACTTCTGCGACCTGTGCGGCGTCGGCGCCGGCCTGCTTCAATGAGGCCGCGGCGAATTCGCCGCGGAAACCCAAGAGGGCGCACGAGGCCGCGATCGCTGATCTCGGCTTCAATGAGGCCGCGGCGAATTCGCCGCGGAAACTGCGCGCCAAGCGCGCGATGGCGTCAGGGCGGCAGAGCTTCAATGAGGCCGCGGCGAATTCGCCGCGGAAACCAGTGCTGGCCGCGGAACAGCGGCGAGCCGGCGGCTTCGCTTCAATGAGGCCGCGGCGAATTCGCCGCGGAAACCGAAGCTCACGGCGGCCGGACGACCGCGCGCAGTCTTGCTTCAATGAGGCCGCGGCGAATTCGCCGCGGAAACTGAACCTGCCGATCGGAAAGCTCCGCGAGCTCGCGCAGGCTTCAATGAGGCCGCGGCGAATTCGCCGCGGAAACGGTGATCAGGTCGCGGTAGCCCGCCGCGGTGCCGATGCTTCAATGAGGCCGCGGCGAATTCGCCGCGGAAACCCGCCGCATTGGATGCGGATGGACCGCACGGCGGTGTCGCTTCAATGAGGCCGCGGCGAATTCGCCGCGGAAACGTTAATTCAGGAGTACGATCATGCGACCCATCGACAGGCTTCAATGAGGCCGCGGCGAATTCGCCGCGGAAACGCCGCGCATTCCCGCACGACGGCCTTGCAGGCGGCGGGCTTCAATGAGGCCGCGGCGAATTCGCCGCGGAAACATCACCTGCAACCTGTGGTCGGGCTGGCCGACCACGCCGCTTCAATGAGGCCGCGGCGAATTCGCCGCGGAAACTCGCCGAGCTCAAGAAGACGCAGGACCTGGCCACCATGCTTCAATGAGGCCGCGGCGAATTCGCCGCGGAAACTCGCGCAGGTGACGGGCCTGCAGGTCGCGCTTGACGCGCTTCAATGAGGCCGCGGCGAATTCGCCGCGGAAACGGTCGGCCCCTTTTTTGTGCCCGACGTTTGGGCGCGCTTCAATGAGGCCGCGGCGAATTCGCCGCGGAAACGCTTCAAGGTCTGCCGTCGCTTGCGCCATGCCTGCGCTTCAATGAGGCCGCGGCGAATTCGCCGCGGAAACCTGCGGCGTCATCGTGGTGGGAAACCGCCGGGTGTCGGCTTCAATGAGGCCGCGGCGAATTCGCCGCGGAAACCGTTGATCGGGCGGAGTTCTTCCTTGTGCTTCGCCTCGCTTCAATGAGGCCGCGGCGAATTCGCCGCGGAAACGCTGGATCAGCGTCTGCACGCTCACCGAGTCCGCCGCGCTTCAATGAGGCCGCGGCGAATTCGCCGCGGAAACCGGCGCGCATCCTCCGACTGCCCGGCACGCAGAACCGGCTTCAATGAGGCCGCGGCGAATTCGCCGCGGAAACGCTGTCGATCCGCGACGGGGTGCCGCACCAACTCGTGCTTCAATGAGGCCGCGGCGAATTCGCCGCGGAAACTCCTCGAAACCCTGCAGTCCGCCGACGGCGCGATGCGGCTTCAATGAGGCCGCGGCGAATTCGCCGCGGAAACCCGCCGTGGCGCGCACGTTCTCGACCGTGGCGTCCCGGCTTCAATGAGGCCGCGGCGAATTCGCCGCGGAAACTGGCCCGTAGCAAGCGCCGCAGGTTGTCGTGGGCCCTGCTTCAATGAGGCCGCGGCGAATTCGCCGCGGAAACTCGCAGCGGGCGTGGGCGCGGCCGGTATCGCGATCGGGCTTCAATGAGGCCGCGGCGAATTCGCCGCGGAAACCGCGTTCGACTCCGGCGTCTCGGCCGGACCGACGACGCTTCAATGAGGCCGCGGCGAATTCGCCGCGGAAACCTGCGTCCAACCGGTAGAAGACGTTGCATTCTCCAGCGCTTCAATGAGGCCGCGGCGAATTCGCCGCGGAAACTTGTGGCGCCGCTCCTTGTCCGCCTCGGACTCGGTGCTTCAATGAGGCCGCGGCGAATTCGCCGCGGAAACGATGGGCGACGATGACGTGGGGGTCGGGCGAGTGACGGCTTCAATGAGGCCGCGGCGAATTCGCCGCGGAAACGGCGATCCGCGCCAAGGACTCGAACCCGCACGACAGCGCTTCAATGAGGCCGCGGCGAATTCGCCGCGGAAACTCGCGTGGTCAGTACGGGGTGCTGCGCCGTGACGGTGCTTCAATGAGGCCGCGGCGAATTCGCCGCGGAAACCCTTTTTTGTGCCCGACGTTCGGGCGCAAACGCGAATGCTTCAATGAGGCCGCGGCGAATTCGCCGCGGAAACCACGGCGTCCGGCCTTTCGATGTTGATGGAAGCGTCGCTTCAATGAGGCCGCGGCGAATTCGCCGCGGAAACCCTGTGCGGCGACGCCTCGGCCACGTGGGAGCTCGAGCTTCAATGAGGCCGCGGCGAATTCGCCGCGGAAACCTACCCTTCCGGGATGCGCCCGAACTCGATCAATGCCGCTTCAATGAGGCCGCGGCGAATTCGCCGCGGAAACGCCCGCCTGATGGGAATGTTCCGCCAGCAGCGCAAGCTTCAATGAGGCCGCGGCGAATTCGCCGCGGAAACTCCGGCATCGCACACGATCTGGCGCACTTTTTCGGCAGGCTTCAATGAGGCCGCGGCGAATTCGCCGCGGAAACTTCGGTGAAGGCCTGCGCGCGCTGGCGCGCTCGCGCGGGCTTCAATGAGGCCGCGGCGAATTCGCCGCGGAAACATGTTATAAGGGGGTCGCTGCCCGCTGCCCGCCTCCAGCTTCAATGAGGCCGCGGCGAATTCGCCGCGGAAACACCCTGAAGCGCCCCGCGGTGCAGACCTGGGCCGCCGGGCTTCAATGAGGCCGCGGCGAATTCGCCGCGGAAACCGGATAGTTGAACTGTAGCCCGGTTTGCGCTACCATGTGCTTCAATGAGGCCGCGGCGAATTCGCCGCGGAAACCGACGTCGAATACGCGCGCATCGCCACCTCCCAGGAGCTTCAATGAGGCCGCGGCGAATTCGCCGCGGAAACCCGGCATGCAGGGGCGCCGTCACTTGGCACCCCGCTCGCTTCAATGAGGCCGCGGCGAATTCGCCGCGGAAACTCCGTCGGCGCCCGCCAACTTGAGGCCCCGCATGCTCCGTGCTTCAATGAGGCCGCGGCGAATTCGCCGCGGAAACACGAGGTGATCGCCCGCTCCGACGTGCACCACGTCAAGCTTCAATGAGGCCGCGGCGAATTCGCCGCGGAAACTCCGTCAGGGTGTCCGGTGCTTGAGCCTGGGTCCACTTGCTTCAATGAGGCCGCGGCGAATTCGCCGCGGAAACACGATCGTGACGGTCGGCTCGACCACATTGCGCCTGCTTCAATGAGGCCGCGGCGAATTCGCCGCGGAAACACGTGACCGCTTCGAGGTCGCCGCCGAAGCCAACACCGCTTCAATGAGGCCGCGGCGAATTCGCCGCGGAAACGCTCGAACGGGTGCTCCGCCCCCCTCCTAGCGCCCTCGGCTTCAATGAGGCCGCGGCGAATTCGCCGCGGAAACAGTCACCCCGGAGAGCCAATCGGGGCGCACCATTGTAGGCGCAGATGCGAGCACTCGGCAAAAGTCGAGCCCCCGCAGTGGCGGATCCTGATTCGCCATCTCAGCACTTGCCTGCAACATACTGATTGTCAAAGAGCGATGCCTTGCGAGCGCTGCCCGTCGATCCCGCCACCTTCCCAGCGCTCGCGTGGGCTCGGCGGCCATGTCCTGTCAATCCCCCGGCCTTCGTCAAACGATGACCGGCTGCCGCGATACCGCCGTGAAGGCCCCGCCCAGACTGACCACGCGCGGTTTGACCTTTTCGGCCAAACCGAGATCGATCACCAGCACGGCATCAGTGCCGTGCTTGATCACTCCATCAAGCAACGCGATCAGCTCCGCGTGCCGGCGACGACCCAATCGGCACTGGAACACCGACAGTTGCAGCCATTCGCCGAAGCCTTTCATCAGCTTGAACACGCGCCGCCACCGTTTGGCATCGCGGATGTCGTAGGTGACCAGGTACAGATGCTCGTCCATAGGATAATCCAGTGGCGCGGTCGTTGCTTTCAGCGGGTGGTGAAATTCGGGTACTCCGGCAATTCGCCGAGCAAGTGACGGCCGAACAGTCGGGATTGTAGCTCCAGCAGACGCCGATAGCTGAGCCGGTAGCCGAACAGGGGATGGATGATCTCGTGGTCGAGCCGACGTTCGAATGCGGCAATGAAACGCTTGCGGCCATCGGGGTGGAGGTTGACGCTGCCGGCGATACTGACGAAATCGCTTGGATGCACCTCGCCATTGTTCACCACCTGGAGCACCACGGAATCGGCGAGCAAGGGCCGGAACGGTTCCATCAGGTCCAGAGCCAGTGCCGGCCGCCCGTAGCGTGGTTGGTGGTAAAACCCACGGAAAGGGTCGAACCCCACCGCCTGCAGAGTGACCGTGAGGGTCCGCACCAGCAAAGTGTAGGCGAGCGAGAGCATCGCGTTCACCGGATCGGTCGGTGGCCGCCGGTTGCGGGTAGTGAAGTCGAAGGTGAAACTGCCGCCATCATCGGATGAGCGCAGCAGGTGGCGGAAATTCGAGAAATAGATGGCGGCCGCCTGCCCCTCCACCCCGAGCAGGCTTTCCAGCCCGTCGCAGCGGCGGGCTTGTTCGATCAACCGCTTGAGGTCCGCGAGGGCTCGTTCGGGTTTCTCTTCCGGCTTCCAGTTGCGCCGCAAGAGGGTGCGGCCGTTGGCGATCTTGGCCATCACCAGGCCACGGGCGATGCGCAGACAATGCCGTTCATCGAAACTGGTGCGGTATTGCGCCGTGCGCAATTCGACGTTCTTGTGGCCGTTGCCCACGGTATGGCCGTGGAACCAACCACCGTAGCTGTGCCAGGTGACGGGGATGCCGCGCTGCATCAGTTCGGCCAGACAGGGGGCGGTGACGTAGACGTTGCCCATCAGCACGACTTGCGAAACCTCGGCGATCCTGGCGCTCGCCAGCAGCTTGTCGTCTTTGCTGACTTCGAGCACGTCGCCCTTCTTGCCCAGCTTGGCATTGAACTGCTGCACGTAGAGGGGCAAGGCTTCGTGCTGCGGCACGGCGAGCGGCCGCGGTGACACCTCGGGCGCCGCCAAAGCCTGCAACTCGTCCGGCAGGCATATCGTGACGAGCGAGCAACGCGGACATTTGGGGCTGTCCAGCAGAGGGGGCGGCATCCGTCCACCGGCGGCGCTGGCGCGCAGTTCGGCGATGCTGCGGCGGGTCAGGGCGAGCAGTTCGTCGTCGAACGGCACGCGTACCCGTTCGCGGCTTTCGACGTAGTAGATGGCCCCTTCCTCGCAGGTGTAGCCGTGCTCGCGCAGCAACAGGCCCTGCGCGCACAGTTGCACCCGTTCGGGATCGTAGACGCCGCGTGCGGTATGCGGCCGCTTACCGCGCTTGTAGTCGACCGGCGTGACCACATTGCCTTCGCCCTCGACGAGATCAAGGCGGGCGATCAACCCGATCGTGTTCGACGAGAGCGTGACCGATCGCGCATGGATGCGGGGCGCATCGGTCTCTTCGCCCGGCTCGGCAGCGACCGGCGGCAGGTCGCCGGCCGGTTTGTCCACCCGGCGGTGACGCCAGCGCCCATCGACCGTGTCGGCCGAATCCGCCCACTCGCCCTGCACCCACATCAGGTAGGCAAGCCGCGGGCAGTAGACATGCTCGTTGAGCATGCGCACCGGGATCAGCGGCTGGTCGGCACCCAGTTCGGGAAACGGCAGCTCGAGCTCGGGTTGCTGGGGCATGGCGGGTTTCGTGCCGGCGGCATCACGTCGATCGGAACGCCAGTCCCTCCCGTGCGGCGCGGCATCCCGAAGCGGAAAAAAGCCCGAGCCCGTAGTGGGCACCATAACCCAGCGCGACCGGCCCACGCACGGGTGCTTCGAAGTGCAGATCAAGCATGAACCCGAAGTCCTGCGGCGGGGCCTGGCCTCGGCTGCGGGTGCGCTTGAAATGCCGGGCACGCCGGGCGTCCTCGTCGTCATGGGGGTCGCGCACTTCGATGCTTCGTGCCAGCGGCAGGCCGCGACTCGCCAACTCGGCATTGACCTGGCCCAGCAAGCTGTTCTTGCCACGGGCTTTCAGGAAGCGCGGTGGAACGAAGGGAGTCACCGAATGCCAGTGCTCGGCGGGTCCGGAAAGCAAGCCCAGCCGCTCGCCGAAAAGTCCCGGCAACAGGCGGAGGTCCGACAATGCGCCACTGGCCGCAACGGACAGGCGCAGCGGGGCCGTTCCGCCCTTGGTGTAGCTGCGGCGCGTGACACGGATCGCGGCCTGCGCATCGGCATCCAGCCCCATGGGTGCCCAGATCAACACATGGTCGAGATGGCCATCACCATCGAGGTCGAGATGCAGCAGGTGGGCGTGTTGGTGCGGGCTGGTGAGGGGACGGCGTTCGGAGTCGCAACCGGAAAGCACGACGGAGTGCCGACCGCCGCTTGTGGCGTTGGCGACCAGTGCGCGATGCAGCAGATCGCCCTGTGGCAGGGTCCGCTCGATGCGCGGCAAGGCGTGGGGATTGCCGCTGGCATTGGCGATGGCCAACAGCATGGCTTCGACAGAAGGGGCGCGCCGGGGGTGCGGACGGAAGGGCGGCGTGCCGGGTTGCAAACTGTCACGGCGCCGCCAGTACAACAGCTTGCGACTGCCGGGTGGGCGGCTCCAGCCTTGCTTGCGCAGCCAACCGGTTTCGGCCTGCAGGCAGGCGATCAAATCAGGAGGAAACGGCGCAATGGCTTTGGCCAAGTCCTTTTTCTCCTTGGCGCTGTGCTTGGGCTTGGCGAGGTCGATGCCGGTGGCGGCCTTCGCCTCGTGTTGTGCATCGCGCAGCCAAGCCGCGTAGTCCTCGACCGATTGTGGTGCGAGCAGGGGAACCTGTTCCCAATCCGGCCCGGGGGATTGACGAGCGTCGCCCGCCACCACGTCGAAGCGGATCGTTCCATCCTCGTCGGCAAGCACCCCGTCGACCCAGCTTTCCGAACGCCCCAGATAACCCAATTCGGCCACCAGCGCCGCCAGTTCGTCGCGTTCCGGCGGCGTCAGCGTCACGTCCCAGCGGACCGCGAGCTCACCGTCGTCGACCTGTGCCCAAGTATCGAACACGAGGGTGGTGTCTTCGCGACCGCTCTTGAACCTCGCCAGCGGCATGTAGTGCCGACTGTGGGTGCCAATGGCCGCGGGCAATCGGTAGGCCGGCGTGCTGGCAGCGAGTTTCTCGATCAACGAACGTGCCACCGGTGGTGGGCCTTCCGCCGGCCAATGGCGCTTGGCGTAACCGATGGCCAGCAGGGCGCGCAACAGACGCCAAGGTGAGGGCGGCCATTCGATCAGGCCCTCGTTGACATGATGGCCCCAAGGTGTGGCGTGGTAGCGCCGCCCGGGGAAGCGCAGCAGCAGGGTCGCCATGGGTTTACTCCACGGACTCGTCAACTTCTTCGTCTGCGGTCTTGTCTTCGTCCTTGGCCTTTTTCAGATCGTCGTTGAAAACGACTTCCGTGACGGTCATAGCGGACTTGCACGCTGCAATGGCCGGCCCGAGCGCCTCGCGCAGGCTGGCGGCATCCGGCAACGCGAAACCCGCCGGCCGTTTTGCCATGAACGCTTCGGTGGCCGGCTCGAGATCACAGGCGGTACGCAGGCGCAAGGCGCTCTCCAGCAAGAGACGGAGCTTGTAGAGCGCCAGCAGGACGAGCAACCGTTCGGCGGCATTGCCAAGCCCGTAGCCCCGGATCTGGCCGAGGTCGAGGTTGGCATAGAGCGTGATGCGCTCGGCAGTGAACTCGTCACGGGCGAAGGGCACATTGCCGTAGCCTAGCTTCGCATCGCCGGAAGGATTCACATGATCGTTCTTGACGCCGCCCGAAGCCGCCACGCGCACGCCATCGGCCTCGATGAAAGCCGACAGGGCGCGGGCCACACGCAAGCGGCCGCCGGCCAACTCCTTCTTGGCCAGGAACACGCCATGCAACAGCGAACCGATATCGAACCTCAGCAGGGCCTCGGCCAGTTTGCGACGGTCGATCGGCCCTTCCGCCAAACCACCGAGTTCAGACTTCAGCGTATCGAAGAATTGCTTGTCCTTGCCTTCGAGCAGATAGGGGCTGTTGAGCCGGTGCGATTCCAGGACGGTGTCGGTGAGGAAACTCCCCTTGCGCAGGACCCGCACGTGCGAGAGCCCCTGCAGCTCGGACTTGAGGTCTTGGCGGGCTTCGTCCCAGCAGGTCAGTTCGAGCCGGTTGGCCATGCTCTGCGCACTCTCCACCAGCAGGCAAAGGCCATGGGCTGTCTGGAAGGTGGCGGCACCAAGGCCGGGGAAGCCGGTGGGCTGGAAACGCTGCCCCTGCACCGGTCGCAGGGGAATCTCGAACAACAGGCGTGCACTGGCGGCGAGCGGGGCAAGGTCGATGCTCATGGGGCGTTCTCCGGGGTCGTGGGAGGGTCGAGGCGCTGGGCAAAGCGCGCAGCGGTGGCGCGGTCGATCGGGAAAGCCAGTGCGGCGGCGTACAGTCGGGCGCGATCCGGCGTGGCACCACCAGCGGCAAGATCGCAACGGATGCCGGCCGGACGCAGACGACGCAGGGCAAGCTCCAGCGCGGCAGCCAAGTCGCCCGCCTGCAGGCGTCGGACGATGGCAGGGTCGGTGCCGGGCTGTCGGCCGTCCGGCAGGGGCCAAGGCAGCAGGGCAAGACGAATGGCCAGCCAGGCATCGTCCGGCCAATCCGTGGGCGTGGGCCCTTGCAGGCGCGGCGGGTGTTGCCGGCATTGACGGGTATCCAAGGCCATCAGAGCCCGAGCCAGAGCGAGGCAGCGGTCCAGATCGACCTCGCCAGCCAGGAGGCGTGCCAGATCATGCCGACTGGCCGTGATGCCGCAACCGGGCTCCAGCACCAGCCGCTGCCCGCCTTGCTGGCTGGATTCGACCAGCCGCCGCACGAGCACGGCGATGGCATCGTCGATGCCACGACGCCCTTGCATCACCCGGTCGGGGGCGGCATGGCTCTGATAGCGCCCCTTGGCATCCAGTGACAACCAATGCCGACGCAGTCCGTCGTAGCGGCCACCGTTACGGGGTACGGCGCATTGCAGAGCGAAGGCCAGGGCCAAACGCAGTTCGGCACTACCGTCGTCGGCAGCCTGCACCCATTCCGGGCGCAGGCGTGGGATCGGGCCAGCCTTCCGACCCGCGCCCTGCACCTGCAGGGCTTCGACTTCGGCCAAGCGCAGCAGCACCGATTGCCAACCCGTGGGTTCATCGGGATGCTGGGCAAGGCTGAACAGGGTATCGGCGAGCCGCCGCTCGGCCTGGGCCAGCCGCGCCGGTGCGTTGCGATCCCGTGCTTCGCGCCGCAGGCGCAGCAGCCACGCATTCAGGTCGTCAAGGCAAGCGAGGGTACTGGATGCATGCTCCGGCACCACGAAGCGACCGAGTGGAACCGCCAAATTGGATTGTCCGTTGCGCTCGATATATCCGTACCGCTGGAAGAACCGGATACCGCGCGCCGTACCCAATCGGCCCACGGCCCGGGCGAGATCGAGTGGTTCGGAAACATTGCGACGGGCCAGTTGCGCCCTCCCCTCGGCCAGCAGGTGGCGGAATTCCGCGAGGGTGGCGGGCTGCGACCATACCGGCATCCATTGCTCGCCACGGGCACTCTCGTCCTCGCCTGCCGCACTGGCGTAACCGGCGGCATGGGCCGAAACTGCAAAAGGTGCGGCGGCACGCGACGGTGCCTGCGTGGACAAACGTCGAGTGCTGGTGGCGGTGAAAAGCATCACGCCTTCCAGCATCAGAACGAAATCCCAAGGGTTGAGCACGCTGTCGGCATCGGGCCCATTGGCAGCGTTGGCACCGCCTACACCACCGGGAGAGAATTGACCCACGTTGATGCCCTCCCTGGCGGTTCGTGCGACTTCCCCGAACAGGGCCGCGCGCAGGGCCATGTCTGCCCCGAGGCGTCTGGGCGCGTCCGGGTGGGCGAGATCGAACAGGTCGCCGAGGCGCTGGAAGAAGTTGTTGGTGAAATCCAAGCGGCCGTCGTTTCCGCCCGTGCCCAGAAGCGCCGGGAATCGCGCTTCGCCCTGTTCATCCAGAACCATCGCAACATCCAGCCAGTCGCGGTGCGGGCCGCGCCAACGGTTGCGGAGATCCGGCAGCAGATCCGATTTCCTGGATTTGAATTCTCGTTCCGCCTCCGCAAGGCGCTGCTTGTACTCGAACGAATCCCTGAGGCGCTGGCGTGCGATGGGCTCCAGGGACTTGGGCTCATCCTTGATCGATCGAATCCGCTGGTCGGCCGCTGCCATTGCATCGAGCTGGTCGCGTGCGGCACGGATACCGATGCGCAGGGGCGCCATCCGTGCCGCTTGGGAGTCTTCGATCGGCTTGAGGCCGGGATCATTGGTGTAGAAAAAACCAGAGCCCTTGTTCCAAGGCGAAACCAGCGGTGTTGGCTCATAGCGATCCAGCAGGAAAGCCAACAACTCGGCTTCCTCCTTGTGGCTGGCGAGCAGGAAGCGCTCGCCCTCCCACCAGCCGCGGGCTTCGGGGTCGAGTTGTTCGGCCACGATGCGCAGCACGCCGAGTGCCTTCAGGTAGTGCGCCAAGGGCGTGGGGGCGCAGCCGTCCAGCCGATGCAGGATCATGGCGAGGCCTCCCTTTCGAACCGTTGCCGCCAGACCGCCGACAAAGGCCCCGTATCACCCGCGTCGTAGGCACGCAGGGCTTCGAAGTAACGCTGGCGCTCGACCTCGTCGGAGGTGGCCGTATCGACGATGGGCAGGTCGAGCCGGTAGAGCAGTTCGATCAGCAACAGGCGCGTCAGCCGGCCGTTGAAGTCGGCGAAGGGGTGGATGTGCAGCAGGCGACCCTCGGCGAAGACCAGCAATTCCAGTAGCCGGTCCTCGTCCCATGCAGCGGCGTGACGCAGCCGGGTCGCCAGGTCCTCGCAGTAGTTCCGCATCGCCATCGGCACCTGCCAGGCCGGCGGCGGCAGATGCGCTCCCACCTGCACCTCGGTGCTTCGCCAACGCCCGGCGATGTCCGGCACCAGATCGGCACAGAGCCGCCGGTGGAAATCCTTGAGCAAGGTCTCGTCGAACGGCCGGTCGGCATCGGCGCGATCGGCGATGTCGGCTTCCAGCAGGGCGACCCGTGCGGCGAGATGCGGAGCAAGCTCGCGGTAGTCCAGCAGGCCTAGCCGGGTTTCGAGTTGGCGAGTTCCGGGACGCGTTGTTGCAGTCGGATGCGGATCGACTGCTCGCTGACCGGCTCCTCCTCCATCGCCATGGAGTTCGCCACGTGGCGCGGGATCGCGCGCAGATGCCGCAGGCGGCGTTCCTGTTGCGGCAGCTTGCGCCAGTGGGCGATGGCTTGCTTCCAGTCCATGGCCGGCATTCTCTTCCTCCAACAGCGGATCGGCAACCGGGAATCTCGATGCGCGCTGATCGGCCGCACGCAGCAGGGCCTCGCGATAGGCCAGTGCGAAAGGCCCGTGGCGATGCAACAGGCCGAGTACACGCTCGTTCCAGCTGCGGCCGGTGACGGGATTCAGGCCGATCGCGGCAGCCTCGAGCCGCATCGTGCTGGGTGGAAGCTCGACCGGCCGGCCGGCAGCATCGAACAGGAGCAGGGCCGGAAGCGTTTCGCCATGGCGGACGCCGAAAAGGCGCAGAACGGGATCGCCCGAGGCTTGATCGGCGGGCGAGGCCTGCCAAGCCATCCGCACCTTGCCGTGGTGGCTGCACACGAGGTAGGCGAGCAGGTCGAAGTCCTCGGGGGGGAGATCGAGGATTTCCCGCTCCAGCGTACTGGGTGGCTGCGCCGCGGTGGGCATGGTTCCAGGTTCGATGCCGCTGGCCGACAGCAGCGTGCGCCACGGTCCGAGCAGGGCCGGATGGTCGGGCTGATGGCGGATCAGCACCGCGAACAATGCCAGGGTGCTGGCCAGTTCGTGGCGGAAACCGCGCCGGCGGCCACGCGGCGGATCGGGGTAGAGCTGGCGCAGCGGCAGCCAGGCCTCCTGGGGGGCCTTGGCCAGATCCTGCCGCGATGGCCGGTACACCTTGTCGGAAATGGAGGCCTGAAACGGCGGCAGGGCCTTGCCGGCATCGTGCCAGCGACCGGCAAGATCGAGCAGGCGATGCTCGGAAAGCCCAAGCGCCTCGGCCATCGCCGCCACTTCATGGCCCACCTGGGCACCGTGGGTGGCGATGGTCTGCCAAGCCGAGGTGATGCTGAGGGTTTCATCGTCCTCGCCGGCGTCGGCCCGATCCTCTGGCCGTGGCACCGGAGGGGGAACCACGCGGACGGGTTCACGGCTCTCCGGGTCCCAGCCGGTATCACCCCGGTAGCCGCCGCTGTCCGCGGCGACCAGCACGGTCTGCCCGGGGTAGAGATCCTTCCGCTCCACCACGCGCCAGCCGGCATCGAGATAATCCCAGACCCAGGCCCGCCTGCCTTCCCGCAGACGCGGTGCCCGGCTGGTCGCGGTCTCCTTGCCGCAAAGCCACTCGCGGGCCTCATGGCAGGGAACGCCGCACAAGGCGTCACGACTGGGAGCGATGCCCTCCGGCGGCAACCGTGCCCCTTGGGGGATGTCGGCCCAGAACACCTGCAGGTCGCGGTCTTCGCCACTACGGATGAAACGGGCGATATCGATGTCCGCACCTGAAAGGTCGAGCGCGGTATCGAACAACTCGTCGATTTCATGCCGCTGCAGCAGGTGGCGGACGCGGTACGGATAAAGCGCGGCCAGCAGGGACGGGTTTGCCTCCTCGAAGGCCTCGAGTCGCATCGGCGAGGCGTCACCGAGCCGCTGCAGAGCGGCCCGGGCCGCATCC
>JAGXSL010000096.1 GCA_018333835.1 Lysobacteraceae bacterium
GAGCCGAGCGCCGCGCGTGAGGGCAGGACGCCCGATCGCGCGGAAAGCAGGTGGCCCGATCCGCCGACAGGCTCGCCATTCCGAGCGCATCGTCCCGAGCGCGCCTGCCTTCGTGGGCCATGGAGTCGCGGCCGGCGACGGCTACGCGTCCCGCTCCGCAGTCGCGAGCGCGGTGCCTGGTGGGCGAGCCGCGGCGGTGAGGGCCGACCTGCGGCAGCGAGGCAGGAGCCGAGCGCCGCGCGTGAGGGCAGGACGCCCGATCGCGCGGGAAGCAGGTGGCCCGATCCGCCGACAGGCTCGCCCTCCCGAGCGCGGCACCCGATCCGCCGACAGACTCGCCTTGCCGAGCGCACCGGCTTCGAGTCCACCCTCGTCAGGAACCGGGAACGGAAGGGCCTGCCATGCCGAACAACATGCGCTTCTGTTCCTCCGTCAGATCGGCCGAGCGGGCAAAACGCGGGTCGCGGCCGATCGCGTAGGCGCGGGCGGTGGCCGGGCGTGCGGCGATGGCCTCGCGCCAGCGCCGCAGGTGGGCGTGCGGCTCGAGATCGAGCGGCGCCTTGCGGTAGGGCGAGATCCACGGGTAGCAGGCCATGTCGGCGATCGTGTACGCGTCACCGGCGAGGAAGGCGCGGTCGGCGAGGCGGCGGTCCAGCACGCCGAGCAGGCGCTGCACCTCGCGGGCGTAGCGTTCGCGCGCATACGGGATCGGCTCCGGGGCGTAGACGTGGAAGTGCCCGTACTGGCCGGTCATCGGGCCGAGGCCCGCCATCTGCCAGAACAGCCATTCCAGCGCCGCGGTGCGGCCGCGCAGGTCGGCGGGCAGGAAGCGGCCGGTCTTCTCGGCGAGGTAGACGAGGATCGCGCCGGACTCGAACACGCTGACCGGGGCACCGCCGTCGGCGGGCGCATGGTCCACGATCGCCGGCATGCGGTTGTTCGGGGCGATGGCGAGGAAGCCGGGCTGGAACTGTTGCCCGGTGCCGATGTCCACCGGGTGGATCGTGTACGGCAGGCCGGCTTCCTCGAGGAAGAGCGTGATCTTGTGGCCGTTGGGCGTGGGCCAGTAGTGCAGGTCGATCATGGCGGCGGCGATGGCTGGTGGGCAAGGCGGAGCTTAGCGACCCTGCGGGGCCTTGCGTGCACCGCGCTGTGCGGCGGTGGCGATCCACTGGACGCAGGCCGCTACGACGCGCCGCTACAATCCGGCCATGGACGTCTCCCACCTCCTCGACGGGCTGAACGAAGCCCAGCGCGAGGCTGTCTCCGCGCCGCCCGGCCACTGCCTGGTGCTGGCCGGTGCCGGCTCCGGCAAGACCCGCGTGCTCACCCACCGCATCGGCTGGCTGCATGCGGTCGAGGGCGTGCCGCTGCACGGCATCCTCGCGGTCACCTTCACCAACAAGGCGGCGGCCGAGATGCGCCAGCGCATCGCCGCCACCCTCGGCGTCGAGACGCGCGGCCTGTGGGTCGGCACCTTCCACGGCATCGCCCACCGGCTGCTGCGCCTGCACTGGCAGGAGGCGGGGCTGCCCGAAGGCTTCCAGATCCTTGATGCCGACGACCAGACCCGCCTCGTCAAGCGGGTCTGCACCGAACTCGACCTCGACGAGGCGCGCTTCCCACCCCGCCAGGTCGCCTGGTGGATCAACGCGCGCAAGGACGAGGGCCAGCGCCCCCAGCACCTCCAGGTCGGTGCCGGCGACTTCATGGGCCGCGAGATGCTGCGCGCCTACGCCGAGTACGAGGCGCGCTGCCGCCGCGCCGGCCTGGTCGACTTCGCCGAGATCCTGCTGCGCGCCCACGAGACCCTGCGCGACCACGACGCGCTGCTGGCGCACTACCGGCACCGCTTCCGGCAGCTGCTGATCGACGAGTTCCAGGACACCAACACCGTCCAGTACGCCTTCGTGCGCCTGCTGGCCGGCGACAGCGGGCAGGTGTTCATCGTCGGCGACGACGACCAGGCCATCTACGGTTGGCGCGGCGCACGGGTCGAGAACGTGCAGCGGGTGCTCGCCGACTACCCCGGCACCCGCACCCTGAAGCTGGAGCAGAACTACCGCAGCACCGGCACCATCCTCGCCGCTGCCAACGCGGTGATCGGCCACAACACCGACCGCCTCGGCAAGAAGCTCTGGACCGACGCCGGCGCGGGCGTTCCCATCGATGTCTACGCCGCCTACAACGAGGTGGACGAGGCCCGCCACATCGTCGAGCGCGTGCGCCAGCACGCTGCCGCCGGCGGGCGGCTTGCCGACTGCGCCATTCTCTACCGCAGCAATGCGCAGTCGCGGGCCATCGAGGAGGAGCTGCTGAAGACCCAGCTCCCCTACCGCGTCTATGGCGGCCAGCGCTTCTTCGAGCGCATGGAGGTGAAGGACGCACTCGCCTACCTGCGCCTGTTCGCCTCGCGCAGCGACGACGCCGCCTTCGAGCGGGCAGTGAACACGCCGGCGCGCGGCATCGGCGAGAAGACCCTCGACGACGTGCGCCGCGCCGCCCGCGAAGCTGCCGAACCCCTGTGGAACGCGGCACACCGGCTGTCCGAGGGGAACGCCCTCGCCGCCCGCGCCCGCAACGCGCTGAAGGGTTTCCTCGACCTCGTCGACCGGCTGGCTGCCGAGGCCCGCGGCCTCGACCTGCCGGCGCAGGTCGAGAAGGCCATCACCGACACCGGCCTGCGCGAGCACTACGGCAAGGAGGGCAAGTACCCGCTCGATTCGCGGCTCGACAACCTCGACGAACTGGTGTCGGTGGCGAGCCGCTACGCGCGCAGCGAGGACATCGACGCCGACCTGCCCGAGCTCGTCGCCTTCCTCGGCTACGCCGCGCTCGAGGCCGGCGAGGCGCAGGCGGACGCCGGCAGCGACGCCGTGCAGCTGATGACCCTGCACTCGGCCAAGGGCCTCGAGTTCCCCTTCGTGGCGCTGGCCGGCATGGAGGAGGGCCTGTTCCCCTCGCAGCGTTCGACCGAAGGCGACCGCCTCGCCGAGGAGCGGCGGCTGGCCTACGTCGGCATCACCCGCGCGCGGGAGCGGCTGCTCCTCAGCTGGGCCGAGTCGCGGCGCCTGCACGGCCAGGAGCACCTCGGCGCGCCTTCGCGCTTCCTGCGCGAGATCCCGGCGGGCCTGCTGCGCGAGGTGCGGCCGCGGGCCACCCTCACCCGCGCGGCGGGGGGCGCGGAGCGGGCGACGGAACGCGTCGTCCAGTACGCCGACAGCACGCCGCTGAAGGGCTTCCGGATCGGCCAGCGGGTGCGCCACCCGAACTTCGGCATCGGCGTGCTCAAGGGCGCCGAGGGCAGCGGCAGCCACGTGCGGGTGCAGGTCGACTTCGAGAGCGGCGGCGCCAAGTGGCTGGTACTGGCCTACGCGCCGCTGTCCGCCGCCTGAGGCCGGCGTTGCTAGACTGCGGCGGAACCCGAGGGGAGCACCGATGAAGCGACGCGACATCCTGAAGGGCATGGGCGTGGCCGCCGCCGCGGCCGGCCTCGCCGCCTGCCAGCCGAGGAATGCCGGCACCGTCGCCGGTCCCGCCACCGGCGACGGGGTCCGCCTGCAATGGAAGATGGTGACCAGTTGGCCGACCCACTTCCCCGGCCTCGGCACCGGCGCGGCGCGGCTCGCCGAGCAGATCACCCGGGCCAGCGGCGGTCGCATCACGGTGCGGGTGTTCGGCTCCGGCGAGCTGGTGCCGCCGTTCGAGGTATTCGACGCGGTCAGCCGCGGCACCGCCGAGATCGGCCACACCGCCGCCTACTACTGGCGCGGCAAGGCGGCGGCGGCGCCGTTCTTCTGCGCCGTGCCGTTCGGCCTGAACGCGCAGGAGATGGACGGCTGGCTGCGCTTCGGCGGCGGGCTGGAACTCTGGCGCGAGCTGTACGCGCCCTTCAAGCTCGTGCCCTTCGCCGCCGGCAACACTGGCGTGCAACTGGCCGGCTGGTTCCGCCGGCCGATCGCCGGCGTCGGCGACCTGCGCGGCCTGCGCATGCGCATCCCCGGCCTCGGCGGCGATGTCATCGCCCGGCTCGGCGCAGTGCCGGTGAACCTGCCCGGCGCGGAGATCTTCAGCAGCCTGCAGAGCGGCGCCATCGATGCCGCCGAGTGGGTGGGACCGTACAACGACCTCGCCTTCGGCCTGCACCGGGTGGCCGGCTTCGCCTACTACCCCGGCTGGCAGGAACCCGGGGCGACGCTGGAGGCGATCGTCCACAAGCCGGCCTTCGACGCGCTGCCCGAGGACCTGAAGGCCATCGTCGAAGCCTGCTGTGCCGCCGAGAACGACGCCATGCTGGCCGAATACACCGCCCGCAACCAGCAGGCGCTCGACACCCTGATCCGCGAGCACGGCGTGCAGTTGCGGCGCCTGCCGGACGACGTGCTGGCGGCGCTGCGCCGCGCCGCCGAGGCGGTGCTGGAGGAACTGGCCGCCGGCGACCCGTTCGCGCGCCGGGCCTACGACTCGATGCGCGCCTTCCGGGCGCAGGCGCAGGCCTGGCACACGGTCTCGGAGGAAGCCTTCTTCCAGGCGCGGCGCTGAGCGCCGCCCAACCGGGAGGGCAGCGGGCGCGTCGCGTCAGTCCAGCGTCGCCAGCACCGGCGCGTGGTCGCTGGGGCGCTCCCAGCCGCGCGGCTCGCGGTCGATCGCGGCCCCACTGCAGCGGGCGGCGAGCGCCCCGGAAAGAAGCACGAGGTCGATGCGCAGGCCGAGGTCGCGGCGGAACCCGGCGGCGCGGTAGTCCCACCAGCTGAAGGCACCGCCGTGGTCGTGCCGGAGCCGGTAGCTGTCGGCGAGGCCAAGCTCGAACAATCGGCGCAGCGCGGCGCGCTCGGCCGTCGAGGTCAGGATGCTGGTCTCGTTCCAGGCCACGGGGTCGTGCACGTCGCGGTCGTCGGGCGCGATGTTGAAATCACCGAGCACGACCAGCCGCGGATACCGGCGGATCTCCTCCGCCAACCAGTCGTGCAGGGCGTCGAGGAAGCGCAGCTTGTAGTCGTACTTGTCGCTGCCCACCGCCTGGCCGTTGACGACGTAGAGGTTGACGATGCGCAGCTCGCCGACGCTGGCGGCGAGCACGCGCTTCTGCCCGTCCTCGAAGCCGGGGATGCCGACCTGCACGTCGGCGAAGCCCGGCACGGCATCGGTGCGCGCCAGCAGGGCCACGCCGTTGTAGGTCTTCTGGCCGGCGAACAGCGAGCGGTAGCCGAGTGCTGCGATCTCGGCGTCGGGGAAGCGGTGGTCCTCCAGCTTGGTCTCCTGCAGGGCGACGAGCTCGGGGCGGCGCGAGCCGAGCCAGGCCCGCAGGTGCTCCAGGCGGGCGTTGAGCGAATTGACGTTCCAGCTGGCGATCTGCATGGCGCGCGGGGAGGGCGGAAGGGGCCGGGCGGCCGGGCGCCCACGATACTGCCGATCCGCCCCGGAGCGGCCGCCACCCCCAAGCCGCTCCGGCTGGGGTATCGTTTCCCACCAATGGCCCTGCCCGCGCCGCTCGCCGGACTGCTCGACACGCTGCGCCAGCGTGTGCGCGCCGACTTCCGCCTCGGGGTCTACCTGGTGTTCGGCCTGCTGACGGTGGCGGTGCTGCTGCCGATCGCCGGGGTGCGCTTCGCCCAGGGCCATACCCTGCTGGCGCTGGTCGAACTGGTCATCATCGCCGCCATCCTGGCCGCGGTCCGGCATGCCTGGCGCGGCGGCGACCTCGACCGCCTCGGCGTCGCCATCACCCTGCTGATGACGAGCGCCGGCGCGCTGATCGCCACGATCTCGCCGGTCGGCCTGTTCTGGCTGTTCCCGATCATCACCGCCGGGGCCTTCCTCGCCCCGGGCTGGCTCGCCTTGCCGGCCTGCCTCGCGCTGATCGTCTTCCTGCTCTGGGAGGGCGAGGCCCTGCTGCGCAGCGGCCAGCCGCTGGCGGTGGTCGGCGCGCTGTTCGTCAACGGCGTGTTCGCCGCGGTGTTCGCCCACCATGCCGGCGCGCGTCGCGCCCAACTGGAGCAGCTCGCCACCCTCGACGCCCTGACCGGCGCGGAGAACCGCCGGGCGCTGGAGGAGGAACTGGAGATCGCCATCGCCGGGGCGCGCCGCGACGGCCGCCCGGTGGCACTGGCCCTGATCGACCTCGACCACTTCAAGCGCGTCAACGATCGCCACGGCCACGACGAGGGCGACCGCGTGCTGCAGGAGTTCGTGCGCCTCGTGCAGGCCTCGGTGCGGCGCAGCGACCGGCTGTTCCGCTTCGGCGGCGAGGAGTTCGTGCTGCTGCTGCCGGCCACCGACGAGATCGGGCTCGAGTTCGCCATGGCCAACCTGCGCAGGACGCTGGCCGCCCTGACGGTGTCCGGCGAGCCGGTGACGGTGTCGATCGGCGGCGCGGTGCTGCGCCCCGGCGAGGACCGCGACGGCTGGTTCGGCCGCGCCGACGACGCCCTCTACCGCGCCAAGGCCGGGGGGCGCAACCGGCTCGAGATCGACCTGCCGCCGGACTGAACGCCACCGGCCAGCGCATACTGGCGCGATGGAACGCCACCCGAGGGCGCCGCTGCGCGCCGACGACACGCCCCGCTTCGAGGACATCCGCGACGCCGCCGCGAGGCTGTGCGGACTCGCCCACCTCACCCCGGTGCTGCGCTCGCGTTCGCTCGATGCGCTGGCCGGCTGCGAGCTGCACTTCAAGGCCGAGCACCTGCAGCGCGCCGGGGCCTTCAAGTTCCGCGGTGCCGCCAACGCGGTGTCCGGGCTCGACGCGGCGCGGGCGGCGCGCGGCGTGGTGACGCAGAGTTCCGGCAACCACGGGGCGGCGCTGGCGCTGGCCTGCCGGCTGCACGGCATCGCCTGCACCGTGGTGGTGCCGCGCGGAGCGCCGCGGATCAAGCGCGAGGCGATCGCTCGCGAAGGTGCCAGGATCGTCGATTGCGAGGTGGCCCAGGCCGACCGCGACGCGGTCACCGCCCGCGTGCTGGCCGAGACCGGCGGCGAACTGGTGCACCCCTACAACGACGCCCGGGTGATCGCCGGCCAGGGCACGGCCGCGCTGGAGCTGCTCGGCCAGATCGGCCGCCGCGGCGACGGCCGGCCACCGCTGGACGTGGTGCTGGCGCCGCTTTCCGGCGGCGGCCTGATGAGCGGCACGGCGATCGCCGCGCACGGCCTCGACCCGCGCATCCGCGCCCTCGCCGCCGAGCCGGAGGGTGCCCGCGACGGCCACGATTCGCTGGCGGGCGGCGCCCGCATCCGCGGCCGCCCCGCCGACACGGTCTGCGACGGCCTGCGCGCCGAACTCGGCCCGCTCCCCTTCGACCTGCTGCGCGAGCATGCCGTCGAGGTGCTGCTGGTCAGCGACGCCGAGGCGGTGGCGGCGATGCGCCTGATCTGGGAACGGCTGAAGACCGTGGTCGAACCGAGCGCGGCGGTGCCGCTGGCCGCGGTGCTCAAGCACCGCGCACGCTTCGCCGGGCAGCGCGTCGGCATCGTGCTGTCCGGCGGCAACATCGACCTCGACGCCCTGCCCGGCCTGCTGGCGCTGGCGCGCTGAAGCATCCGCTCAGCCGCGGCGGCGGCGGATCGGCAGCCGGTCGGCCGGGAAACGGGCGATGTCGACGCCGCCCTCGCGGCGTGGCGCGCCCGGCGCCGGTGCCCGCGCCATTGCGGTCAGCACCTCCCAGCTGCTCGGCAGCCGGCCATCGCGGCGCAGCGGCTCGTAGGCCGCCGCGACCGCGCGGTGGCGGCCCTTGCCGGCGAGGCCGCGCGGCCGTCCGGTGCGGGCGTCGGTGGCGCCCAGCGCCTGCAACTCGCGCATCAGCGCCGTGGTGTCGGGGTAGGTCAGGGTGTAGCGGTCGCGGGCGACCACCGGGTCGCGGAAGCCCTGCGCCAGCAGGGTGTCGCCGACCTGCTGGAGGCTCGCGAACGGCGACAGCGGCGGCTCGTGGCCGGCCGCCGCGTAGGCCTCGCGCAGTTCCACCAGCGTGCCCGGGCCGAAGGTGCTGAACAGCAGCAGCCCCTCCTCCCGCAGCACCCGGCGCAGGCCGCCGAGGGTCGCCGGCAGGTCGGCCACCCATTGCAGGCAGAGGTTGGAGAACACCAGATCGAAGCTGGCCTCGGCGAAGGGCAGGGCCTGGGCGTCGGCCTGCACGGCGTGGATCGGCCGCCAGAACCGCGACTTCGCCCGCGCCGCCCGCAGCATCGGCAGAGCGAGGTCGACGGCGACCACGGTGGTCCTGCGTCCCCAGGCGGCCTTCAGCGCGGCGGCGGCGGCACCCGGGCCGCAGCCGAGGTCGAGCACCCGTGCCGGCACCCGCGGTTCGAGCTCCCGCGCCTGCTCGAGCAGCCGCGATTCCACCTCGCGCTGGAGGGCGGCGGCCTGCGCGTAGGTCGCGGCGGCGCGGCCGAAGGCGCGGCGCACGGCGTGGCGGTCGAAGACGCTCATCGCGGCCGGGGGAGGGATCGGCCGCTCATGGCGGGCAGGCCGCGGCGAAGGCCACGAGCTCCCCGGCCACGGCCGCGGGGTCGGTCAGGAAGGGCGCGTGGCCGGCATGCTCGAACACCGCGAAGCGTGCCCGCGGGGCGAGCGCCGCGGCGGCCTGCATGGCCGGTGGAGCGACCAGGCGGTCGCGACGGCCGGCCAGCCACAGGCTGGGCATGGCCAGAGCCGGCAGCAGCGGGCGCAGGTCGGCCCCTTGCAGCAAGGCGAGTCCCTCGCGCAGGGCGCGTGGTGCCGGCTCGCCCCGGGCCTGCACGGCATCGCGCAGGAAGCGCAGTTCCTCGCGCAGCCGCGCCGAACCCTGCGCCTCCAGCATCAGGAAACGGTCGAGGGTGCCGCGGTAGTCGCGGCCCAGTTCCTCGCCGAACCGCTCGAACACCTGCGGCTCCATGCCCTGCGGCCAGTCCGGCGCGGCGACGAAGCGCGGGCTGGCGGCGATCAAGGCGAGGCCGCGCACGCAGCGGGGATGGCGGGCGGCCAGCGCGAGGGCCAGCAGCCCGCCCAGCGACCAGCCGGCGACCAGCGGGCGCGGCGACGCGGCGGCCGGATCGAGCACCTCCGCCAGCGCATCGACCAGGGCCCCGAGGTCCAACGGCAGGGCACTGTCGCGGCTGTGGCCGTGGCCCGGCAGGTCGATGCACAGCACGCTGAAGAAAGCGGCGAGCCGTTCGACCAGCGGCGCGAACACCCCGCCGTGCATCGCCCAACCGTGCAGCAGGAGCAGCGGCGGGCCCTCGCCGTGGCATTCGAGATGAAGCGCGCTCACGCCGCCGCCCCGTCGACCTCGGGCAGGCTGGCGGCGAGGGCATCGAGCAGGCCGTCCACGTCGGCCGCGCTGTGCAGGGCGCTCAAGGTGATGCGCAGCCGGGCCGTGCCCTCGGGCACGCTGGGGGGGCGGATCGCCGCCACCCAGTAGCCGCGCCGTTCCAGCGCGGCGGCCAGCGCCAGCGCGCGGGCGTTGTCGCCGAGCTTGAGCGGCTGGATCGGGCCCGGGCTGTCGTGCAGCGGCAGGCCGAGGCGGCGCGCGCCCTCGCGGAACTGCGCCACCCGCTCGAGGAGCCGGGCGCGGTCCTCGGTGGCGGCGCGCAGGGCGCGCAGGTTGGCGGTGAGCGCCGCGGCCAGCGCCGGCAAGGCGGCGGTGCTGAACAGGTAGGGTCGGGCCGACTGCACGAGGTGCTCGACCAGGGCCGCGCTGCCGAGCACCAGCGCGCCCTGCGCGCCGAAGGCCTTGCCGAGCGGCACCACCAGCAGCGGCACCTCGCCTGCCGCGAGCCCGGCGGCGGCGGCCGCGCCACGGCCCTCCGGCCCCAGCACGCCGATGCCGTGCGCCTCGTCGACCAGCAGCAGCGCCTGCGCCTCGGCCGCCAACGCCGCCAGTCGCGGCAGCGGTGCCAGGTCGCCGTCCATGCTGAACACGCCGTCGGTGGCGAGCAGGGCCGCGGCCGCGGGCAGGGACTGCAACTGCCGGCGTGCGCCCTCGACGTCGGCGTGCGGGTAGCGACGCAACACCGCACCGGCGAGCCGCGCGCCGTCGATCAGGCAGGCGTGGTTCCACTTGTCCTGCACGCACAGGTCGCCGGCCTGCAGCAGGCCCTGCAGGACCGCGAGGTTGGCCTGGTAGCCGCTCGGGAAGAACAGCGCCCGCTCGTAGCCCAGCCACTCGGCGGCCTCGCGCTCGAAGGCGGCGTGCAGGGCGTGGTGGCCCGAGACCAGCGCCGAGCCACCGCTGCCGAGGCCGTGCCGGGTGGCGGCCTCGCACAGGGCGCGGACCGCCTCGGCGGAAGCGGCGAGGCCCAAGTAGTCGTTGCCGCAGAATTGCAGCAGCGGGCGGCCATCGACCACCACGCGCGGGCCTTGGGCGCGCTCGACCACGCGGCGCCGGCGTTGCGCGTCGCCGCGCCGACGCTCCGCCTCCGCGGCGGCCAGCCGCTCGTCCCAGCGTGGTCGCGGCATGGACCTCAGGCCGCCCGAGGGGCCGGGCAGGCGAGGTCGGCGTGCACCGTCTTCGACGTCTCGACCACGGCCATCGGCTTCAAGCCGAGGCGGGCGAACAGGGCCTGGTCGGCCTCAACGTCCGGGTTGCCGGTGGTCAGCAGCTTCTCGCCGTAGAAGATCGAGTTGGCACCGGCGAGGAAGCACAGGGCCTGCAGCTCCTCGCTCATCTCGTTGCGGCCGGCCGAGAGCCGCACCATCGAGGCCGGCATCAGCAGACGGGCGACGGCAATCGTGCGCACGAACTCGAAGGGATCGAGCAGGGCGGTGCCGTGCAGCGGCGTGCCTTCCACCTGCACGAGGCGGTTGATCGGCACCGAGCCCGGATGCTCCGGCAGGTTGGCCAGCGCCTGCAGCAGGCCGGCGCGCTGCCCGCGCGTCTCGCCCATGCCGACGATGCCGCCGCAGCAAGTCTTGAGGCCGGCATCGCGCACCGCTTCCAACGTGTCGAGGCGGTCCTGGTACTCGCGGGTCTTGATCACGTCGCCGTAGAACTCCGGCGCGGTGTCGAGGTTGTGGTTGTAGTAGTCGAGCCCGGCCACTTTGAGCGCCTGCGCCTGCCCGGGCTTCAACATGCCGAGCGTGGCGCAGGTCTCGAGGCCCATCGCCTTGACGGCACCGACCATCTTCGCCACTTCCGCCACGTCCTTGTCCTTCGGTGAGCGCCAGGCGGCACCCATGCAGAAGCGGGTGGCGCCGGCGGCCTTGGCGGCGGCGGCCCGGGCCACCACGTCATCGAGCGCCATCAGCTTCTGCGCCTTCAGGCCGGTGTCGTAGCGCGCGCTCTGCGGGCAGTAGGCGCAGTCCTCGGGGCAGCCGCCGGTCTTGATCGACAGCAGGGTGCTGACCTGCACCTCGGTGGGATCGAAGCGCTCGCGGTGCACGAGGCTGGCGCGGTGCAGCAGTTCGGGGAAGGGCAGGTCGAACAGCGCGAGGACTTCCTCGCGCGTCCAGTCGTGGCGGATGACGGCAGGCATGGGGGATTTCCGACGGCGGGAGGCCGCGAACCTGCCGCAGTCTGGAAACCGCCCCCCGCCCTGTCAACCAGAGTCCCGCCATGCTGGCCGTGCTGCGCGATCTCGCCCTGCGCCTTCTGGAGCCCGCCTGCGTGCGCTGCCGGCTGCCGGCCGTGGACGGCCTGTGCCCGGAATGCGTGCAGGCGCTGCGGGCCGCGGTACTGCCCGGCCCGGCCGCCGACGACCCGGCCCCGGTCCATGCCGGTCTGTGCTGGAGCCCGGCCTGCGCACCCCTGCTGCGGCGCTACAAGTTCCACGGCGACCTCGCCGCCGGGGCCGCCCTGGCCCGCCTCGCCCTGCCCGGCCTGCATGCGCTGCCGCGCCCGGACCTGCTGGTGCCGGTGCCGCTGCATCCGGCCCGGCTGCGTCGGCGCGGCCACGACCAGGCGCTGGGGCTGGCCCGGCTCTGGGGTCGCGAACTCGGCCTGCCGGTCGCCGCCACCGCCCTGCGGCGCGTCTTCGACAGCCGGCCGCAGACCGGGCTTGCGGCGGCCGGGCGCCGGCGCAACCTGCTCGGCGGCTTCGTCGCGCAGGCGCGCCTTCCGCCGGCCATCGCCCTGGTCGACGACGTGCTCAGCACCGGTGCCACGGCCCGGGCCGCGGTGGCCGCGCTGCACGCGGGCGGGGCGCGGGCGGTGCAGGTCTGGGTGCTGGCGCGCTCGCCGGGGCGCGCTGCCCGGCCGGCGGATCCGCGGCTGGATGCCCGACCGGCGGACCCGTGGGTGGATGCTCAGCCGGCGGACATCATGCGGTGAACAGGTGATGCATCAGCACGCCGGCGAACAGCGCAGCACCCACCGCATTGTTGGCCTTGAAGGCGCGGAAGCAGTCCTCGGGATGGCGCGAGCGGCCGTAGTGGAAGGGGTGCAGGGCGAAGACCACGGCGAGGCCGAAGCCCACCCACCAGCCGATGCCGTAGTCCAGCCGCAGCCCGAGCAGGGCCATGGCGGCGAGGAACAGCAGGGTGAGCACGGCGATCACCGGCACGTCGAGGTCGCCGAGCAGCAGCGCGCTGCTGCGGGCACCGGCGCGGCGGTCGTCCTCGCGGTCGACCATGGCGTACCAGGTGTCGTAGGCGGTCACCCAGAGCAGGTTGGCGCAGAGCAGCAGCCAGGCCTCCGGCGGCGGCCAGGCGTCGTGCACGGCGGTGAAGGCCATCGGGATGCCCCAGGAGAAGGCCAGCCCCAGCCAGACCTGGGGCAGGTCGGTGTGCCGCTTCATGTAAGGGTAGGCCGCCGCCAGCAGCAGGGCGACGAGGCTCAGCAGCACGGTCCGCGTGTTGGTCGTCAGGACCAGCAGGAAGGCCAGCACCATCAGGGCCGCGAACAGCCCGAGCGCGAAGCGGCCGGACAGTTCACCGGCCACCAGCGGGCGGTCGCGGGTGCGCCGCACCCGGCCGTCCAGCCAGCGGTCGGCGTAGTCGTTGATGACGCAGCCGGCCGAGCGGGTCAGCCACACCCCGAGCCCGAACACCAGCAGCAGGTGCAGGCCGGGCCAGCCCTCGGCCGCGATCCACAGGGCGATCAGCGTCGGCCACAGCAGCAGCAGCACGCCGATCGGGCGGTCGCCGCGCAGCAGCCGCCAGCTGGCGTCGTAGCGCGGCCGCCAGGCCGGTGGCAGCAGGTGCGCCAGAGGCGCGGCGGGAGGGGTCGTCGTCATCGGGTGGATCTGGTTTCCGGCGCGGGTGGCGGCGTCTGGCACGCCCCGTAACTTTGCCTTAATGTGGCCCTATCGCGCCCCGATCGGCGGCGCCTGTCCCGCTGCTGCATCCATTCCGCCCCAGGAGTCCCGTATGCCCCGCACCCGCATCCTCGTCGGCGCCGTCGCGCTCGCCCTTGCCGCCGCCTCGAGTGTCCACGCCCAGCGTTTCAGCGGTGTCGTCACCTTCGGCGACAGCCTCTCCGACGGTGGCAACGTCGCGGCAGCCACCCCCGGCGTGCCGGCCGGCAACAGCTTCACCACCAACCCCGACCCGGTGCTGGTCGAGATCCTCGCCCAGCGCTTCGGTTTCACCCTGGCGCCTTCGCTGGCCGGCGGCCGCAACTTCGCCTGGGGCGGTGCCTGCGCGCAATCCGCCACCGGGGCGACCACGCCGCCCTGCGTCTCGACCGCGGTGCCGCGCCTGAACATGCAGATCACCCAGTACCTCGGTGCCGGCACCACGGTGCCCAACCCGAACGCCCTGCACACCGTCTGGATCGGTGCGAACGACCTGTTCCCGCTGATCCCGGTCTGGGCCGGCACCCCGGCCACCGCCGCGGCCAACGCCCAGGTCGGCGGCATCCCGGTGGCCGGCGCGGTGGTGCAGCAGGTCGGCCGCCTGCAGGCCGCCGGTGCCCGCAACATCCTCGTGCTCAACCTGCCCGATCTCGGCGTCACCCCGCAGTTCGGCCCGACCTCGCCGTTCGCCCCGGCCGCACCGCTCGCGACGCTGGCCACCCTGAGCTTCAACGGCGCCCTGAGCCAGGGCCTCTCGCAGCTCGGCACCGGCATCATCCCGATCAACGTCTTCGGTCTGGTCAACGAGGTGCGCGCCAACCCGGCCGCCTTCGGCTTCACCAACGTCACCGGCACCGCCTGCGGTGCCACCAGTTCGCTGCTCTGCGGCCCCGGCCAGCTGGTCGCCCCGGGCGCCAACAACACCTGGCTGTTCGCCGACGGCGTGCACCCCACCGGCGGCGCCCACGCCCTGCTCGCGAACGTGGTGGTGGCCACCATCGAGGCCCCGGCCATCGTCTCGCTGGCCCCGGAAACCGCCATCGCCGCCTACGACGACCACCGCCGCGCCATCGCCGACGGCCTGTTCGCCGAATACGGCCTCGACCGCGAGGACGGCAGCGTGCGCGGCTACCTGGCGGTCAGCGGCAGCAGCGGCAGCCTCGTGCCCAGCGCCACCGCGCCGGGCGGCGACACCTCCGGTTTCAGCCTGACCGCCGGTGCCAACTACCGCCTGAGCGAGACCTTCAGCTTCGGCCTCGCCGCCGGCCTCGGCCAGCAGAACCTCGACCTCAACGGCGGCCAGCTCGACGGCAACACCGCCCTGCTCTCGGCCTACGCCGTGTTCGACTTCAGCGGCTTTTTCGCGCAGGCCATCGCCAGTGCCGGCAACAGCAATGTCGATGTCAGCCGCACCCTCGACCTGCGCGCCAGCCGCCGCGTCGAGAGCGGCCAGACCGACGTCGCCCACCGCGCGCTGGAGCTGAACATCGGCTATGTGTTCCGCAGCGAGCAGGCGCAGCACGGCCCCTTCGCCGGCTTCACCTGGCAGGAGGCCACCACCGCCGCCTTCGCTGAGGACGGCGCCACCGCCACCAGCATGAACTTCGGCGAGTTTGGCCGCGAGTCGATGGTGGCCCGCGCCGGCTACCAGTTCCGCGCCGACTTCGACGCCCTGCAGCCCTTCGCCCGGGTGGCCTGGAACCGCGAGGAGGAGACCGGTGCCACCTCGGTGCTGGCCGGCTCCAACAGCATGGGCGGCCGCTTCGCCATGGACGGTTTCGCGCCGGGCGAGCAGTGGACCAGCGCCGAGGTCGGCTTCGGCTTCGTCATCGGCGAGAACTTCCACGGCCAGCTCGCCTACTCGGGCCGCTTCGGCGACGACGTGGTCGAGCGCGACAGCGTGAGCTTCGGGATGACGCTGCGCTTCTGATCCCGGCACCCGCCGATGGACCCGGCCGAGCGCTTCGGCGCCCTGGTGCAGCGCCAGCTCGAGGCCTACAACGCCCGCGACGCCGAGGCCTTCGCCGCCTGCTTCAGCGCCGACGTGCGCTGCCAGCGCCACCCCGACGAGGCCCCCTTCCTCGTCGGGCGTGGGGCTTTGCGCGACTTCTACGCCCGCGAGCGCTTCGTCCATGCCGGCCTGCACGCCCGGCTGCTGCACCGGATCGACCTCGGCGCACGCGTGCTCGACCACGAGTGGGTCGAGGGCCTGCCCGGCGGGCCGCGCGAGGTGGTGGCGATCTACCAGCAGGGCGCGGACGGCCTGATCGGCCGGGTCTGGTTCATCGCCCCGGCCTGAACCGGGGCGGCCATCCATCGCGTTCGAAGGTCGCTTCCAGTTCGAGCCGCTGCTCGCGGCCGGCCTCGAGCCGCACCGCCAGCCAGCGCCGCAGGGCCCAGGTCGCCGCCACCACCTGGCCGGTGCCGGAGAGCGCCATGCCGTAGCTCAGGTAGAGCCGCGGACTGATGCGCTTGCCGACGGTGAGCACGGTGCCGTCGAGGCCCTGGGCCGGACCGAGGCTGGCGCTGTCGAGGCCGACCTGGCCGGCCAGGGCCTGCGCCAGCGCGCTGCCACCGAGGGCGGCGGCGGCCTGCTCGAGCTGGGCGATGTCGCCCCCGCCGGTGGCGGCGAGCGGCCGGCCGAACATCAGCAAGGACAGCACCTCGGCCTGCGGCAGCGGCGGCTGCGACCAGAGCTCGGCCACCGGCGCTCGGGCGCTGCCGGTGAGCAGCACGCCGACCGGCGGCTCGGCGTCGGGGCGCTCGGCGCGGAGGTCGAGCAGCGGCGAGTCGAGCGGGGTGTTGGCCCAGCGCAGGGTGCCACGGGTGAGTTCGAGGGTCTGGCCGTAGGCGCGCAGGGTGCCCTCGAGGTCGAGGGTGCCGCTGCCGCGCGGTTCGCGGCCGGGGCGGTCACGCACCCGCAGTTCGCCGCCGAGGCGGCCTTCGAAGCCGTGGCCGCGCAGGCGCACGGCCTCGCCGAACACGAAACGCAGGTCGGCGTGCAGGCGTTCGTCGGGCGTCGCCTCCGCCGCCGGGGCATCGAGCAGGACGACGTCCGGCGAGACCCCGGCGACGCCGCCGAGGTGGTCGAGGTCGAGTTCGGCGCGCGGGACTTCGACTCGGCCATGCAGGTGCAGGCGTTCGGCGCCCACCGCCAGCTCCAGCGTCGGCGAGGCCCAGACCCGGCCCTCGGCGGTGTCGAGCACGCGCACCTCGCGGCCGCGCAGCGACAGCCGGCCCTCGCGGCTGGCCTGCCGCCACTCGCCCTCCAGCCGCAGCGCGCCATCGCCGCTCGGCAGGTTTCCCTGCAGGCGCAGGCGGCCGTCCTCGTCGCCGGCCAGGTGCAACTCGCCGCCGTGGACCACGAGGCCCAGCGCCGGCAGTTCGAAACCCAGCGGCGCGGCGCTCACGGCACCGGCCCAGCGTGGAGCCTCGCGCCGTCCGGAGAGGGTGATCCGGCCTTCGATCCGGCCCTGCGGGGCGGCGAGGTCGGGGCTCAGCAGCTCCAGCACGGCGAGGTCGTCGACGCGCAGCGCCGCGCTGCCGGCCAGCGTGCCATCGGCGGCGAGCGCCAGTTCGGCGTCGATCCGGCCCTGCGGCTGCAGGTCGGCCCCGAGCCGGGCCTGCCAGCCGTCGGCCTGCTCCAGTTCGAAGCGCAGCCCGCGCCAGCCGAACTCGGGGATCTCGTCCTCCGCGGCCGGTCGCAGCCAGTCCAGGCGGCCATCGGCCGATTGCAGGGCGAGGTCGTGGCGCGGCCCGCCCACGCCCCAGTGGCGCCGGGCCTGCACGTCGAAACGCCCGCTCGGCCGCAGCGGCAGGCGCTCGGCTCCCGGCAGCAGGACGGCGAGGCGGGCGAGGTCGAGGCCCTCGCCGCCCAGCCGGACATCGCGCTCGTGGCCCTCGGCGCAGAGCCGGCCTGCGTCCTCCAGCCCGAAGCAGGCCGGTTGCGGCAAGCGCCAGCCCGCCCGCCCGAGCAGGAGGCGAGCCGGCGCGTCGAGGCGCAGGGCCGGCAGCCCACCCGCCTCGAGTTCGAGCACGGTGAACTCCAGCCGCTGCCCGCCATCGCCGCTGCGGGCCCAATCGCCCTCCGCATGGAGCCGGGCCTCGGTCGAGGGCAACCCAGCCAGGCCGTCCAGCCCTTCGGCATGCAGGCGCAAGCGGCCCCGGCCCTGGGCGGGCAGATCGGCCTGCCAGTCCAGCCGTCCGTCCAACCGGCCTTCCACCCCCTCGACCCAGGGCCCCAGTTCGAAGGCCCGCACCTCGGCCTGCAGGGTGGCTGCCGGGCCGAACCGGCCGCGCACGTCGAGTCGGCCGTCGCCGGCGGCGAGGTCGAGCCGCAGGGTCGAGCCGTCGGCGCTGCCTTCGAGGGCGAGATCGGCGGCCACCGGCGTGCCGCGCAGCGGGCCGCGCAGGCCGTCCACGGCGAGCCGGTAGCGCGGCGGCCCCGCCTCCGGCCATTCGGCGTGCAGGCGCAGGTCGCCCTGCAGGCGGCCCGGCCAGCCCGGCAGCAGCCAGCCCGGGTCGAAGTCCTGCAGGCGGGCCTCGACCGCGAGCCGT
>JAGXSL010000097.1 GCA_018333835.1 Lysobacteraceae bacterium
CCCTCACCGCCGCGGCTCGCCCGTCACCGTCGCGTGCGCATCGCCGCGGCGTGCTCGCGAGACCAGCACGCCGTAACCAACCCGCGCCGCGCCCGTGGGCCATGGCGGTCGCAGGAGGCGCACAGGGACGTGCGCCGTCCGGCGACTGCGGAGCGGGACGCGTAGCCGTCGCCGGCCGCGACCCCATGGACCACGAAGGCAGGCGCGCCCGGAACGATGGGCCAAGTGCATCGCGCAGGCAGGCGTGCCCAGCAACCTCGCTCAGACCAGGTTGCGGCCGTGGAACAGCTCCTCGATCTCGCGCTTCAACTGCCCCTCGATGCGCAGCCGGTCCTTGAAGCTGAGGTTCTTCGCCTTCTCCTCGAACAGGTAGGTGTCGAGGTCGAACTCCTTCAGGTGCATCTTCGTGTGGAAGATGTTCTCCTGGTAGACGTTCACGTCGATCATCTCGTACCGCGCCTTGATCGGCTTGGCGAGGAAATCCTGGATCGAGTTGATGCGGTGGTCGATGTAGTGCTTGGTGCCGCGCACGTCGCGGGTGAAGCCGCGGACGCGGTAGTCCATGATCACGATATCCGACTCGAAGCTCTCGATCAGGTAGTTCAGGGCCTTCAGCGGCGAGATCACGCCGCAGGTCGCCACGTCGATGTCGGCGCGGAAGGTGGCGATGCCGTTGTGCGGGTGCGTCTCCGGGTAGGTGTGCACGGTGATGTGCGACTTGTCGAGGTGCGCCACCACCGAGGCCTCGGGCGCCTCGTCGTGCTCGACCACGGCGTCGGCGATGATCTCGCGACCGGCCGCCTTCTTGTCGATCACCGGCTCCTCGCTGATGAGGATGGTCACCGATGCGCCCTGCGGGTCGTAGTCCTGGCGGGCCACGTTGAGCACGTTGGCGCCGATGATCTCGGCCACGTCGGTGAGGATCTGGGTCAGGCGCTCGGCGTTGTACGCCTCGTCGATGTACTCGATGTAGCGCTGCCGCTGGTCCTCGGTGACCGCGTAGCAGACGTCGTAGATGTTGAAGCTCAGCGCCTTGGTCAGGTTGTTGAACCCTTGCAGGCGGAGGCGCGGCAGCGGCTTGACCACGACGGGTTCCTCGGGGCGTTGAAGGCGGCGCATTATCGGCCAAGCCGGCCCGCGGGGCCACCCTGCCGGGATGACCGCGATTGAAGCCCGCCGGCGCGGGCCTTACCCTAGCAGGATCACCCCGCTGGACACCCGCCGATGCCCGCCACCACGGCCCCGACGCTGCACGCCCCGGTGCGACTGCCGACGGTCGATTCGCCACTGGACCTTGATCGCGCCACGCTGGGTCGTTTCCTCGACCACTGCCACCGTCGCAAGTACCCGAACCGCACCGACGTGTTCCGGCCCGGCGACGCCGCCAGCACGCTCTACTACGTGGTGTCGGGCTCGGTGAGCGTGATCAGCGAGGAATCCGAGGACCGCGAACTGGTGCTGAGCTACGCCAATCCGGGCGATTTCGTCGGCGAGATGGGCCTGTTCGTGAAGGCCGACAAGCGCGTGGTCACCCTGCGCACGCGCACGCCGGTCGAACTGGCCGAGATCAGCTACGAGCGCCTGCACCAGCTGCTGACCGGCCCGCTGGCGGCCGACGCGCCCAAACTGCTGTACGTGATCGGCGCGCAGCTCTCCAAGCGCCTCCTCGAGACCAGCCGCAAGGCCAGCCGGCTCGCCTTCCTCGACGTTGGCAGCCGCATCGTCCGCACCCTGCACGACCTCTGCCAGGAGCCGGACGCGATGAGCCATCCGCAGGGCATGCAGATCCGGGTCTCGCGGCAGGAGCTGGCGCGGATCGTCGGCTGCTCGCGGGAGATGGCCGGCCGCGTGCTCAAGCAGTTGCAGGAGCAGGGCCAGCTGCACGCCCGCGGCAAGACCATCGTCGTCTACGGCACGCGCTGAGGGGCGAGCAGCGGACGGCGGAACGCCAGCCGCCCGCTTCAGCCGAACAGGTCGCGCAACGCCGCGCCGGGGTCCCCGGCGCGCATGAAGGCCTCGCCGACCAGGAAGGCCTCCACGCCCGCGGCGCGCATCCGCGCCACGTCATCGCGGCCGAGGATGCCGCTCTCGGTGACGAGGCGACGGTCGGCCGGCACGGCGTCCTTCAGTGCCAGCGTGGTGTCGAGCGACACCCGGAAGCTGCGCAGATCGCGGTTGTTGATGCCGATCAGCGGCGAGGCGGTCTGCAGGGCGCGCTCCAGCTCGTCGGCGTCATGCACCTCGACCAGCACGTCGAGGCCAAGGCCGAGTGCCAGATCGCACAGGCCGGCCAGGCGGGCGTCGTCGAGCGCGGCCACGATCAGAAGCACGGCGTCGGCACCCAGCACGCGGGCTTCGTGGATCTGGTATTCGTCGATGGTGAAGTCCTTGCGCAGCACCGGCAGCGCGCAGGCGGCGCGGGCCTGCACGAGGTACTCGTCGTGGCCCTGGAAGAAATCGACGTCGGTGAGCACCGACAGGCAGGCCGCGCCGCCGCGCTCGTAGCGGGCGGCGATGTCGGCCGGGCGGAAGTCGGCGCGCAGCACGCCTTTCGAGGGGCTCGCCTTCTTGACCTCGGCGATGACGGCGGGCTTGCCGGCGGCGATCCTCGCCTCCAGCGCGGCGGCGAAACCGCGCACCGGCGCCGCGTCCTGGGCACGGGCGACGAGTTCCGCGAGCGGCAACCGGGCGCGGCGTGCCGCCACCTCCTCGGCCTTGCGCGCAAGGATGCGTTCCAGCACGTCGCTCATGCGGCGGCCCCGGCGAGGCGGCGGGTGAGCGCGACGAACGCATCCAGCCTGGCGCGCGGCGTGCCCTTCGCCATTTCGGCACGGGCGCGGGCGAGGCCGTCCTGGATGCTGACCGCGATGCCGGCGGCGTACAGCGCCGCGCCGGCGTTCAGCGCCACCACGTCGGCGGCCGCGCCGCCACCGCCTTCGATGGCCGCCAGCAGCAGCGCCTTCGAGGCCTCGGGGCCATCGACGCGAAGGGCGGAAAGCGGCGCGCGCGGGATGCCGAAATCCTCCGGCGCGATCTCGTACTCGGCGATCTCGCCGTTGCGCAACTCGCCGATCAGGGTGCGCTCGCCGAGTGATACTTCATCGACGCCGTCGCGACCCCAGACCACGAGCGCGCGGCGCGTGCCCAGTTCGCGCAGGACGCGGGCCTGGATGCCGACGAGGTCGGGGTGGAAAACGCCCATCAGGAGGTTCGGCGCGCCGGCCGGGTTGGCGAGTGGGCCGAGGATGTTGAACAGGGTACGCACGCCCATCTCCTGGCGCACCGGAGCGACCCGGCGCATCGCCGGGTGGTGCAGGGGCGCGAACATGAAGCCGATGCCGCACCCGGCGAGGCAGGCGGCGACCTGCGGCGGCGGCAGCTCGATCGCCGCGCCGAGCGCATCAAGTACATCGGCGCTGCCCGACCTCGAGCTGACGCTGCGGTTGCCGTGTTTGGCCACGGTGGCGCCGGCGGCGGCGGCCACGAACATCGCGGCGGTGGAGATGTTGAAGGTGTGCGCGCCATCGCCGCCGGTGCCGACGATGTCGACGAAGTGGGCGGCGTCCGGCACCTCGACCCGGGCCGCGAACTCGCGCATCACCTTGGCGGCGCCAGCGATCTCGCCGACCGTCTCCTTGCGCACGCGCAGGGCGATGAGGATCGCCGCGGTCATCACCGGCGAGACCTCGCCGCGCATGACCTGGCGCATGAGGTCGATCATCTCGTCGTGGAAGATCTCGCGGTGTTCGATGATGCGCTGCAGCGCCTGTTGCGGGGTCAAGGGCATGGTCAGGTGTCGTCGGGGTCTTCGACTTCGAGGGTGAAATGCACCGGCGCGGCCTCGGCCAGCACCGCCAGTTCCGCCACGGTCTTGCCATCCAGCGCGGCGGCGAACTCGGCGTCACCGATCGCCCGGTCGCGCTGTTCGGCGAGCTTGTTGCGGGCTTGCAGCAGTTGCAGGCGGAAGGCCAGCCGCTGGGCCTCGCCCATGCCGGCCTCGATCGCCGCCACGCTCCCGGCGAAAGCCTCGGCGCTGCGGCCGTCGAAGCGCGGCGCGGGTGCGTCGGCCGGTGCGTCGGCCAACACATCACCCGGCGCCTCGGTGGTCGCCGCAGTGGGGCCGGCGGCCAGCAGCAGCGCCAGCAGGAGGATGGGGAGGAAGCGGTTCAAGGGCGGTCCTCGATGAAGTTCCTGAGCAGGGCGTGGCCGTGCTCGGTCAGGATGGATTCGGGGTGGAACTGCACGCCCTGCACCGGGTGTTCGCGGTGGCGCAGGCCCATGATGGCCTCGAAGGCACCGTTGGCGTCCTCGGTCCAGGCGGTGGTCTCCAGGCAGGCGGGCAGCGAGCCGGCATCGACCACCAGCGAATGGTAGCGGGTGGCCTCGAAGCCGTCCGGCAGGCCGGCGAAAACGCCCCGGCCGGCGTGGCGGATGCGCGAGGTCTTGCCGTGCATGATGGTGCCGGCGCGCACCACCGTGCCGCCGAAGGCCTGGCCCAGCGACTGGTGGCCGAGGCAGACACCGAGCACCGGCACGCGCGGGCCAAGGCGGCGCAGCAGTTCGACCGAGACCCCGGCCTCGTCCGGCGTGCCCGGCCCCGGCGAGATGACGATGCGGTCCGGTGCCAGCGCCTCGATGGCCTCCACCGTCAGTTCGTCGTTGCGTACCACCCGCACGTCCTCGCCCAGTTCCTGCAGGTACTGCACGAGGTTGAAGGTGAAGCTGTCGTAGTTGTCGATCATCAGCAGCATGGGCGTTCCAGGGGCATGGCCGGTCACGGCCGGTCCGGCAGCAAGGCGATGTCGGCGACGAAAGCCTTGACGCGGTAGCCGCTGGCGATCAGTTCGGCGATGCCCTCGAGCACGGCCGCCAGTTGCGCGGCCGGCAGGATGACCTCGACGCGCACGTTGGCGTCGGCCGCCAGCATGCCCGAGCGCAGGCCGGTGGAGCCGGCGCCGGTGGCCGGGGTCAGGGTGTAGCCGCTGGCCCCGGCCGCGGCCAGGCGCTCGATGACGAAGCGCTGGAACTCGCGCGGGGCGATCACGGTGAGCAGCTTGCGGGGTTCGAGCGGTCGCATGGGCGGGCCGGTGGCGGGGTCAGGAAAGGGCGTGGAACCAAGCGGTGATGGCGTAGAGCAGCGGCAGGCCCAGCACCAGCATGAAGGGCAGGGTCACGCCCAACGAGCTGGTGAGGTAAATGCTGGGGTTGGCCTCCGGGAAGGTGGCGCGGACGGCGGCCGGGGCGTCGATGTAGGAGGCCGAGGCCGCCGCGCAGGCGAGCACGAAGCTGGAGCCGAGCGAGAGGCCGGCCAGCGTGGCAAGGCCGGCGGTGAGGGTGCCGTTGAGCAGCGGGGCCAGGGTGCCGAAGGCCAGCATGCGCGGCCCCACCTTCAGGAACTCGCGCAGCCGCGAGGCGGCGGCCATGCCCATCTCGATCATGAAGATGACCAGCACGCCGCGGAACAGATCGACGAAGAAGGGCTCGACGCGCTCGAAGTTGCGCTCGCCGCTGGCCGCGCCGATCACCAGGCCGCCGACCAGCAGCACCAGGCTGCGGCCGCGCAGGGTCTCGCCGACGATGGTGGCGATGCGCGCCGGCGGGCGGAGGCCGGCCTCGCCGGAGCGGGCGAGCGCCCAGCGGCCGATGAACAGCGCGACCAGGATGCCGAGCTCCATCAGGGCGACGAGGCCGGTGACGAAGCCGTCCATCGGCGTGCCCTGCGCCTCGGCGAAGCTGCGCGCCACCACGAAGGTGACCGAGGACATGGAGCCGTACAGCGCCGCCACACCGGCGGCGTTGCGGATATCGAGGCCAACCACGTGGCGGGCGACGAGGAAGGCCAGCCACGGGAGGAACAGCACGATGAACACGGTGACGCCGAGCCCGCCGGCGATCTCGGCGAAGGCGACGTTGGCGAGCTCGCGCCCGCCCTGCAGGCCGATCGAGAACAGCAGGAAGATCGAGAGGATGCGCACCACCGGCTCGGGGATCTCGAGGTCGGAGCGCACCAGGGCCGCGACCACGCCAAGCAGGAAGGCGAGCGTGATCGGCGAGACCAGGTTCTCCAGCAGGATGCTTGCTTCCATCGTTGCCCTCCCCGGCCTTTCCCGGTGCCTACAGGCCGCGCGCGGCCTGGGCCACGGCGCGGAACAGGGCCCGCGCCTTGGCCATGGTCTCCTGCCATTCCAGCTCGGGCTCGGAGTCGTGGACGATGCCGGCGCCGGCCTGCACATGCAGGCGGCCGTCGGCGACCAGCGCGGTGCGGATGGCGATGGCGGTGTCGGCGTCGCCCCACCAGTTCACGTAGCCGACCGCGCCGGCGTAGAGGTTGCGGCGGTGCGGCTCCAGCTCGCGGATGATCTCCAGCGCGCGGATCTTCGGCGCGCCGCTGACGGTGCCGGCCGGGAAGGTCGCCTTCAGCACGTCGGCGTAACTCAGCCCGGCCTTCAGGCGGCCCTGCACTTCCGAGACGAGGTGCATGACGTGGCTGTAGCGCTCGACGACGAAGCGCTCGGGCAAACGCACGCTGCCCGGCTCGCTGACGCGGCCGGCGTCGTTGCGGCCGAGGTCGATCAGCATCAGGTGCTCGGCGCGCTCCTTCGGGTCGGCGAGCAGTTCGGCCTCCAGCGCGCGGTCGGCCTCGGGCGTGGCGCCGCGCGGCCGGGTGCCGGCGATCGGCCGCACCGTCACCGTGCCCTGCTGCTGGCGCACCAGGATCTCCGGCGAGGAGCCGATCACCTGCATCTCGCCGGTGTCGAGGAAAAACAGGTAGGGCGAAGGATTCAAGGCCCGCAGCGCGCGGTAGACGTCGACCGGCCGCGCCTTGAAGGGCACCGAGAGGCGCTGGCTCAGGACCACCTGGAAGGCATCACCGGCGGCGATGTGGGCCTTGGCCTTGAGCACGGCCGATTTGAAGTCGTCCTTGCTGAAGGTCGAGACGAAATCCGCCTCCTCGACGAAGCCCGGATCGAGCACGTCGGGGTAGCTCGCCCCGGCATGGCGCAGGCGGTGGGTGAGCGAATCCAGCCGCGCCTGGGCGCGGGCCAGCGCCTGCGGCTCGGCGGGATCGGCGTGGACGATCAGGTAGAGCCGGCCCTTGCGGTTGTCGAACACCGCCAGTTCCTCGCTCAGCATCAGGAAGATCTCGGGCGTGCCGAGCAGGTCGGGCGCGACCGGCTTCGCGAGCTTGGGCTCGATGTAGCCGATGCACTCGAAGCCGAACCAGCCGACGAGGCCGCCGCTGAAGCCGGGCAGGCCCTCGATGCGCGGCACCGAGTAGGCCGCGCGCAGGCGCTCGACTTCACCGAGCGGGTCGGCCAGCTCGCGGGTCTCGACCACTTCGCCGAATTCGCGGACGCTGAGCGTGTGGCCGTGCACGCTCCAGGTGCGGCGCGCCGGCAGGCCGATGATGCTGTAGCGGCCCCAGTTCTCGCCGCCCTCGACCGACTCGAACAGGTAGGCGTTCGGGCCATCGACCAGCTTCAGGTACACCGACAGCGGCGTGTCGAGGTCGGAGAGCACCTCGCGCACCACCGGGATGCGGTTGTGGCCGGCGGCGGCGAGGCGGGCGAATTCGGCGGCGTCCATCGATGCGGGAGCAATCTCGGCGGCGGATGGCAAGGCCCCGCAGTATGCCAGCGTGGCCGGCGCGGACCGCCGGCGCGAGGCCCGGCCACGATGAAATGTCATCAAGCCCGACCAGACTGCGCCCCGCATCGTCAGGGACGGTCAACGGGGCCAGGGACGGCCCCACCACTTGGGTCTCACCGCATGCTCATGCCGTCGCCCGTGCGACCTCGGCGCGCATCGCGGCGATGACGGCGGCGTAATCCGGCGCGTGGAAGATCGCCGAGCCGGCGACGAAGGTGTCGGCGCCCGCCGCGGCGATGGCGCGGATGTTGTCGGCCTTGACGCCGCCATCCACCTCGAGGCGGATCGGCTTGCCGCAGGCCTCGATGCGGCGGCGGATCGCCTCGATCTTGCGCAGCGCCGAGTCGATGAAGCCCTGCCCGCCGAAGCCGGGGTTGACGCTCATCACCAGCACCAGGTCGAGGTTCTCGAGCGTGTAGTCGAGCACCTCGAGCGGTGTCGCCGGGTTGAGCACGAGGCCGGCCTGGCAACCCTGCGAGCGGATGAGCTGGATGGTGCGATCGACGTGGCGGCTGGCTTCCGGATGGAAGCTGATGATCGAGGCTCCGGCCTTGGCGAAGTCCGGCACGATGCGGTCCACCGGCTCGACCATCAGGTGCACGTCGATCGGCGCGGTGATGCCGTGCTTGCGCAGGGCCTCGCAGACCAGCGGGCCGATGGTGAGGTTCGGCACGTAGTGGTTGTCCATCACGTCGAAGTGCACCCAGTCGGCGCCGGCCTTGAGCACGGCGTTTACCTCCTCGCCGAGGCGGGCGAAGTCGGCGGAGAGGATGGACGGGGCGATGACGCAGTTCGGCATGGCGGGCCTCGGCGGCGAGGGCTCAGCGCAGGCGGCGGCGCTGCTGGATCAGGTCGTAGGCGCGGTTGATCTCGCGCAGCTTCTTGTCGGCCTGGGCGCGCAGTTCGGGCGCGGCACCTTCCAGGCGGTCGGGATGGTACTGCGAGACGAGGCGCTGCCAGGCGCGGCGGATGGTGTCGTCGTCGGCGCTGGGATCGACGTCGAGCACCACGCAGGGGTCGGGGCCGCCGCGGCGGAACCAGCCGCGATCGAAGGCGAGGCCGATGAGCGCGCCGAGCACGCCACCGGCCGGGTGGCGCAGCAGCAGCCAGCCGGCGATGAAGCCGAGGACGGTGCCGTACCAGCGCATCAGCGCGCCCCGGGCCGCGGCTGGGCGGCGTACCAGCGTGCCAGTGCGGCGATGTCCTGCGGTTGCAGGGCGTTGCTGATGGCGTTCATCGCATTGTGCCGGCGGCGGCCGTCGCGGTAGGCATGCAGGGCGAGGATCAGGTAGGACTCGCTCAAGCCGCCGATGTGCGGCGTGCCACGCATGCGCGGCGCGCCGTCGGTGCCGTGGCAGGCGGCGCAGGAGCCGAGTTCCGGCGGGGCCACCGGGGCCGGACGGACCCAGTCGGCGAGCCGCGACGAACCGGCCGGCGGGCTGGTCTGGGCGAGGGCGGCGGCCGCGGGGCCGAGGGCGAACAGGGCGGCGATCAGGACCTTCATGGCGCGGAAGTGTAGCGCGGCCGCCGTGAGGGCCCCATCGACCGCTACACTAGCCGCTTGCCCCGCCGCGGCCGCCATGCCCACCACCCTGCACACCTCGAACCTCGCCCTGCCGCTGCGCCACCGCGGCAAGGTCCGCGATGTCTACGACCTGCCGCCCGGCCCGGACGGCCAGCCCCGCCTGCTGATGGTGGCCAGCGACCGGCTCTCCGCCTTCGACGTGGTGCTGCCCGATCCGATCCCCGGCAAGGGCGAGATGCTCTGCCAGATGTCGGACTTCTGGTTCGCCCGCACCGCCCACCTGGTGCCGAACCACCTGACCGGCACCGACGTGGCGAGCGTGCTGCCGCCCGGCACCGAGGCCGCGCTGTACGTCCGGCGCGCGGTGGTGGCGAAGGCGCTCACGCCCCTCCCGGTCGAGGCGATCGCCCGCGGCTACCTCATCGGCAGCGGCTGGAAGGACTACCAGCGCAGCGGCCGGGTCTGCGGCATCGCCCTGCCCGCCGGTCTGCGGCTGGCCGAACGCTTGCCGGAACCGGTGTTCACGCCGAGCAGCAAGGCTGCCGCCGGCGCGCACGACGAGAACATCCCCTTCGACGCCGTCGTCGCCGCGATCGGCGGCGAGTTGGCCGAGCAGGTGCGCGACGCCACGCTGGCGATCTACCGCCACGCCGCCGCCTATGCGCTGGAGCGCGGCATCCTGCTCGCCGACACCAAGCTCGAGTTCGGCCTCGATGCCGAGGGCCGGCTGGTGGTGATGGACGAGATGCTCACCCCCGATTCCTCGCGCTTCTGGCCGGCCGACCGCTACGCCGTCGGCACCAGCCCGCCGAGTTTCGACAAGCAGTACGTGCGCGACCACCTGGAGTCGATCGGTTGGGACAAGACCCCGCCGGGGCCCCGGCTGCCCCCCGAGGTGATCGCCGCGACCCGTGCCAAGTACGCCGAAGCCTTGCGCCGACTCACCGGCCAAACGCTCGACTGACGCCCCACGCCGCGCGCCCATGCCCGTACGCGACATCGCCCTCGTGGTGCTGGTCTGCGCGGTGTGGGCGCTGAACTTCCTGCTCTCGGCCTTCGCCCTGCAGGAACTGCCACCGCTGCTGTTCACCGCCCTGCGGATGGCGCTGCTCGCCCTGCTGCTCTGGCCCTTCCTGCGCCGCCCGGAACCCGGCCAGTGGCCGCGCCTCTTGGCGATCAGCCTCGGCCTCGGGGTCTGCCACTTCGGCCTGAGCTTCTGGGCGCTGCACCTCTCCGGTGACCTCTCCTCGCTCGCCATCCTGATGCAGAGCTACGTGCCGATGGCCGCGCTGCTGGCCTGGGCCCTGCTCGGCGAACGGATCGGGCGGCCCGTCGCCGCCGCCATCGCGGTCAGTTTCCTCGGCGTGCTGGTGCTGGGTTTCGATCCGATCGTGCTCGACCAGCCACTGGCGATGCTGCTGATGCTGGGCTCGGCCCTGATGCTGGCGCTGGGCACCGTGCTGATGCGCGGCCTGAAGGGCCAGACGGTGTGGAGCCAGCAGGGCTGGCTGGCGGTCACGAGCGTCGGTCCGCTGCTCGGCCTGAGCCTGCTGTTCGAGGGCGCGCCGGTGGCGAACGCGGCGGCGGCCGGCATCGCGGGCTGGGGCGGTGTCGTGTATTCGGCCCTGGTGTCCTCGCTACTCGGGCACGGCCTCTACTACCTGCTGCTGCAACGCCACCCGGTGGCCGCCGTCACGCCCTGGCTGCTGCTCTCGCCGCTGATGACCGTGGTGCTCGGCGTGGCGGTCTGGGGCGACCGCCCCGGCCCGACCTTGTGGTTGGGCGGGGCGATGGTGCTGGGTGGCGTGCTGGCCATCGCCCTGCACGCGCGGCGGGCGCCACGTTGAGCGCCCCCCGCGCTTAAAGTCCGCCGCGGCCTTCAGGCCGCGGCCGGACGGCCGCGGGGGAACCAGCGCAGGATGGCCGGCAGCAGCAGCACCGCGCCCAGCATGTTGGCGAGGAAGAAGAAGCTGAGCAGGATGCCCATGTCGGCCTGGAACTGGAGCGCCGAGAAGATCCAGGTGCCGACACCGATCGCCAGGGTGATGCCGGTGAACAGCACCGCCGCGCCGGTCAGCTTGAGCGCCATGAAATAGGCTTCCGAGATCGACCAGCCGCGGTCGAGGAACTCGCGCATCCGGCTGTAGACGTAGATCGCGTAGTCGACGCCGATGCCCACGCCCAGCGCCGCCACCGGCAGGGTGTTGACCTTGAGGCCGATGCCCATCTGCGCCATCAGCGCGTTGCCGAGCAGGGTGACGATGAAGAGCGGGGTGATGATGGCGAGGGTGGCGCCGAAGGAACGGTAGGTCAGCAGCACGAGCAGGACCACCGCCGCGTAGATCCACAGCATCATCGGCAGCTGGGCGTCCTCGACCTTGTCGTTGGTGGCCGCCATCACGCCGGCGCTGCCGGCGGCGAGCCGCAGGTTCAACTCGTCGCTGTGGAACTCCTCGCCGGCCGCCATCGCCTCCGCCGCGCGCTCGGCGAGTTCGATGCGGAAGTTGACGCTCGGCCCGGCCCAGGCGTCGTTGGCCTCGCGGAACTGCTTCACCGCCTCGACCACGCGGTCGATGGTGGTGGCCTTGTGGTCGGTGAGGAAGGCGGTGATCGCCATCGCCGAGCAGTCGGTGTTGAGCAGTCCGGTGTCGGTCTCGAAGCCCTGGGTGGCGACGCGCAGGTCGTCGGGGTTGCGCGGCAGTTCGCGCCAGCGCAGCGAGCCCTCGTTCCAGCCGGCGTTCACCACCTTGGCCGCGGTCGGCAGGCTCACCACCTGCTGCACGCCCTCGACGTTCTGCAGGTGCCAGGCCAGGCGGCTGATGGTCTCCATCACCGGGTAGCTCAGGGTGCAGGCGTCGGGCCGCGCCTCGGCGACGATGGTGATGGCATCGACGCTGAGCGCGAAGTGCTCGTTGATGCGGATGGCGTCCTGGTTGAAGCGCGCCTCCGGCCGCAGCTCCGGTACGCCGACCCGGCTGTCGCCGACCTGCAGGCCCTGCCCGCCGACGTAGCCCAGCGCGGCAAGCCCGGCCGCCAGCAGCAGCATCGCCGCCGCCGGGCCGCGCTCGGTCAGGCGGGTGAAGGAGCGCCAGATGCCGTCGTAGCGGTCCAGCCCGGCCAGCCGCCGCGCCCGCGTCCGGGCGGCGTCGCGGTAGTCGATGTAGGACAGCAGGATCGGCAGCAGGATCAGATTGGTGAGGATGACCAGGCCGACGCCGACGGCGGCGGTGATCGCCAGCTCGCGGATGATCTGGATCGGGATCAGCAGGATGGTGAGGAAGCCGGCCACGTCGGAGGCCAGCGCCACCGAACCCGGCACCAGCAGCTTGCCGAAGGCGCGCCGCGCCGCGTCCAGCGGCATCACGCCGGTGCCGGCGTGGGCGGCATCGAGGACCTCGCCGCCGAACAGGCGCTCGTTGACCCAGCCGTTGACCATCTGCACGCCGTGGCTGACGCCGATGGCGAAGACCAGGAAGGGCGTGAGGATGTTCATCGGGTCGATGCCGAACCCGAGCAGGCGCAGCGTGCCGAGCGTCCAGAGCACCGCGACCAGCGCCGAGACGACGCCGATCACCGCGAGCTTGATCGAGCCGGTGTAGACCCTCAGCAGCAGCAGGGTGAGCAGCACGGTGATGAAGAAGAACAACACCACCGAGCGGGCACCGTCGGCGATGTCGCCCACCACCTTGGCGAAACCGATGATGTGGACGGTGTGGTGTTCGTCCTCGTGGGCGGTGCGGATCGCCTCCAGCTGGGCGGCGATGGCCTGGTAATCGAGCTTGACGCCCTCGCTCTCCGGCACCAGTTCGGCGGCGACCATCGCGCCGGTCCAGTCCTCGGCCACCAGCCGGCCGATCAGGCCGGCCTTGACGATGTTGGAGCGGATGGTGTCGAAATCGGCCTCGCTGGCGACGAAACCTTCGACACCGGGCGTGAAGGTGTCGGGGATGACGTTGCCGCCGGCGAAGCCGTCCTCGACCACCTCGACGAAGCGGACGTTCGGGGTGAACAGCGAGCGCACGCGGGCATCGTCGACCGCTTCGATCGCCATGGTGTCGCGGGTCACCTGCTCCAGCACCTGCATGAAGCGCTGGTTGAAGATGTCGCCGTCGCGCGCCATCACCGCGATCAGCACCCGGTTGGCCCCGCCGAACTCCTGCTCGTAGTCGAGGAAGGTCTGCATGTACTCGTGGGTGAGCGGGATCTGCTTGCGGAAGCCCGCGTCCACGCGCAACTGCGAGGCGAAGAACAGCATCGCCACCGAGATCGCGGCGATGGCGAACAGCAGCCAGGGGCGGAAGCCGAAGACGAAGCGGTCGGCGCCGCGCTGGAAGGCGCCCATGGGCGGCATCGAATCAGAAGGCATGCACGCCCACTCCCTTTTCACCGATCAGAAGGAACCCGCCCTCGACCGGCAGGGCGGCGGAAAGCACCGGGGTCTCGCCGGCCGGGGTCTGGAACAGCGCCTGTCGGAACGGCGACACGGCATCCGGGCGATGCAGCAGCAGGCCCTCGTTGCCGACCAGCAGCGCACCGCCGCCGGCCAGCGCCACGCCACCCTGCAGGGTGATCTCGCCGCCGGTGTCGAGTCGCGACCAGGAATCGCCGGCATCGAAGCTCTCGAAGACGTGGCCACGCAGGCCGAAGGCCAGCACCTGCCCGCCCGGCCAGGCCAGCAGGCCGAACATCGAGCCGTCGTAGGGGAAGTCGAGGCGCTCCCAGCGGGTGCCGCCGTCGGTCGAGCGGAACATCGCCCCGCGCTCGCCGGCGATCAGCAGCACGCCCTCCGGGGTCGCCACGATGGCGTTGAGGTGGGGGTCGGTCTCCTCGTCGAGTTCCAGTTCATCGACGGTGAACAGCCAGTCGTTGGCCTGCCCGACGGGGGCATCCCCGCCCGCGGCGGCGGCCGGGACCGGCAGCGCGACCGGCGTCCAGGTGAGGCCGCCGTCCTCGGTGCGCAGCAGCAGGCCGAAGCCGCCCACCGCGAAGCCGCGGCGGGCGTCGAGGAAGACGAGGTCGAGGATCGGTGCGCCGGCATGCAGGCTCTCGGCCTCCGGGACCCAGGGGTCGATGCGCTGGCGGGTCCAGCTGCCGCCGTGGTCGCTGGAGCGCAGGATCTGGCCACCGTGGCCGCCCACCCAGAGCTCGCCGTCGGCGGCCGCGATGCTGGTCATCAACAGGCGCGTCGGCAGGGGCAGCTGCTCCCAGCTCGCGCCGTTGTCGGTGGAGCGCAGGAGGATGCCGCGCTCGCCGACGGCGAAGATACCGGCCGGTGTGCGCACGAGGTCGATCAGCAGGGCGCGGCTGGCCAGCGGCTTGATCTCGGATTCGAGCAGCGCCGGGTCGTTGGCCGGCGGGATCGCGGCCTGCGCGGCGGCGAGGCCCGGCAGGGCGAGGGCCGCGGACAGGACGAAGGGACGGAGGCGGTGGAGCAGCGGAGGCATGGGATCCTCAAGAAAACGGGCAGCGCGGCGAGGCGCTGCCCGCGATGGGCAACGCGCCGCGGCGGGCCGCCGCGGCGCGGGATCGAGGCTCAGCGGACGCCGGCGGCGCGCAGGTTCTGCGGCGAGAAGTCCGCCGGGGTCGCCTGGTAGCCGAAGTCGAACGGACGGTCCTCCTCGTTGTCGAGCAGCCCGGCGAGGTAGCGGCCGGACCTGAGGTCGTAGTGGACCTCGATGGTCGACCAGAAGGTCGGCACCTCGTAGTAGTTGATCGACGGCGCTTCCGACACGCGCCAGATGTTGCCCTGGCCGTCGTAGTGGTCGATCTTGAGGATCTGGTAGCTGTCCTCGTCGAGGTAGAAGGTGCGGCGGCTGTTGATGTGGCGCGCGCCGGCCCGCAGGCGGGCCTCGACCACCCACACGCGGTGCAGCTCGTAGCGCATGAAGTCGGGGTTGAGGTGGCCGGGGCGGACCAGGTCGGCGATGCGGACGTTGTCGCTGTGCGCCTTGTAGGAGTTGTAGGGCACGAACATCTCGCGCTTGCCGACGATGCTCCACTCGAAGCGGTCCTTGGCACCGTTGAACATGTCGGTCATGTCGTTGGTCGACAGGCCGTCGGAGGCGGTGGCCGGGTTGTCGTAGGCGACATTCGGGGCGCGGCGCACGCGGCGCTGGCCGGGGTTGTAGATCCAGGCCTGGCGCGGCGCGGCCCTGGCGTTCAGGGTTTCATGGACCAGCAGCACCTGGCCGGCGAGGCGGGCCGGGCCGAGCACCTCCTGCTTGAAGTAGAGCAGGATGTTGTTGATGTTCTCGGTGGTGTTGCCGGGCTTGTAGTAGAGCCCGAGCAGGCGCTCGCGCAGGCGGATCACCTGGAACTGGCCGGTGGGCGTCGGCGCCACGCGGTTGGCCCAGCGGCGGCCGGAGACGCCCTTGTACTTGAGCTTGTGATTCCACATCAGCTGGTGGGCGTTCTGCGGGATCGGGAAGGGGAAGCCCTCGGCGCAGTTCTGCACGCCCTCGCCCTCGGCGACCAGCCGGCACTGGGTGGCGTTGCGGCGGGTGAAGTCGTAGATGCGCTGCGGGAAGGAGGCCGAGCGCCGCGTCGGGTAGACGTCCATGCGGAAGGTCGGGTAGCGCTCGAACATCGCGATCTGGCCCGGGCTCATGTTGGCGCGGTGCTGGGCCAGGTTGGCGCGGGTGATCGAGAACTTCGGGCGGTCGGCGGCGAACGGATCGGGATGGAACATGCCGATGCGGAAGTTGGCGGGCGGGCGGGTGATGCCGCCCTCCCAGGCCGGGATGGTGCCGGCGGCGTTGCCGGCGCGCTCGGCGCCGACCGGGGTCAGCGAGCGGCCGAGTTCGGCGGCGCGGGTGGCATCGACCGTCGCCAGGGCAACGCCGGCCGACAGGGCCAGCGCGCCAACAGTGACCGCCAGCGCGGTTTTGTGGATGGTGTTCATTCGGTTCCTCCAGGGGATCACGGGTGGCGGATCAGAAGGCGTAGCGGACGCTGACCGAGGCGAAGTCGCGGTCGGCGATCTGGTTGAAGGGTTCGCCGCCCGAGAACGAGGTCCAAGCGAGGTCGAAGATCCAACGGTTGAGGTAGTTGAACTCGGCGCCGAGGGTCAGCGACCTGCGGCCTTCGAGGAAGTTGCCGCCCGGGCCGGGGGTGATGCCGTCGACGTCATGGTTGAAGGCGAGGCGCGGAGAGAAGGTGAAGGCCGTGCCGAGGAAGCT
>JAGXSL010000098.1 GCA_018333835.1 Lysobacteraceae bacterium
GGCGCGCGGCGAGGCCCTGCCGATCGGCTTCTGGCGGCGCTGGGTGGACGACGCCGGCCCGCCGCTGCGGGTCCCGCCGCCGCAACGCAACAAACCGCCCGCGGGGTCTACACTCGGCGCTCCCGAACCCGCCAATGGACTGCCGACCATGACCGCGCCGCTGCGCCTCTACCTGCTCACCGACGACGGGCCGGAGGCCGCGGCACTCGCCGGCACCCTGCGGGCGCGCGGCTTCGAAGTCGATGTCCTGCAGCTGATCGACGAACTGGTCGAGCTCTCCGGCGCCCTGCCGGCCGACGTGGTGCTCATCGACCGCATGCACGCCCCGGCGATCGAGCTGATCGGCGAGGCCATGAAGCCGGTGCGCGCCCGCGCCAGCCAGCCGGTGCGGATGGTGCTGATCAGCGACACCGACGACGTGATGGCACGGCTCTCGGCGCGCCGCGCCGGGGTCGACGCGGTGCTGGTGCGCCCGCACGGCGGCGGCGACGTGGCCAACCGCCTGCTCGACCTGTTCAGCATCGCCGAGCCGTCCTACCGCGTGCTGATCGTCGAGGACGACCGCGCCCAGGCGCTGTTCGCCGAGGGCGTGCTGCGCAACGCCGGCATGCAGACCCGCATCGTGCTGGACGCGCTCGACGTGCTGGAGGCGCTCGACGCCTTCCTGCCGGACCTGATCCTGATGGACGTGCACATGCCGGTGGCGAGCGGCATCGAGCTGACCGCGCTGATCCGCGAGCGCGAACGCTTCCAGCACACCCCGATCGTGTTCCTCACCGGCGAACAGGACCAGGAAGTCCGCTTCGACGCGCTGGACGCCGGCGGCGACGACTTCCTCTCCAAGCCGATCCGCCCGAAGCACCTGATCGCCTCGGTGCAGGGGCGCATCCGCCGGCACCGCGACACCCTGCTGCCGCGCGAGGCCGAACCGGCCGCCGGCCTCGACTCCGGCATCGTCGAGCGCGGCCGCATGCTGGCGCGGATCGACCAGCTCATCACCGCCGGCAGCCCGCGTGGCGGCATCGTCTTCCTGGAGATGGAGACCATCGCCGCGCTGCGCGAGCGGCTCGGCCTCTCCCAGTTCGAGAAGCTGCACGTCGAGGCCCTGGCCCTGCTCGAACCGCTGGTCGGCGAGCGCATGCTCTGCCGCTTCGCCGACGGCGGCTTCCTGGTGCTGGACGCCAGCCTCGAACCGGAGGAACTGCTGATCTTCGCCGTGCAGCTCCGCGAGGCGCTGGTCGCCCAGGAGTTCGTGCTCGGCGAGCGCCGGGTGGTGACCCCGGCGGTGGTCGGTGCGGCACCCTTCGCCCCGGAGCTGACCGACGCCGGTGCCCTGCTCAACGCCGTCGAGAAGGTCGCGCATGGCGCGCGCAAGCGCAGCGACCGCGCCGACCTGTACCGGCCGCTGGCCGCCGAGGAAGCGGCCCGCCAGGCCGCCCTGCTCGACGACATGCGCCAGGCCATGGCGCAGGGCCGGCTGTCGCTGCTCTACCAGCCGATCGTGGCGGTCGCCGGCGGCGAGGACAGCCGCTACCAGACCCTGCTCCGGCTCGATACCAGCCACGGCGCCCGCCTCACCGCCTCCGAGGTGGTGCCGGCCGCCGAGCGTTCCGGCTTCATCGTCGAGATCGACCGCTGGGTGATGCGCGAGGCGATCGCCCGCATCGCCGCCAGCCGGCGTGGCGGCGACAGCGGCACGGTGCTGTTCGTCACGCAGTCGCCTTACACCCTGGCGCACGGCGGCCAGGCCGAGTGGCTGCGCGGCGAACTGCGCGCGCTGGAGGTGCCGGGCAGCGCGCTGGTCATCGAGCTGCGCCTCGCCGACGGCTTCGTCCACACCGGCACGCTGCGCGAGTTCTGCTCGGCGATGGTGACCGACGGCGTGCAGTTCTGCCTGTCGCAGTTCGCGCCCGGCGCGGAGATCGACTCCCTGCTGGAGCAGTTGCCGCTGTCGCTGGTCAAGCTCGCCGCCACCTACTCCACCGGCGCGCTCTCGGCGGTCGTCCGCGACGAGCTCAAGATGCTGATCGACCGCGCCCACCGCCGCGGCCTGCAGGTGATCGGCCACGGCGTCGAGGACCCGCAGGCCGCCGCCACCCTGTGGATGAGCGGCGTCGACTTCGTGCAGGGCAATCTGGTCCAGCGTGCCAACGACACGCTGGACTTCGACTTCCACCAGGCGATCCTCTGACGTGCTGCCGCCGCGCATCCCGAACCGACTGCTGGCCGGCTGGCTGATGCTCGCCGGCGCCGGCGGCCTGCTGCTGGCCCTGCTGCTCGGCCTGCTGCCGGGCACCGGCACCGGCGCGGTGGTCGCCGCCGCCGCCGTGCTCACCCTCGGCGCCGCGCTCTCGGTGCCGGGCGGCCTGCGCCAGGCCCGCGAACTGCAGGCCGAGAACCAGCGCCTCGCCAGCGAGAACCAGCGCATGGTCGGGACCCTGCAGCAGGAGCTGGAGCGCCACCGCCGGCTGGAAGCCGAGCTGAAGGACGCCAAGAAGCTGACCGAGTCGGCGATGATGGCCAAGGGCGAGTTCCTCGCCACCATGAGCCACGAGATCCGCACCCCGCTCAACGGCATCCTGCCGGTGCTGGACATGCTGCTCTCGGCCAAGCTCAGCCCCGAGCAGGCCGACCTGCTGCGCACCGCCCACGGCTCGGCCAAGGCGATGCTGCGGATCGTCGACGACATCCTCGACTACTCCAAGCTCGAGGCCAACCGGGTCGAGCTGGAGACCACCGCCTTCAACCTGCGCGAGCTGGCCGAATCGGTGGTCCGGCTGATGAGCAAGCAGGCCGAGACCAAGGGCCTGCTGCTGCACCTGGAGATCGACCCGACGGTGCGACTGCCGGTGCGTGGCGACCCGACCCGCCTGCGCCAGGTGCTGACCAACCTGGTCAGCAACGCCATCAAGTTCACCGACCGCGGCCGCGTCACCCTGCGCATCCTCAAGCAGGGCGAGGACCGCTTGCACCATCCGCTGCGCTTCGAGGTGGTCGACACCGGCATCGGCATCGCCCCGCAGAAGCTCTCGCAACTGTTCACCGCCTTCTCGCAGGCCGACGCCTCGACCACCCGCATGTACGGCGGCACCGGCCTCGGCCTTGTCATCTGCAAGCGCATCGTCACCCTGATGGGCGGGCGCATCGGCGTCGAGAGCACGCCCGGGCAAGGCTCGCGCTTCTGGTTCGAGGCGCCGCTGCTGAAGGCGGTGGGCGACCTGCCGGCGGCCCGCGCCGACCTCGCCGGCACCCGCGCGCTGCTGATGACCCCGGACAGCGCCCAGCGCGAACGGCTGGCCGGCGCGATGCAGCAGTGGGGCCTGCGCCTCGCCTACGCCGGCTCACCGGCCGAGGCCCTGCAGATGCTGCGCTCGGCCGCGAGCCGCGGCAGCGGGGCCGGCATCGAACTGCTGGTCGCCGACCTGCGCGACGGCGCCTCCGCCGCCCTGGTGCTGCAGCGCGCGCTGGCGCGTTCGCCCGAGTTGCAGGGCCTCGGCATCGTCTTCCTCGTCGCCGGCGAAGCACCGGCCCTCGAGACCGGCACGCTGCGCAACGTCGCCGTGCTGCGCCGCGAGGCCGCCAGCGCCGACCTGCGCGCGGCGCTGGCCGGCCTGCTGATCCCGGCCGACCCGGAGCCGCTGCCGGCCGCCGAGACCGCCGAAGGGGCCTACGCACTGGCCGACGATGCCACCATCGACACCCTGGCGCGGCTGCCGCAGGGCAGCAGCGTCGGCGCCTTCGCCGAAGCCGCCATCGGCCGCCGCGCCCGCGTGCTGCTGGTCGAGGACAACCCGGTCAACCTGCTGGTGGCGCAGAAACTGATCGGCCAGATGGACCTGATCTGCGAGTCCGCCGGCGACGGCGAGCGGGCGCTGGAACGGATGGCCGCCGGCAACCTCGACCTCGTGCTGATGGACTGCCAGATGCCGGTCAAGGACGGCTACAGCGCCACCCGCGACTGGCGCCAGTACGAGGCCGCCCACGGCCTGCCGCGGCTGCCGATCATCGCCATGACGGCGAACGCCATGGTCGGCGACCGGCAGAAGTGCATCGACGCCGGGATGGACGACTACATCTCCAAGCCGGTCGATCGCAGCCAGCTGGAGGACATGCTGCGGCGCTGGCTGCAGCGCGGCGCGGCGGCCCGCCGCGAGCGGGTGGCCCCACGCCCGGCGACACCGCCGTCGCCCCCCTCCGGGCCGGCACCGGTCATCCCGGCGCTGGCCGGCCGGCCGCGCGCAAGCGCGCCCTCGCAGGCGGCTTCGTCGCCGGAGGCCCGCGTCATCCCGGATGGTCGCATCGGCGCGGAGCGTCGCGAGGAACCGGCCGCGGCGGCGGCGCCGGCGCCGGTGGTGCTCGACGAGAGCGTGCTCGCGGAACTGCGCGAGGTGATGGGCAACGAGTTCGACAACCTGGTGCAGATGTTCCTGGCCGATGCCGCGCGCTACATCGCCGCGCTGGAGGAAGCCGCCAGCGCCAACGACCTCGAACGCATGATCGGCCCGGCCCACACCCTGAAATCCTCCAGCGCCAACCTCGGCGCGATGGCGGTCTCGGCGGCGGCGCGGCGGATCGAGACCGCCGCCCGCGAGGGCGTGCTGCCGCGCCCGGCAGTGGCCGTCGCCGTGCTGGAAGCCGAGTTCCAGCGCGCCAGCGAATCGCTGCGCCGGCTGGTGGTCTGATCAGTCCTTCGCCAGCATGGCCTGCAGGTAGGGGCCTTCGCCGAGCCGGGCGATCAGGGCGAGCTGGGTCTCGACGAAATCGATGTGCTCCTCCTCGGAGGCGAGGATCTTGGCGAACAGGTCGCGGCTGACGTAGTCACCGACCTGCTCGGCATGGGCGATGCCGGCCTTGAGGTCGGCGACGCCGATCTGCTCCAGCTTGAGGTCGCACTCGAAGATCTCCTTCGGCGTCTCGCCGATCAGGATCTTGCCGAGGTTCTGCAGGTTGGGCAGGCCGTCGAGGAAGAGGATGCGCTCGATCACCCAGTCGGCGTGCTTCATCTCGTCGATCGACTCCTTGTACTCGTGCTCGCCGAGTTCCTTGAAGCCCCAGTTCTTCAGCATGCGGGCATGCAGGAAGTACTGGTTGATCGCCGTGAGTTCGTTGAACAGCACCTTGTTGAGGTGCTGGATGACCTGCGGGTCGCCTTTCATGGGGTGGTGCTCCTGGTCCGGGGTTCGGAGCAGGATAGCGGGCACGGGCGCGCCGTGGCGGAACGCGAACGTGTCGCCGAATCGCTTGTAGGCCGGGCCTCAGGCCACCATCGGCAGGCCCAAGGCGCGCGACTTCGACTGCGCGATGGCCTCTTCCGCGTACTCGCGGCAGCAGCCGCAGGTGCTGCCGCAGCCGGTGCGGGCGGCGAGCGCGTCGAGGTCGTCGCAACCCTCCTCGACGGCACGCTGGATGTCGCGGTCGGTGACTCCGTTGCAGACACAGACGTACATGGGGATGCGCAACGCAATACGAATTGTTCGCATTGCACACCTTCGCCGGGCCGTCGTCAAGTGCCCCGGGGTGACCCCAGGCCTTGGGGCCGCCTCGGCCTCGGCGAAGTCGATGGTCATGGCCGGCTGGCTGGCTGGCTCAGCAGCAGCTCAACGACGGCACTCTTGTCTGGCCATCGCCCGACGGTCCTCGTCCGACAGCCCCATGAACGGCTGTGGTAGGCTCCAAGCGCTGATGACCGTGACGACCGGAAAGCCGCCAGGCCGGTCCCGTGAACCTCTCGGGTTCATAGATGCGGATGTGGCGCACCGCCTCGGCCATCACAGTTCTCCTTCGTGGTAGTGTCGTGTGGGCTCGGTAGAGGCCGCTCAGGTAAAGGCAGGGCCATTGCCCGCTTGCGGGTTCGAATCCCGCCCCGGCCCCGTTTCATTCCCAACGAGTCATTGCGCGGGCTCCGAACTTGGCGTAGCGTTCGTCCTACGGCCGGTAGGACCCCGCTCAGGTAGAGGGGAGGCGACCCGCAAGGGCGCTGCGGACCGCGGGTTCGAATCCCGCCCCGGCCGTACCTTTTTCACGGCATCGTCCCCCGCAGCAAGCGCGCCGCCGCGCCGACGTGGTGGGCCCGCTCGGCGGCCCTGGCGTTCAGGGAGCGCGCAGGCTCTCGCCGCGGCGCCGCGGGACCGGCAGCGGGAAGCCCGGCTCCGGGATCGCCCCGGGGCCGGCGAGGTTGCGGGCCGCCGGGGCGACGTGCTGCAGGGCGCGGGTGTAGACCTCGCGCTTGAAGGCGACGACGTGCTCGACCGGGTACCAGTAGTCCACCCAGCGGAAACGGTCGAACTCCGGGCGGGCGTTGAGGTCGAGCCGCAGGTTCGACTCGCAGGCGAGCAGGCGCAGCAGGAACCAGACCTGCTTCTGGCCGATGCAGCGCGGCTTCTCGCCGGGCCGGATGCAGCGCGAGGGCAGGCGGTAGCGCAGCCAGCCCGGCGTCGAGTGCAGCAGTTCGACGTGCTCGGGCAGCAGGCCGACTTCCTCGCGCAGCTCGCGGTACATGGCCTCGAGCGGCGTCTCGTCGCTGTTCATGCCGCCCTGCGGGAACTGCCAGCCGTCGCGATGCACGCGACGGGCCCAGAACAGGCGGCCGTCGTCGCGCATCAGGATGATGCCGACATTGGGGCGGTAACCGTCCGGATCGATCACCGTACGGGCTCCAAATTCACTGGGACCACCATGCCACAGCGGTGCGAGCCACCTCAAGCCGCCGGCACGCGCACATGGCCTTCCATCAGCACGCGGGCGCTGCGGCTCATCCGCGCGCGGCGCACCACCCAGCGGCCATCGACCGGTTCGGTCGCGGCACCGACCCGCATCGTGCCGCTCGGATGGCCGAAGGTGACGGCCTCGCGCACACCGCCCCCCGCCGCCTCGTTGACCAGGGTGCCGGGGACGGCGGCCGCCGCGGCGATCGCCACCGAGGCCGTGCCCATCATCGCGTGGTGCAGCTTGCCCATCGACAACGCGCGCACCACGAGGTCGATCTCGGACGCCCGCACCGGCTTGCCGCTGCTGGCGAGGTAATCGGCGGCCGGGGCCACGAAGGCGATCTTCGGCGTGTGCTGGCGCTTGGCCGCTTCTTCCGGTGTCCTGATCAGGCCCATGCGCAGCGCGCCGGCCACGCGGAGGGCCTCGAACATCGCGAGCTTTTCGCGGCTTTCGTTGATGGCCGGCTGCAGCTCGGTGCCGGTGAGGCCGACATCCGCCGCGCGCACGAACACGGTGGGGATGCCGGCGCTGACCATCGTCGCCTGCACGCGGCCGAGACCCGGCACGTCCAGCGTGTCCACCAGGTTCCCGGTGGGGAACAGGCCGGCCGACGACGGCGCGTTGCCCGCATCGCCCGCGTCCCCCTCGTCCACCGGGTCGAGGAACTCCAGCGCGATCTCGGCACTCGGGAACGCCACGCCATCGAGCTCGAAATCGCCGTCCTCCTGCACCGCGCCGTCGGCGATGGGCACGTGGGCGAGGATCGTCTTGCCGATGTTGGCCTGCCAGATGCGCACCGTGCAGACCCCGTCCCGCGGGATGCGCTCGGGCGCAAGGAAGCCGTTGGCGATGGCGAAGGGCCCGACGGCACTCGAGAGGTTGCCGCAGTTGCCGCTCCAGTCGACGAAGGCGCGGTCGATGCTCACCTGCCCGTAGAGGTAGTCGACATCGTGGCCCGGCTGCGTGGCCGGCCCGACGATCACGCACTTGCTGGTGCTGCTGGTGGCCCCACCCATGCCGTCGGTGTGCTTGCCGTAGGGGTCGGGCGAGCCGATCACGCGCAGCAGCAGCGCGTCGCGGGCGGGGCCGGGGACCTGCGCAGCCACAGGCAGGTCGGCGAGGCGGAAGAACACGCCCTTGCTGGTGCCGCCGCGCATGTAGGTGGCGGGGATGCGGAGTTGGGGGGGGAAGCGCATGGCCGCAAGCTCAGTGGATGTTGGGATAGGCGATATCTGTCGGCAGGACAAACTGGGCATGTGCTGGCACGTCAACAACGACGGCACCGGGAATCAAGCGCTGCACCACCAGATCCAGCGGTCGCTTCCAGTCGCCATAGCCGTATTTTCGCCCCGGTACTGCAAAGGACGGATGCCGGTACAGGCCTTGCCATTGCCCCCCCGCCGCTTCCGGCAGTGAGCGATTGCAGGAGGCGAAGTGATGCCAGGCCATGCTCTTGAACTGGTTCATGGAGGCCAGCACGCTGCGATCCGCCGTTTTCGCCATGTGCGGGAAGCTCGCCCACGCAGCGATTTCGGCCGCTGGCCCGGGCAGGGTTTCGGCGATGCCGTAATGGCGGAACAGCACCCTGAGCTGGTATGCGGCGTGCTCGTGCAGCTTCCGCAGCTCGGCCGCTCGGCCGGGGAGCACCAGCCCTGCGCCGGTGGCCACGTTCAGGGCCAGCAGAAAGGGCTCCCGATCGATGAAATCAATATCGGCATACCACTCGCCCAGAGGATTGACCGCTGGCGGCGGCTCGGGAGGCTTCGCCGGCTGGCGCAGACGTTTGAGCAGTTTGACCGTGCAGCGCAGGACAATCATCACACCCCCGCAGACGAAACAGCGGCGCGGATCATGCCCCAGTCGCGCGCCTTGGGCATGACGAAACGGTAGCGGTGGCCGGCGCGTCTCGCCCAGAGTTCCCCGATGCGGCGCTTCTCCACCTGGTCCGGCTGGTCGTAGCGATCGGCACCCTTGTACTCGACGACGAGGATGCGACCATCCGTCATGCGGACGAGGAAGTCGGGGTAGAAGCGATGCTTCGAGGTCGGCAGCGAGAACGCGCCGGGCTTGCGCTCGACGTTGCGCACCCAGTTCTTGACGCCCACCAGCCGGTTGGCGATGAAGTATGCGCACTCGAACTCCTCGCCCCCATCCTTCAGATTCCCGATTTGCGGGAAGAAATGCTTTGGCAGCGCCATGAAGCCGTTGTACTGCCAGTCCCAGGCGTAGCGGCCGGCCTGGAACACGCACTGGAGGCGATCGGTGGCGGAAAGTCGTGTCTCGTCATCGAGCAGGGCGAGGAAGCGCTGGCGATGGCCGCGGGCACGGGCGACCGCGATCCGCGCCGCCAGTGCGTCGGAAAGCCGGGATTTGCGGTAGACCAGCGCCTCGACCGGCAGCTTCCGATCCTCCATGAGGAAACGCAGCGCCGCCGAAAGCCACGCGGCCAGTTCCTCGGGATCGAGGTCCGGTGCCGACAAGCGGCGCTCCAGCGTCCATTGCAGGCTCTCCAGGCTCGCGGGTTCCCTCAAGTTGAACAGCCCGAGTTGCACGTCCAAGCGCTCCAGGGGATCGAGGCGAAGCTTCCCCGCCTCGCCGAGGCCCAGTCGGGCACGCTGCATCGTTTCCACTTCGAGCGGAAAGGCGGCCGCGTCCAAGCGGGCATCGACCTCCGCGAGGGCGAGCGTCCCCTCCAGCGGTGGCGCGCTCCCGAGTTCGCACACCCAGTCGCCCTGCTGCCACGCCAGCAGCGGCAGGGCGAAGGACTCACCGCGCTCCGAGGGCGTCGGGATCGGAACCCCGATGGGCGCAGCGAGCCTTGTGAAGGCCTGCTCGATCGCCTCGCGTGCCGAATCACTCGGGGCGACACTCTTGAGGGCCTGCTGGTCGCGCTCGCTCCATTCGCCGCGAAGCGTGAAGCTGCCGGTTTCCGGCGACAGCTCGACGCGGCTTTCGAAACGCTTCCGGGTGGCTTCCGGCAAGGCCGAGAAATCCGGCAGCACCAAGCGCCCCTCCTCGACCGGCAGCGGCAGGGTGACGCTGGCCTGCCGGCGGAACAGGTCGTCCGCTGCCGTGCCGCTGCTCGTGCGGACGAGTTCGTTCACGTCCTGCCGCTCGAAACCCGACTGCACGAGGCCATCGCGCAGCGTGGCCGCGACTTCCGCGAGGTGGTCCGAGACCGCGAACGCATAGGCCTGGTTGAGCGCCGCACGGGTCTTCCGGGTCACTCGCGGCATCCGCAGCACGCGGCCGAGGATCTGCTCCAGCGCCATCGGCGTGCTGCTGCCCCGGAAACTCAGCAGCACATAGGCGGCCGGCCAGTCCCAGCCTTCGCGCAGCTTGTCGGCGGTGATGACGAAGCGCAGCACCGCCGGATCGGCCGTGCTCAATTCGTCGATACCGCTGGCCGAGCGCGCGATCTGCCCCTCAGGCACGCCGAACTGCTCGATCAGCGCGGCTCGCACGCGATCCACCGTCATCGCGTCCGGGTTGTCCTGCTGCTGGCGCTCGGCCTGCAGCAGCATGATCGGACGCAGCGGCTCGCCGGTGGCGATGCGCTCGGCATCGGCATCGGCCTGCAGGGCATCGAGCCTGGCGATCGCTTCGCGCAGGGCGATGCGCCAGTCCCCATGCACCGCCATCTCGATCGGCAACTTGATCATGTCCTCGCCCTGCAGGGTCGAGGCCGAGATCGACACCAGCACGTTCGAGGGCTGGTGCAGGCGGTCGGGCGTGGCCGTCATTTCCAGCACGGCGCAGGGCTTGAGCCGCGCCAGGGTGTCGAAGGCCAGCGCCGTGCCCTGGTTGTGCGCCTCGTCCACCACGATGAAGGGTCGCCGCAGCGCCAGCGCCTCGGCCAGCGACCAGCCGCCACCTTCGATGCCGCGGAAATGGTCCATCAGGGCGCCATTGGGCTTGTAGACCGAAAGCCGCTCGATATCGGCCTGCTTGAAGGCCTGCATCGTCGCCACGAGGATCGTGTCGTGGCTGTCGAGCACGGCCGGCGACACGGACAGCGCCTCGTCGAGGTCGAGCACCGCGACCTCCCCCAGCAGGGCGCGCAGCTCGTCGTGGAGCAATTCGCCGGGCGTGCGCAGGGCTTTCAGCGTCTGCACCCGGATCGGGTCGGTCGGCACCAGCCAGATCGTGAGGGTGTTGCCGCCGCCCAGGAAGCTCCGCTTCAGCCGGGCGATGGCGTGTCCGCCGATCAGGGTCTTGCCGCCGCCGGTGGGGACGCGCAAGCACACCACCGGCACGTCGTCTTCGGCCAGCGGTGCCGGGGCGTGGTAGGGCAAGCGGACCTTGAAGGTCTCCAGCGTGCAGGCTTCGAAGGCGCGGCGACTGGCCTCGCGGCTGCCCGGCTGGGCTTCCGCCTCCTGCCGCCAGCGGCGCAGGAAATCCTCGAAGCGATCGAGCACCTCGCCTTGGTAGTTCTTGAGCTTCATGCGTTCTTGTCCTTCGAACTCGATCGGCGCTTGGCCGCGGCGGAGGATCGGGCCTTGGCCTTGGGTAGAGCCTTCGCCACGGCCTCGAAGGCTTTCTCCGCCGGCGACGGCAGCGCCGCCTGCTGCTGGCGATGCAGGGTGTACTGCCGTTCGGCGTGGATCAGCGCCGACTCGTGGCTCACCGAGCCGGCATGGGTCAGCACCTCGCGCCCACCAAGCTTCAGGAAATCGTCCAGCTTGGCGACCCAGTCGGCCATGGTCATGGCACGGCGGTTCAGCGCCTGCAGCTCGGCGAACTCGAGGTAGGCGCTGACGATGCGGTTGAGTGCCTCCAGCTCGTCGGCATCGAGGTAGTTCTTGGCGATGCCCACGTCCTGCTTGCGCGGCGCGCTGCCGCTCCACGCCGTCAGGCCCATGTGCGGGCGGGAGGCATCGGCACGCGCCTTCACCACTTCCGCCGCCGTATGGCCGTGCGCCGCGAAGTGCATCTTGTTCTGCACCGTCTGGAAGAAGCGCTGGCTGGCCTCCGCCGAAGGGTCGTAATCGATGCTGGTGGCGTAGATGTCCAACACCTTGCGCCAGAACATCCGCTCCGAGGAGCGGATGTCGCGGATGCGCGCCAGCAGTTCTTCGAAGTAGCCATCATCCGGGCCGCGCTTGAGCCGCTCGTCGTCCATGGCGAAACCCTTGACGAGGTACTCCGACAGCCGCTCGCTGGCCCACTGGCGGAACTGCGTGCCGCGCGCGGAACGCACCCGGTAGCCCACCGCCAGAATCGCCGCCAGCGCGTAGTGATCCACCAGCCGGCGGACCTCGCGCCTGCCTTCGGCTTGAACCGTCCGGAATTTCCGGACAGTTCGTTCAGGTTCAAGCTCGCCCTCGTCGTAGATGCCCCGCAAGTGTTCGCTGACGGTCTTGACGGACACGTCGTACAGCGCCGCGATCTGCCGCTGCGACAGCCAGACCGAATCGCCGCTCAGGCGAACTTCCAGCCGGGTGCGCTCGTCCTCGCCGCGGTAGAGCAACAGTTCGGACGGCGGCGGCGTTTCGTCGCTCACGGCGCCACCCGCAGCTGGTAGGGCAACTGCTTGAAGACGATGCCCAGCGCGCGCAGGCGCTCCGCACCGATGGCGCAGCGCGCGCCGTAGACGACGCGCGGACCGTCGTACGCGGGCAGGTGCTCCAGCAGCGGCGTGGTCAGTACATTGCCGCCGTCGATGCTGCGGTCTTTCAGGATGCCGTTGTAGAGCAGGTACACCGCGCGGCCTTCGTGCACGCCGAGCAGCGGGCTCTCGGTGTCGGCGGCCCTGCGGCTGGCGCGGGCGGCGGGCAGGCCCATGCCGGTTTCCATGAACCAGACAAAGCGGGCCAGTTCGGCGAAGCGCACTTCATTGTTGATGTGGCCGCGGGCGTCGAACAGCGGCTTGCCCAGCGTGCAGAATTGGAAGCCGCCGCCGAGGCCGGGCACGGCCTCGCCCTTGGCATTGGTGTAGCCCTGCGCGACGCGCCGGACGCGCTCGGCGGTGACGTTACGGGCGATGCCTTCGTCCATCTCGACCAGGATGAAGCGGCGCTTGCCGCCGTCCTCGGCGTTTTGCTTCAGCACCGCATGGGCGGTGGTGCCGGAGCCGGCGAAGCTGTCGAGCACGATGGCATCTTTCTCGTGCTTGGTAGCGGCCGTTACGAGGAACTCGATCAATGTGTGGGGCTTCGAAAACGGGAATACGGTCCCCATCTCTCTGCGGAAGATGGAAGTCAGCTCCGCGCTCGCATCTTCGTTTGTGCCAATCCCGTTAGCGGGAAGTAGCAGCGTACTTGGTGTCTTGGTCTTCTCTGCCTGATCGTGTCGTCCGGCGTTGAGTCCAAAATTCTTCGAGAGCTCGATCGTCGATCCGGCAGCAAGCTCGTCATCGACGGTAGCCTGAGTCCAAACGAACCTCCCCTCGACAATGAGTGGTGTCGTAATCACGCCCGAGGAAATCTCGAAACCTTTCAAGAAGTCAAGCCCCGTCCCCTCCTTCCCACGGAATCCGGCTTCGTAGGTGCCATCTGGAAGCCTGGTGAGCACTTTCCCAGCGGGAAACTCAAGCTTCTTGATCTTGTTCGTACGCTTTACAAGCGGCTGAAGCTTCTCTGCGTAAGCATCTTCGCCATAAAGACTGGGAACACCTGCCTTCGTTCGCGAGTAACAGACGACAAACTCAGACATCTTCCTCACGTGTGCATCCAGATGGCTTCCCTTCTTCTTTCGTTGCCAAGTAAAGATGCCTAACCGATTCGAGTGGCCGAAGATCTCCGCCATCAGAACTTCAAGAGAGCCAATCTCGAAGTCATCGATCGACACAAAGATGACGCCATCCTCGCGCAGGAACTGCCTCAGCAGCACCAGCCGCGGGTACATCATGCACAGCCAGCGGTCGTGGCGGTCCAGGGTCTCGCCTTCCTTGCCGACCACTTCGCCGAGCCAGCGGCGGATCTCCGGGCTGTTGACGTTGTCGTTGTAGACCCAGCCCTCGTTGCCGGTGTTGTAGGGCGGGTCGATGTAGATGCACTTCACCTGGCCGGCGTAGCGCGGCAACAGCGCCTTCAGCGCCAGCAGGTTGTCGCCTTGGACGATCAGGTTGCCGCTGTCGCCGCCCCGGTCGGTGCCGCTGCCGCAGGACAGCGCCGGCACCGGCTCCAGCAGGCGGAACGGCACCTCGGCGTGGTGCCGGACCACGGCATCCTTTCCAATCCAGTGCAGGCTCGGCATCCGCGGCGTCTTCCTCGGTTTCGCAAGGGCAGCGGCCATTGTCGCCGATTCCGCCGCGGCGGTCGGCAGCCGGCGGCCTACAATGCCGGCATGGCCCATCTCGAACTCGCCCTGCGCTGCCGTGCCGCCGAGGAGGCGCGCTACAGCCGCGCGCTCACCGATGTCGGCGCGATCAGCGTCACCCTGCTCGATCCACGGGCCGACACCGGCGACGAGCAGGCCATCCTCGAACCCGGCGTCGGCGAGATGCCGCTCTGGCCGGACTGCCTGGTGGTGGCGCTGTTCCCGGCCGCCACCCCGCGGGAGGCCCTGCTGGCGGCGCTGGAGGCCGCCGACCCGGGGCTGGCGCTGGCCTCGGCCTCGTTCCGCGAGGTGGCCGAGCAGGACTGGGTGCGGGCCTGGATCGACCAGTTCCAGCCGATGCGCTTCGGCCACCGCACCTGGATCGTGCCTTGGGACCACGCCCTGCCGGCCGCCGCCGACGCGCCCGGCATGGCGGTGCTGCGGCTCGACCCCGGCCTCGCCTTCGGCTCCGGTACCCACGCCACCACGGCGCTCTGCCTCGAATGGCTGGACGGCCTCGACCTCGAAGGGGCCGACGTGCTGGATTTCGGCTGCGGCAGCGGCATCCTGGCGCTGGCCGCCTTGAAGCTGGGTGCTACGCGGGCCATCGGCATCGACAACGACCCGCAGGCCCTCCTTGCCAGCGCCGACAACGCCGCCCGCAACGGCCTCGCCGGGCGCTTCGCCGTGCACCTGCCGGCGGAGGCACCGCCCGGCCGCCATCCGGTGGTGCTGGCCAACATCCTCGCCAGCGCCCTCGATGCGCTCGCCGGGACGCTGGCGGAGCGCACCGCGCCGGGCGGGCGGATCGCGCTCTCCGGCATCCTCCGAGGCCAGGAGGATGCCCTGCTGGCGCGCTATGCGCCGTGGTTCGACGAACTGGCCGTGGCCGAGCGCGAGGGTTGGGTGCGGATCAGCGGCCGCCGCCGCACTTGAGGCCGCTACACTCGAGCGCGCCATGGCCCGCCCGCTGCCCCGTTTCGTCCGCCCGCCACCGGGCACCGCCCCGCTCGGCCGCGCCGCCCGCTGGCGGCTCGGCGCCGGCCTCGCATTGCTCGGCCTGCTGCTGCCGGTGCAGGTGCTGTTCGCCGACCGCGCCCGGCTGGCCGCCGACCCGGACTGGCGGCCCTGGCTGGAGGCCGCCTGCGGCCGGCTCGGCTGCACCCTGCCGCCCTGGCGCGAGCCGGCGGCCTTCGTGGTGCTGAGCCGCGAGATCCAGCCGCACCCCAGCGCCCCGCAGGCCCTGCTGGTGACCGCCAGTTTCCGCAACGACGCCCGCTGGCCACAGGCCTGGCCGGTGCTGGAACTGGCCTTGAGCGACCTCGACGGCCAGACCATCGGCCTGCGCCGCTTCCGGCCGTCCGAGTACCTGGGTGGCACGCCCTCGCGGCCGACCCTGGCCCCGGGCCAGAGCGCCTCGCTGGCGCTGGAGATCGTCGACCCCGGCAACCGCGCGGTGGCCTTCGAGTTCGATTTCCATTGACCGAAAGTCGGGCTCGCGCCCGGGCCGGAATTGCGGCAGACTCCCCCTCCCCCGTCCTCGTCGCTCGACCGACGGGCCTGATCCAGGGGTTCCTCGTGAATGCACTGCCCGCCCGTGTCGAGGGGACGCCCGGCACCGTGACCGCCCTGCGCGATGCGGTGGCCCGCGCCACTCGCCGCTACCTCAACGATCGCGGCGCCTGCGAGGCCGATTCGCTGTACGCCCTGATGCTGTCGGAGATGGAGACCGGGCTGCTGACCGAGACCCTGAAGCACTGCGAGGGCAACCAGAGCCGCGCCGCGGCGGTGCTCGGCATCAACCGCGCCACCCTGCGCAAGAAGCTCGAGGCGCTCGGGCTGCTGCCCTGAGGGCACCCGTATACTCCGCGCTCCCCGCCCGCACCGGGCCTCGAAGGGAGTGCGTATGCCCGAGCACCGCCAGCCCGTCCGCCGGGCCCTGCTGTCCGTTTCCGACAAGACCGGCCTGCTGCCGCTGGCACGGGCACTGGCCGCGAAGGGCGTGGTGCTGCTCTCCACCGGCGGCACGGCCAAGGCCCTGCGCGAGGCCGGGCTCGACGTGACCGACGTCTCGTCGGTCACCGGCTTCCCCGAGATCATGGACGGCCGCGTCAAGACCCTGCATCCCAAGGTGCACGGCGGCCTGCTCGGCCGCGCCGGCACCGATGACACGGTGATGGCCGAGCACGGCATCGAGGCGATCGATCTGCTGGTGGTGAACCTGTACCCGTTCGAAGCCACCGTCGCGAAGCCGGATTGCACGTACGAGGATGCGGTCGAGAACATCGACATCGGCGGCCCGGCCATGCTGCGCGCAGCGGCGAAGAACCACGCCCGCGTCGCCGTGCTGACCGACCCGGCCGACTACGACGGCTTTCTCGACGCGCTCCACGCCGGCGGCAGCACCGCCGCGCAGCGCCGCGGCTGGGCGGCCAAGGGCTACGCCCACACCGCGCGCTACGACGGCCGGGTCAGCATGTGGCTCTCGGCGCGCGTCGCGGACGAGACCCAAGCCGCCGAGTGGCCGTCCACCCTGCACCTGCCCTTCGAGCTGGCGCAGGCGCTGCGCTACGGCGAGAACCCGCACCAGCGCGGCGCGCTCTACGTCGAGCGCGGCGCACCGACGGGC
>JAGXSL010000099.1 GCA_018333835.1 Lysobacteraceae bacterium
CCCGGGCGCGGTCGCGCGCGGTGGCCGGCAACAGGGGCGGGCCGCCGAAGGTCTCGTCGAGGTATTCGATGATCGCCATCGACTGCCGCACCAGCCGCTGGCCGTGCTGCAAGGCCGGCACCAAGCCCTGCGGATTGACCTGCTGGAAGGCCGCAGCATGCTGTTCGCCGCCGTCGCGGAGGAGGTGGACCGGCACCTGCTCGGCCTCCAGCCCCTTGAGGTTGAGCGCGATGCGCACGCGGTAGGCGGCGCTGGAGCGCCAGTAGCTGTAGAGCCGCAGTCCGTCATGGGGCATCGTCCCTGCTCCGTCCGTCATCCCGGAGGCCACGTTACACCCTGGGCCGTTCCGGCTCCAGACCGCCCTGCCGGCGGCCGGGTTCAGTCCAGTTTCTCGATCTTCTGCTCGATGGCACCGAAGATCGAGCGGCCTTCGGCATCGAGCATCTCGATCCGCACCGTGTCGCCGAAACGCATGAAGGGCGTGGAGGGCTTGCCGTCGCGCAGGGTCTCGATGGTGCGCAGCTCGGCGAAGCAGCTCGCCCCGCGCTCGGTGCTCTGGTTGGCGACCGTGCCCGAGCCGACGATCGTGCCGGCGCTCAAGGGCCGCGTCCTGGCGGCGTGGGCGATGAGCTGGGCGAAGTCGAAGTGCATGTCCTCGCCGGCCTCCGGTGCGCCGAACCATGCCCCGTTGATGTGGGTCAGCAGCGGGCGATGCACTTTGCTGCCCTGCCAGGCCTCGCCGAGTTCATCGGGCGTCACGAACACCGGGCTCAGGCCCGAACGCGGCTTGCTCTGCAAAAAGCCAAAGCCTTTGGCCAGTTCGTTGGGGATGAGGTTGCGCAAGGAGACGTCGTTGACCAGGCCGATGAGCTGGATGTGCTGCGCGGCCTCCTCGGCCGACACGCCGTAGGGCACGTCGTCGGTGACGACGACCACCTCGGCTTCAAGGTCGATGCCCCAGGCCTCGTCGCGCACCCGCACCGGGTCGCGCGGACCGAGGAAGCCGGCACTCACCGCCTGGTACATCAGCGGGTCGGTGTAGAAACTCTCCGGCACCTCGGCGCCACGCGCACGGCGCACGCGCTCGACGTGCGGCAGGTAGGCCGAGCCATCGACGAACTCGTAGGCGCGCGGCAGCGGTGCGGCCAGTGCCGCCATGTCGAGGGCGAACACCTCATGGCCATCGATGGTCCGCGCGTTCGAGCCGTTGAGGGCCTCCGACACGCCGTTGAGGCGGGGGGCCGTGTTCGACCAGTCCTCCAGCGCCCGCTGCAGGGTGGGCGCGATGTGCGGCACGCGCACCGCGCGCGCCAAGTCGCGGGAGACGACGATGAGCGTGCCGTCGCGGCCGCCTTCCTTGAGACTGCCCAGTTTCATGCCGCTCTCCTGTTCGTGCCGCGCCGCTCCGGCGGCGGTGGATGCTGGCGCGCCGCCTCAGCGGCGCGTGGGGTCGAAATGCTTCTTCAGGCCGGCCCAGCAGGCCGCGTACTGGCGCTGCCGGTGCGGTGCCGCGACCGCCTGCGCCGTCGGCCGCAACAGCGCCCGCGACTCGAACATGAAGGCCATGGTGTCACGGAGGTAGTGCGGCTTGCTGGTGTCGGCAGCACTCGCCTTCTCGAAGGTCTCGGCATCGGGGCCATGGCCGCTGAAGCTGTTGTGCAGCGAGGCCCCGCCCGGCACGAAGCCCTCGGCCTTGGCGTCGTAGGCGCCGTGCACGAGGCCCATGAACTCGCCGGCCACGTTGCGGTGGAACCAGGGCGGGCGGAAGGTGTCCTCCATCGCCAGGATGCGCGGCGGGAAGATCACGAAATCCATGTTGCCGACACCCGGCGTGTCGCTGGGCGAGGTGAGCACGAGGAAGATGCTCGGGTCGGGGTGGTCGAAGCTGATCGAGCCGATGGTGTTGAAGCGGCGCAGGTCGTACTTGCAGGGCACGTGATTGCCGTGCCAAGCCACCACGTCGAGCGGCGAATGGCCGATCGGCGCGCGCCACAGGCGGCCGTCGAACTTCGCCACCAGCTCGAAGTCGCCCTCGATGTCCTCCCAGGCCGCCACCGGCGCGAGGAAATCGCGCGGGTTGGCAAGACCGTTGCTGCCGATCGGGCCGAGGTCGGGCAGGCGCAGGTGGGCGCCGAGGTTCTCGCAGACGTAGCCGCGGGCCTCGCCGTCGGGCAGGTCCACGGCGAAGCGGATGCCGCGCGGGATGAGCGCGATCTCTTGCGGCTCGACTTCGAGCACGCCGAACTCGGTGCGGATCATGAGGCGGCCCTGCTGCGGCACGACCAGCAGCTCGCCGTCGGCATCGTAGAAGTAGCGCCCCTGCATCGAGCGGTTGGCCGCGTAGAGGTGCACGCCGATGCCGGCACCGGTGCCGGGGCCGCCGTTGCCGGCCATGGTGTAGAGGCCTGCGAGGAAATCGGTGGGCGCGGCCGGCATCGGTAGCGGGTTCCAGCGCATCTGCTCCGGCGAGACCGGGCCGTCGCCGAAGACATTGTGGAAGGCCCCTTCCGGCAGCGGCTCGAAGGCCCCGTGCATGGCGCTCGGGCGGATGCGGTAGAGCCAGCTGCGGCGGTTCTGGTGGCGCGGCGCGGTGAAGGCCGTGCCCGAAAGCTGCTCGGCGTAGAGGCCGTAGGGGCAGCGCTGCGGCGAGTTGCGCCCCACCGGCAGGGCGCCGGGCAGGGCCTCGCTGGCGAACTCGTTGCCGAAGCCGGAGAGGTACTGGAGCGACATCGGAGCGGCCTCAGAGCACACCGCGACGCATCTGGTCGCGCTCGATCGACTCGAACAGGGCCTGGAAGTTGCCCTCGCCAAACCCTTCGTTCCCCTTGCGCTGGATGATCTCGAAGAAGATCGGGCCGATCGCGTTCTGGGTGAAGATCTGCAGCAGCTTGCGCGACTTCGTCTCCGGGTCGGCGTCGATCAGGATCCGGTTCTTCGCCAGTCGCGCCACGTCCTCGCCGTGGTTGGGGATGCGCGCGTCGATCGCCTCGAAATAGGTGTCCGGCGTGTTCAGGAACTCGACCCCCTGCGCGCGCATGGCTTCGACCGTGGCGTGGATGTCGTCGGTGAAGCAGGCGATGTGCTGGATGCCCTCGCCCCGGTACTGGTCGAGGTACTCGTTGATCTGCGACTTCGGATCGCTGGATTCGTTGAGCGGGATGCGGACGATGCCGTCCGGCGCGGTCATCGCCTTCGAGACCAGGCCGGTCTTGGCGCCCTTGATGTCGAAGTAGCGGATCTCGCGGAAGTTGAACAGCTTCTCGTAGTAGTCGCTCCACTTCTGCATGTTGCCGAAGTAGAGGTTGTGCGTGAGGTGGTCGATGAAGGTCAGGCCGAAGCCCTTGGGCTCCGGGTCGGCACCGGGGATGGCCTCGTAGTCGCGGTAGACGCGGTCGATGCTGCCGTAGTCGTCGACGAGGTAGAGCATGCAGCCGCCGATGCCCTGGATCACCGGGCGGTCGATGGCGCGGCTGTCCTCGCGGGCGACACGCTCGCCGCCGGCGGCCAGCGCCGCGGCCTGTACCTCGTGGGCGTCCTTCTGGAAGCGGATCGCGAAGCCACAGGCGCTGGGGCCATGGGCACGGGCGAAATCCGCGGCGAAGCCGTCCGGGTTCTCGTTGACGAGGAAATGCACGCCGCCCTGCTTGTACAGCGTGATCGGGCGGGTCTTGTGGCGGCGTACGGCGCTGAAGCCCATGGCCCGGAAGCAGGCGTGCAGCGCCTCGCCCTGCCCGGCCGGCGCGGCGAACTCGACGAACTCGAAGCCGTCGATGCCCATCGGGTTCTCGAAGGTGGTGACGTCCATGCCGAAGGAATTCGGGGCCGTGGTGGCGCTGGCGTTCATGGCATGCTCCATGGGGGCGTGAAGAAGGCGGAAGGCTGGACGCGGCCCGCAAGGCGGTGGCGCAAGCGCCGTTATAGTTTCGGTTGAAACCAAACGCAACTTCTACCGCGGCGCAGCATGATGCTCGATCTCGAACGCTTCCTGCCCTACCGGCTCTCGGTGCTCTCCAACCGCATCAGCGCCGACATCGCAAGGCTCTACGACAAGCGCCACGGCCTGAGCATCCCGGAGTGGCGGGTGATCGCCGTGCTGGCCCGCCGCCCCGGCCTTTCCGCCAGCGAGGTGGCCCTGCGCACGGCGATGGACAAGGTGGCGGTGAGCCGGGCGGTCTCGGCCCTGCTCGACGACGGCCGCATTTTGCGCGAGACCGACACCGACGACCGCCGCCGCAGCGTGCTGCGGCTCTCCGAGGCCGGGCGGGCCATCTACGCCGACGTGGCGCCGCGGGCGATGGCCTACGAGCAGCGCCTGCTCGACGCCCTGCGCCCGGACGAGCGCCAGGCCCTCGACCGGCTGCTCGCCCGCATGGAGCAGGTCACCGAGGACTTCGGGCGCGACTGAAGGCGGCCGGGGTGGCACCGGGGCCGCCTGCCGGAGGCCCCGGGCCGGAGGCTTCAGGTCGCCGGGTAGGTGTAGCTCGCACCGATGCCGAGCGGCAGGCCGAGCGACCAGTAGCCGAGCAGGAAGGCGCTCCAGACGACGAGGAAGGTGAGGGCGTAGGGCAGCATCATCGCGATCACCGTGCCGATGCCGGTGTTCTTCACGTAGCGCTGGCAGAACACCACGACCAGCGGGAAGTAGGGCATCAGCGGGGTGATGATGTTCGAGCTGGAATCGCCGATGCGGTAGGCGGCCTGGGTGAGGTCGGGCGAGACGCCGAGTTGCATCAGCATCGGCACGAAGATCGGTGCCAGCAGACCCCACTTGGCCGAGGCCGAGCCGATCAGCAGGTTCACGGCGGCGGTGAGGAAGGTGATGCCGACCAGCATGGCACCGAGCGGCAGGCCGGAGGCCTTGAGCGCCTCGGCGCCCTCCAGCGCCACCAGGATGCCGATGTTCGACTGCGCGAAACCGGCGATGAAGATGGCGCAGCAGAAGGCCAGCACGAGGTAGTAGCCCATCGTGTTCATGACCTTGCTGATGCCGGCGACCACGTCGCGATGGCTCTTGATGGTGCCGACGATGCTGCCGTAGACGACGCCGGGGATCAGGGTGAGGAACAGGATCAGCGGCACGATGGCGCGCATCAGCGGCGCGGCGTTGTGGGTGAGGTCGCCGGACTCGGCATGGCGCCAGGCCGAATCGGCCGGCCAGGCGGTGAAGGCGATGACGGCGAGGCCCAGCACGATGGTGGCAAGACCAGCCCAGAGGCCCTTCTTCTCCAGCGGCGACAGGCGCTCGAGCGTCGGCGCGTCCTTCATGTCGCCGTCGATGGTGGCGGTGCGCATCAGCCGCGGCTCGACCACCTTGTCGGTGATGAACCAGCCCAGCCCGATGATGAGCAGGGACGAGGCCGCCATGAAGAAGATGTTGTTGAGCGGGTTGACCGTGTGGGTCGGGTCGAGCAGCTGCGCCCCGGCCTGGGTGAAGCCGGCCAGCAGCGGATCGAGGCTGGTCGGCAGGAAGCTCGCCGAATAGGCGCCGGAGACGCCGGCGAAGGCCGCCGCGATGCCCGCCAGCGGGTGGCGGCCGGCAGCGTAGAAGATCACCGCGCCGAGCGGCACCACCAGCACGTAGCCGGCGTCCACCGCGACGTGCGAGAGGATGGCGACGACGATCAGCATCGGCGTCAGCAGGCTCTTCGCGGTGACGCTCATCAGCGCGCGCAGCCCGGCGTGGATGAAGCCGGAGTGCTCGGCCACCGCCAGGCCCATCATCGACACCAGCACCACGCCGAGCGGCGGGAAGCTGGTGAACACCGTCACCATGTTGGCGATGAACTCGGTGAGCGCGGTGCCGGCCAGCAGGTTGTTGACCTCGATCGGCGCGTTGGTGCGCGGGTTGAGGATGTCGAAGTCGACGTTCGAGAGCAGCCAGCTCAGCACCATCACGATGCCGAGCAGCACCAGGAACAGCATGGCCGGGTCGGGCAACTTGTTGCCGAGCCTCTCGACGCCGTCGAGGAAACGCATGGCGACGCTGCGGGGCGCGGACGGGGCGGTGGCGGGCTGGGACACGCGGGACCTCGCTGGGGGGGAAGGTGGGGGACTCTAGCCCGGCGCCACCGGCGGTGCCAGCGCGGTGCGCACGGCGAACAGCTCGGGGAAGAAGCCGATGTCGAGGGCCCGCTTCAGGAAGCCGACGCCGGAGCTGCCGCCGGTCCCGCGCTGCTGGCCGATCACGCGCTCGACCGTCTTCAGGTGCCGGAAGCGCCAGAGCTGGTGGTTGACCTCGAGGTCGATCAGCGATTCGCACAGGTGGTAGGCCGCCCAGTGCGCCTCCGGGTCGGCGTAGATCCGCGCCAGCACCGGCACCAGGGCCTCGCAGGGGCGGTGCGGCTGGCGCGGGTCGCGTCCGAGCAGCGCCGCCGGCACCGCGTGGCCGCCGCGGGCGAGGAAGCGCAGCAACTCGTCGTAGAGCGAGGGCGCCGCGTGCAGCGCGGCCAGCGCGGCGTGCGCCTCCGGGTCGTGGGTGAACACCGCCAGCATGGCCTCGTCCTTGTTGCCGAACAGGAACTCGAGCATCCGGTACTGCAGGGACTGGAAGCCCGAGGAAGGACCGAGGTGCGGCCGGATCCGGGCGTACTCGGAGGGCGTCAGGGTCTCCAGCACCGCCCACTGCTCGACCAGCTGGCGCTGCACCAGCTTGACCCGCGCCAGCATCTTCAGGGCCGGCTGCGGGCGATCGGCGCGCAGGCAGTCGATGGCCGCGCGCAATTCGGCGATGGCCAGCTTCATCCACAGCTCGGCGACCTGGTGCTGGACGATGAACAGCAGCTCGTCGCTGCCGGCATCGGTGCTGCGCGGCTGCTGCGCGGCGAGCAGCAGGTCGAGGCGCAGGTAGCCGGCGTAGCTCAGGCGCTCGCGCAGGTCGGTGGTGATGCCGGCCTCCAGAGGCCGCGGGTGCTGTTCGGGCATGGGGATCGGTCGCACGGCGGACCGGCAGTGTACGCCAGCCCAACCACCGGCCCTTGCCGGCGGCACCGCCGGCGGGTTATCAAGCAGGCCTCCACGGGGCGGGGCGGGCGGATGCGCACGGCGGCGAGCTTCGAGATCGACTACATCCAGTACCTCGGCGAGGACGGCCGCCGGGTCCGCGAGGACCTGCCGGCGCTCGCCCACGACCGCGAGGCCCTGGTCGCCCTGCTGAAGCAGATGCTGCTGGTGCGCGCCTTCGACACCAAGGCCGTCGCCCTGCAGCGCACCGGCAAGCTCGGCACCTACGCCAGCTGCCTCGGCCACGAGGCCACCCACGTCGGCATCGGCAGCGCGATGCGGCCGGAGGACGTGCTGGCCCCCAGCTACCGCGAGTACGGCGCGCAGTTCGCGCGCGGCGTGCTGCCGCGCGAGGTGCTGCTCTACTGGGGCGGCGACGAGCGCGGCAACGACTTCTCCGGCCCGGCTCACGACTACCCCTGGTGCGTGCCGATCGGCACCCAGTGCCTGCATGCGGCCGGCGCGGCGCTCGCCTTCAAGCTGCGCGGCGAGCCGCGGGTGGCGGTGGCCTGCGTCGGCGACGGTGGCAGCTCGAAGAGCGACACCTACGCCGCCATCAACGCCGCCGGCGCCTACGGCCTGCCCTTCGTGCTCTGCATCATCAACAACCAGTGGGCGATCTCGGTGCCGCGCAGCGCGCAGACCGGCGCCCGCACGCTGGCGCAGAAGGGCCTGGCCGGCGGCCTCGACTGCGCCCAGGTCGACGGCAACGACCTGCTCGCGGTGCGCGCCGCCATGGACCACGCCCTGGCGCGGGCCCGGGCCGGGCACGGCGGCAGCGTGCTGGAGTTCGTCACCTACCGGCTCTCCGACCACACCACCGCCGACGACGCCCGCCGCTACCGCCCCGACGACGAGGTCAAGGCGGCCTGGACCCGCGAGCCGCTGGTGCGCCTACGCGCCCACCTCGCCTCGCTCGGCGCCTGGAGCGAGGCCGAGGAACTGGCCTGGCGGGCGGAATGCCAGCAGCGCATCGACGCCGAGGTCGAGGCCTACCTCGCCACCCCGCTGCCGCCGGTGACTGCCATGTTCGACCATCTGTTCGAGACCCTGCCGCTCGACCTCGCCGTCCAGCGCGAGGACGCCATCGACTGGGAGGCGCGCCGGTGAGCACCACCGCGCCCCTGCCGCAGGCCACCACGGCCGCACCCGCGATCACCCTGATCGAGGCGATCACCCAGGCCCTGGCCCACGAGATGACCCACGACCCCAGCGTGCTGGTGCTGGGCGAGGACGTCGGCGTCAACGGCGGCGTGTTCCGCGCCACCGCCGGCCTGCAGCAGCGCTTCGGCGCCGAGCGCGTGCTCGACACGCCGCTCGACGAGACCACCATCGCCGGGCTCGCCGTCGGGCTCGCCACGCAGGGCATGAAGCCGGTGGCGGAGGCGCAGTTCGACGGCTTCGTCTACCCGATGCTCGACCAGCTGGTCTGCCACGCCGCGCGCTTCCGCAACCGCACGCGCGGCCGGCTCACCTGCCCGCTGGTGCTGCGCGTGCCCTGGGGTGGCGGCATCCGCGCCCCCGAACACCATTCCGAGGCCAACGAGGCGATGTTCACCAACGTGCCGGGGCTGCGGGTGGTGATGCCGTCCTCGCCGCAGCGTGCCTACGGCCTGCTGCTGGCGGCGATCCGCGACCCCGACCCGGTGATCTACCTCGAGCCGAAGCGCATCTACCGGCAGTACAAGGAGGAGGTGCCGGACGACGGCGAGGCCCTGCCGCTCGACGTCTGCTACGTGCTGCGCGACGGCGGCGACGTCACCCTGGTGACCTGGGGCGCGCAGGTGAAGGAATGCCTCGAGGCCGCCGAGGCGCTGGCGGCCGAGGGCATCGACGCCGAAGTGATCGACGTCGCCACCCTCAAGCCGCTCGATTTCGACACCATCCACGAATCGGTGCGCAAGACCGGCCGCTGCGTGATCGTCCACGAAGCCTGCCGCACCGCCGGCTTCGGCGCCGAGATCGCCGCCCGGCTCGCCGAGCAGGCGATGTACGACCTCGTCGCCCCGGTCGAGCGCGTCACCGGCTACGACGTGCCGATCCCGCTGTTCCGGCTGGAGATGCACTACCTGCCCTCGGTCGGCAAGATCGTCGCGGCGGTGAAGCGCACGCTGGCCGTGTCCTGAGCCCGGAGCCCGAATGAGCACCACGCAGCTGTTCCTGTTGCCCGACCTCGGCGAGGGCCTGCCGGACGCCGAGATCGTCGAGTGGCACGTCGCCATCGGCCAGGTCGTCCGGCTCGACGAACCCCTGGTCTCGATGGAGACCGCCAAGGCCGTGGTCGAGGTACCTTCGCCCTGTTCCGGCACCCTGCTGCGGGTGGCCGGCAAGACCGGCGACGTGATCGCCACCGGCAGCTGGCTGGCCGAGTTCCAGATCGACCCCGCCCTGCCGCAGCGCTCGGCCGGCCAGGGCGACGGCCACGGGCACGCCCCGGCGGTGCCGGCCGCCGCCACACCCGCCGCCGCCGAGGCGCCGCCCTCCGCCACGGCCGACACGGCCGACACGGCGGAGGACACCGACGCCGGCACCGTGGTCGGGGCGATGGCGGTATCGAGCGAGATCCGCCGCGAGGCCGCCGTCGCGCTGGGCGGCATCCGGGCGATGCCGGCGGTGCGGGCACTGGCGAAGAAGCTCGGCGTCGACCTGGCCGGCCTCGTGCCGAGCGGGGCTGATGGCGTGGTGACCCTGGCCGATGTGCGGAGGGCGGCCGAGGCCGCGAAAGCTTCCTCGCCCGGAGCCCGGCCCAGCGGTGCAGGCACCGAGGCCGCTTTCGACGTCGATGCCCCGATCCGCGGCGTGCGCCGCAACATGCTGCGCAGCATGGCCACCGCCCATGCCGAGGTGGTGCCGACCACCCTGATGGACGACGCCGACCTGCACGCCTGGGCACCGGGCGAGGACCTCACCGCGCGGCTGGTGCGCGCGCTGGTCGTGGCAAGCCGCGCCGAGCCGGCCATGAACGCCTGGCTCGACGCCAAGGCGGGCACCCTGCGCCGCCACGCCCGGGTCGATGTCGGCCTCGCCATCGACCATCCGGACGGGCTGTTCGTCGCCACCCTGCGCAATGCCGAGGACCTCGACGCCGCCGCCGTGCGCGCCGGCATCCAGCGCCTGCGCGCCGGCCTCGACGACCGCTCGCTGCCGCCGGAGGCGCTGGGCGGTGCCACCGTGATGCTGAGCAACTTCGGCCGGTTCGCCGGCAAGTACGCGACGCCGGTGGTGGTGCCGCCCTGCGTCTGCATCGTCGCCGCCGGCCGGGTCTACCCGGCCGTGGTGCCGGTGCTGGGCGGCATCGAGACCCACCGCCTGCTGCCGCTCTCGCTCACCTTCGACCACCGCGCCGCCACCGGCGGCGAGGCGGCGCGCTTCCTGAAGGCGCTGCTCGAGGATCTGCAGCGCCCGCGTTGAGCCAAGCCCCGGGGCTTGGGCCAAGGCGCGACGCGGCTCAGGCGCTGTCGGCGATATCGACGTAGCCGCGCTCGATGGCGCGCTCCAGCGCGGCGAAGGCGTCGCGGGCCTCCTCGTAGGCCTCGCGGCGCTGGCGCAGGGCTTCGAAGCCGCTGCCGCTGCGCCCGGCGACGAGGTCCATGGCCGCGTGCAGGTATTCGGCGCGCAGGCCGGCGACGAAGCTGGCGAAGGCGACGAAACGCTCGCGGTCCAGCGCCGGGATGCGTTCGTGGAGGATGCGGCGGTTGGCGTCGCGGATGGCGTTCTCCACTTCCTCCAGGAAGCGTTTCTGCCGGCGCAGCTGCTGGCTTTCGTCGTCGAACATGGCCCTGCCCTCGCTCTGGTGGTCAGTCGTCGGCGAACACCGCGGTCCCGCGGCGCCCGTCCGGGTGGATCCAGCCGCGGTACATGCCGGCGGTGTTGAACGGCATGGTGATGGTGCCCGCGGCATCGAGGGCGATCGCACCGCCGTCGCCGCCGAGCGCCGGGATGATCCGGTTGACGACCTCGTCGGCCGCCGCCGCGATCGGGTCGCCGCGCAGGCCGACGCGGGCGCAGATGGCATGGGCGGCGACGGTGCGCAGGTAGAACTCGCCCCAGCCGGTGGTGCTGACGCCGCAGGCGGCGTCGGCGTAGGTGCCGGCACCGATCACCGGGGCGTCGCCGATCCGGCCCCAGCGCTTGTTGCCCATGCCGCCGGTGGAAGTAGCGGCGGCGATGTGGCCGTGCACGTCGAGCGCCACCGCGCCGACCGTGCCGTGGCGGGCGGCGGAGGCGATCGCCGCCGGCGCGGCTCCGGCCTGCCGGCGTTCGCGTTCGCGCAGGGTCTCCAGCTGCTCGCGGCGGCGCGGCGTCGAGAACCAGTCGTTGGGCACGCGCTCGATCTCGGGCCGGGTGTCGGCGAAGCGCTCGGCCCCCTCGGCGGCGAGGAAGACGTGCGGGGTGTGCTCCATCACCGCCTGCGCCAGCAGCACCGGGTTGCGCACCGTGCGCACGCCGGTCACCGCGCCGGCACGGCGGGTGTGGCCCTCCATCAGCGCGGCGTCGAGTTCGTGGGTCTCGTCGGCGGTGAACACCGCGCCGCGGCCGGCGTTGAACCAGGGCGAATCCTCCAGCACCCGGACCGCCGCCACCACCGCGTCGAGCGCCGCGCCGCCGCGTTGCAGCACGGCGTGGCCGGCATCGAGGGCGGCCTCGAGGTCGGCGCGCACGGCCGCCTCGTCGGCCGCCGAGAGGCGGCTGCGCTCGATCACCCCGGCGCCGCCGTGGATCACCAGTGCCGTGCGGGGCGTGGCGGGTGCCGGCACCGGCGTGGCGGCGGCGAGCGGCGCCGCGACGAGGAGCGCGGCAAGGATGAGGGCGGCAAGGCGGGTCATCGGCGGCTCCGGCGGGATGCCCGGCGATTCTGCCGGCAATCGCCGGCCGCCGTCACCGGGCCGGGTTCAGACCACGTCCTCGGGCGGATCGGCGAGCGGCCGCGCCGGCACCGGTACCGCCTGCGGGAAGTGGACGTGGGCGCGGGTGCCCTGCCCGGCCACGCTCTCCAGCCGCACCGGCCAGCCGAAGCGCTGCGAGAGCCGCTGCACGATCGAGAGGCCGATGCCCTGCCCGTCCTGGCGGCCGATGTCGGCACGCCAGAACGGCTCGAAGACCTTGTCCAACTGCTCGGGCGTCATGCCGATGCCGCTGTCCTCGACGACGATCTCGTCGGCGCGCACCCGCACCACCACGTGGCCGGCGTCGGTGTAGTAGCAGGCGTTGCGGATCAGGTTGCTGAGCAGCACCGAGACCACCCGGCGCGAGGCCTGCAGGCGGAAGTCGGCCTGCAGGTCGAGGCTCAGCGTGACCGGCTTGTTGCCGACCAGCGGCCGCGCCTTCTCCAGTTCCTCCTCCACCACCTCCGAGGCCAGCAGAGCCTCGGGCGGCAGGCCGGTGTCGCCGTCGCGGGCGAGGATGAGGAAGGCCTCGATCAACGTCTCCATGTCGCGCACGGCGCCGAGGATGCGGTTGATGGCCTTGCGCTGGCGCGGCGAGCAGACCTCGTCGGCGGCCATCATCTCGGTCGCCATGCGTACCACCGCCACCGGCGTGCGCAGCTCGTGGCTGGCATCGCGGGTGAAGTTGCGCTCGCGCGCCACCAGCTCCTCGATGCGGGTGGCGAAGTCGCGCAGCGAGGAGGCGAGCACCAGGGTCTCGCCCTCGACGTCGATCGGCAGGTTCTCCGCCTTCAGCGCATCGACCTGCGGGTGCTTCGGGTCCCAGCGCTGCACCACCGAGGCCAGCCAGATCACTGGCGAGACCGCCCGCCGCGAGGCGCGGTAGGTGGTCCAGGCGATGATGTAGACCACCACCAGCACCAGCGCCAGCGGCACCACGCCGAACCAGAAGGCGAGCGCGTCGACCTGCTCCTGCTTGAACTGCAGCACGAGGCGCTTGCCGCCGCGGTCCTGCACCAGCACCAGGGCGCCACCCTGGGCGCGCGGCAGGCTGTGGTAGCCCTCGCCAAGCGCGCGCAGCTCGTCCGGCACGTCCTCGATGCCGCGGCCCGACACAATGAGATGCCCGGTCATGTTGAAGGTGTTGGGGACCGCCGCGGCCGGGTCGGCGTCGAGCCGCTTCCAGAAATGCGCCGCCTCCTCGGTGAGGGCACGCTGGATCAGCAGGTGCTTCAGCACCGCCGAAGCACCGTAGACGCCGAGCACCGCGGCGAAGCTGATCGCGGCGGCCTGCAGGATGAAGGCCGCCCAGATCTTGCGCCGCAGGCCGGTGGCCTGGTTCATGCCGAGGGCGCGGAGTCGAGGTCGGCGATGCGGTAACCGGCGGTCTGCACGGTGTGCAGCAGGGGCTTGTCGAAGGGACGGTCGATGGCCTTGCGGAGGTTGTAGAGGTGGCTGCGCAGGGTGTCGGAATCGGGCAGGCCGTCGCCCCAGATCTCGCGCTCGATGTCGCGGCGGGTCACCACCCGCGGCGATTCGCGCATCAGGATGGTGAGCAGGCGCAGGCCGATCGGCGAGAGCAGGATCTCCTTGCCGCCGCGGGTCACCCGCAGCGAAGCGGTGTTGAGCACCAGGTCGGCCACCTTCAGCACCTCGGCGCTGACCTGCCGGCGGTCGCGGCGGATCAGGGCGCGCAGGCGGGCTTCCAGTTCCTGGATGGCGAAGGGCTTGACCAGGTAATCGTCGGCACCGGCGTCGAGGCCGATCACCTTGTCCTGCAGGGTGTCGCGGGCGGTCAGCATCAGCACCGGCGTGCTCTTCTTGGCCTCGTTGCGCAGCTTGCGGCAGACCTCGATGCCGTCCATGCGCGGCAGCATCAGGTCGAGCACGATCACGTCGTAGCTGTTGTCGACCGCGAGGCGGTAGCCGTCGTGGCCGTCTCCGGCGTAGTCGACGCCGAAGCCGCGCGTTTCGAGGTACTCCCCCATCATCTCGGAGAGGTTGCGGTTGTCCTCGACGACGAGGATGAGGCCGGCGGGATCATCACGGCGCATGGCAGGCTCCTTCAGGAAGTGGCGGCGCGTTCATGTTTGTGAAGCAACGCGCCTATTGAGCCGTCCGGGCGGTGACCCCGCCGTGAATCCGCGGTGATCGCGTGGTGAATGCGGCGGCTCAGCCGCCGGCCATGCGCCGGCTGAGCCGGGCGAAGCGCCAGGACAGGGCCAGCGCGGCCACCGCCAGCCCGACCCCGAAGCCGCCCCAGACGCCGGGCGCGCCGAGTTCGAAGCCGAAGCCGAACAGCACCGACAAAGGCAGGGCGATGCCCCAGTAGGCGAGCAGCGAGATGCGGGTCGGCCAGGCGTTGTCGAGCATGCCGCGCAGGGCGCCGAGGCTGACCGACTGCACGCCGTCCATCAGCTGGGTGAAGCCGAACACGAAGAAGATGCCGGCCGCCGCCGCGACCACCGCCGGGTCGTCGACGAAACGGCCGGCGATCCAGCCGCCGGCGAACAGGAACAGCAGGGCGAAGGCACCCATCCAGACGCTGACCACCAGCAATCCGGCCTGGCCGATGGCGGCGACCCGGGCACCCTCGCCGGCGCCGATCACCTGCGCGACCCGGATGCCGACCGCCGCCGCCATGCCGAGCGGCAGCATGTAGAGCGTGTTGCCGACCGCCTGCGCGATCTGGTGGCCGGCCAGGGCGACCGCGCCGAACTGGCCGACCAGCAGGCCGATCACCGCCAGCGCGCCGCCCTCGAGGGTGTACTGGAGCGCCATCGGCAGGCCCTCGCGCCATTGCCGGCGCAGTTCGGCCGCATCGGGCCGGCGCGGCGCCCACCAGGCCCGCAGCGCCGGCGCGTGGCGGGCGTAGGCCCAGAGCAGGGCCGCGCCGATGGCGGTGGCGAGCAGGCTGGCGATCCCGGCCCCGGTCAGGCCGAGCGCGGGGAAGCCGAGGTTGCCGTAGATCAGCACCCAGTTGAGCCCGACGTTGAGCGGCACCGGCAGCAGGGCCAGCAGCACCCCGGTCCAGGGCCGGCCGGCGGCATCGAGCAGGTTCTTGGCCACGAGCCCGAGCGCGTAGGGCAGCAGCAGGGCCGAGAGGCAGAGCCAGTACGGCAGCAGGATGGCCAGCACCTCGGGCGGCTGGCCGAGCCGGGGCAGCAGCCAGAATCCCGCCGCCATCAGCAGCGCGGCGACGGCACCGCCCGAAAGCGCGAGCAGCGCGCCGTGGCGGGCGACATGGCCGATGCCGGCCGGCGTGCCGGCGCCGAAGTGGCGGCCGGCGAACAGCCCGACCGGCGCGACGAAGCCGTACAGCGCCATGTACAGCACCAGCGAGACGCTGCCGCCCAGGGCCACCGCCGCCAGCGGCAGCGCACCGAGCGGGGCCAGCATCACGGTGTCGACCACCGCCATGCCGGTGCTCGCCACCAGCCCGGCCACCAGTGGGGCGGCGAGGCGGGCCAGCGCGGGGCCTTCCCGCGCCAGGGCCGAACGCCGCCCAGTCGGCGAAGTGGTGGTCATCGCGATGGTGTCGTCAAGCATGTGCAGTCGGTGGAGGAAGCGGATGGAAAGCCTGGCACCCATGCGAGGCCAGGCGATGATGCGCGACTTTGACAGCCGCGACCCACGGGCGCAGGCTTCGCGCACCGTATTCCGACGCACTGGAGTCCGCCATGTCCTACGTCGATGGTTTCGTCGCCGCCGTACCGGTGGCCAACCGCGAGATCTACCTCCAGCACTGCACCGAAGCCGCCGAAGTCTTCCGCGAGCACGGCGCGCTGCGGGTCGTCGAGTGCTGGCAGGACGATGTGCCACACGGGAAGCTCACCGACTTCTTCATGGCGGTGAAGGCCAGCGAGGACGAGGCGATCCTGTTCTCGTGGATCGAATGGCCCTCGAAGGAAGCACGGGACGCCGGCTGGGCCGCCGTCATCGCCGACCCGCGGATGGACCCGGCGAAGAAACCGATGCCCTTCGATGGCAAGCGGATGATCTACGGCGGCTTCGCGCCGCTGCTCGACGCGTAGGGCACCGCGTCCGGCGCCGCGCGCTCGGCGCGCTTGGCCTCCGCCCACAGGGCGTCCTGCTCGGCCAGCGGCAGCGCGGCGAAGTCGCGGCCCTGCGCGCGCGCCAGCGCCTCCATCGCGCGGAAGCGGCGCACGTACTTGGCGTTCGCGCGGCGCAGCGCGGCACCGGGATCGACCCGCGCCTTGCGCGCCAGGTTGATGGCGACGAACAGCAGGTCGCCGATCTCGTCCTCCAGCGCGTGCTGCCGCTCGGGCGAAGCTGGCATCGCCAGCGCCGCGCGGACCTCGTCGATCTCCTCGTGCAGCTTGTCGATCACCGCGGCCGGCTCCGGCCAATCGTAGCCGACGGCGGCGCCGCGCTTTTGCAGCTTCAGCGCGCGCTGCCACTCCGGCAGCGCCGCCGGCACGCCGTCCAGGGCCGAGGGCGGGGCGTCGCCGGCGCGGCGCTTGGCAGCGCGCTCGGCGGCCTTCATCGCGTCCCAGGCGGCGGCCTGGGCATCGGCACCGGCCACCGAAGCCGTGCCGAACACGTGCGGGTGGCGGCGCAGCATCTTGTCGTTGATCGCCGCCACCACGTCGGCGAAGCCGAAGGCGCCCTGCTCGCTCGCCATCTGCGCGTGGAACACCACCTGCAGCAGCAGGTCGCCGAGCTCGTCCTTGAGGTCGGCGAGGTCGCCGCGCTCGACGGCCTCGGCCACCTCGTAGGCCTCCTCGATGGTGTAGGTGGCGATGCTGGCGAAATCCTGCTTCACGTCCCAGGGGCAGCCGCGCACGGGGTCGCGCAAACGGGCCATGACGGCCAGCAGGGTCTCGATGCGGTGCAGCGCCTGCGCCGCGCCGGCGGGGTCGAGCGCGGCCAGCGCGGCGGCGGGGTCGGCGTCAGTCAAGCCAGGTCCTCCAGGGCAGGTCGGGGTCGGCCAGGGCGAGGAAGGCGCCGTTGGCGAGGCCGGGCCGCCGGTTGTAGCGCAGCGGCGCGCCGTCGAGGCCGAGCACGGCACCGCCCACCGCCTCGACCAGGCACTGGCCGGCGGCGGTGTCCCACTCGGCGGTCGGGCCGAAGCGCGGGTAGACGTCGAGCGCGCCCTCGGCGAGCAGGCCGAACTTGATCGCCGAGCCCATCGCCAGCGTTTCGGCCCCGGGCAGGCGGGCCAGCAGGGCATCCGTACGGGCATCGCGGTGCGAGCGGCTGGCGGCGACGCGCAGACCGGCCGGACCCGCGGCGAGCGGCGGGCGGCGGGCGAGCGGCCGCTCCTGCGCCGACGCGGCCACGCGCCGCCAGGCCCCGCGGCCGGCCAGCGCCGACCAGGTCACGCCGGCCACCGGCGCGTGCACCACGCCGAGTACCGGCACGCCGTCCTCGATGAGGGCGAGGCAGACGCAGAACTCGCCGTTGCGCTTGACGAACTCGCGGGTGCCGTCGAGCGGATCGACCAGCCACAGGCGCGGCCAGGCGCGGCGGACCGCCCAGGGCACCTCGGCGGCTTCCTCCGACAGCACCGGGAGGTCCGGTGTCAACGCCTCCAGCCCGGCGACCAGCAGGCGTTGCGAGGCGAGGTCGGCTTCCGTCAGCGGTGAACGGTCGTCCTTGTCCTCGACCGCGAAATCGCCGGAGTAGACCGCGAGGATGGCGCGCCCGGCGGCCTCGGCCAGGGCCACGACCGGCTCCCGGAGCGACTCGCGGGACGCGGCAGCTTCCGCGCCGTCGCCCCCTCGCCCGGCGGTCGCACTCATGGCGCCGGCCGGCCGTTGCGCAGCCATTCGCGCAGCAGGAACAGCGCGGCGATCGAGCGGCCTTCCGAGAACTCCTCGCGCAGGATCAGCTCGTGCAGGCGGTCGAGCCGCCACGGCAGCACCTCCAGCGGCTCGGGCTCGTCGCCGGGCAGGCGCTCCGGGAACAGGCCCTCGGCCAGCACCAGGTGGATCTCGTGGCTCATGTAGGTGGGGGCCAGGGTCAGGCCGCGCAGGCGGGTCAGGCGTTCGGCACCGAAGCCGATCTCCTCGCGCATCTCGCGGCCGGCGGCCTCGGCCCAGCCCTCGCCGGCATCGATGCGGCCCTTGGGCAGGCCGAGTTCGTAGCGGTGGGTACCGGCGGCGTATTCGCGCACCAGCAGCACGGTGTCGGCATCGGCCAGCGCGGCGATCATCACCGAGCCGTGGCCCCGGCTCTTGAGCCGCTCGTAGCGGCGGCGCTCGCCGTTGCTGAACTCGAGGTCGAGCCGCTCGACCCGGTAGGGGCCGTACTGGTCGGCTTCGATGCCGTGGATGGTCGGCAGCGGACGGCTCACGGCCGGCCCCACGCATGGACAGACCGGGCGCGGCTCACCATCATTCGGGGGATGACGCAGAACATTCCCATCGCACCGATGCTAGCAGAGGGCGATGTCGACGCCTTCCTCGCCCGCGACCTCGCCGTGGTCTGGCACCCCTGCACGCAGATGCGCGAGCACCGCGGCGAGCTGCCGCTGGTGCCGATCCGGCGCGGCCGCGGCGAATGGCTGGAGGGCCTGGACGGCCGCCGCTACCTCGACGCCATCTCCAGCTGGTGGACCAACCTGTTCGGCCACGCCCACCCGGCGATCGCCGCCGCCATCGGCACCCAGGCCGCCGAGCTCGAACACGTCATCTACGCCGGCTTCGCCCACGAGCCCGGCCTGCGCCTCGCCGAGCGCCTGGTGGCGATCGCGCCACGCAGCACCACCCACCCGCCGCTGTCGCGGGTGTTCTACGGCGAGAACGGCAGCGCGGCGATCGAGATCGCGCTGAAGATGAGCTTCCACGCCCACCAGAATCGCGGTGATGCGCAGCGCACGCGCTTCATCGCCTTGCAGAACGGCTACCACGGCGAAACGCTCGGCGCGCTGGCGGTCAGCGACATCCCGCTGTTCCGCCGCATCTACGCGCCGCTGCTGATGGAGCCGCTGTTCGTGCCCTCGCCGGACGCCTGGAACGCCGGGCCGGGCGAGACCGCCGAAGCCTGCGCGCTGCGCGCCGCCGCGGCGCTGGCGACGACCCTCGAACGCGAAGGCGGGCGCATCGCCGCCCTGGTGCTGGAACCGCTGGTGCAATGTGCCGGCGGCATGCGCATGCACCACCCGGCCTACCTCGCCGAGGCGCGTCGGCTCTGCGACGCCCACGGCGTGCACCTGATCGCCGACGAGATCGCGGTCGGCTTCGGCCGCACCGGCACCCTGTTCGCCTGCGAGCAGGCCGGCATCGCACCGGATTTCCTCTGCGTCTCGAAGGGCCTGACCGGCGGCAGCCTGCCGCTGTCGGCGGTGCTGACCACGGAAGCCGTGTTCGAGGCCTTCTGGAGCGAGGACCGCACGCGCGGCTTCCTGCATTCGCACAGCTACACCGGCAACCCGGTCGCCTGCGCGGCGGCGAACGCCACGCTGGACCTGTTCGCCCGCCGCGACGTGATCGCCGACAACCGCGCGCTGGCCGCCCGCCTCGCCGCGGCCGCCGCCCCCCTTGCCGAACATCCGAACGTCGCCGAGCTGCGCCAGGCCGGCATGATCCTCGCCTTCGAACTGGTCGAGGACCGCAGCACGCGGCGCGCCTTCGCCGACCACCCGCGGCGGCGCACGCTGGCGGCCTACCGTGCCGCGCTGGAGGCCGGGGCCGTGCTGCGCCCGCTCGGCAACGTGCTGTACTGGATGCCGCCCTACTGCATCGGCGACGAGGCGATCGACACCCTGGTCCGCGCCAGCCGCGCCGCCCTCGAGGCCTATGCCGGATGCGAGTGATCCGCTGCCATGTCGACGCCGCGCTGGCCGCCGGCCAGGCCCTGGTGCTGGCCGAGGACAAGAGCCAGCACCTGCTGCGCGTGCTGCGCCTGCGCGAAGGCGACCGGGTGCAGCTGTTCAACGGCGACGGCGCCAACTACCCGGCGCGGATCGCCGTGGCGGCGAAGAAGGCGGTCGAACTGGCGATCGAGGGCCGCGAGCCGCTGGACAACGAGTCGCCGCTCGCCATCACCCTGCTGCAGGGGG
>JAGXSL010000100.1 GCA_018333835.1 Lysobacteraceae bacterium
CGCACCGCCGTCGGGTTCACCTGGATCGAGGCATCGCCGAGGATCTTGCGGGTCTCGTGGACCAGCTTCATCTCCTCCTTGGTGTAGCCGTTGTCGGTGAAGGCGTCGATCTGCGGGATCAGGTTGTAGGCGATCTGCACCGGGAAGCGCGTCGGGTTCGGGTCCTCGAAGCGCAGCAGGGCCGCGGTCTGGCGGCCGAGCTCCTCCGGGCCCGAGCGGCCGGCACCCGAGGTGGACTGGTAGGTCGCCACGTTGATGCGGGTGATGCCGACCGCGTCGTGGATGGGCTTGAGCGCCACCACCATCTGCATGGTCGAGCAGTTCGGGTTGGCGACGATGCCGCGCGGAATCGAGTCCAAGGCTTCCGGGTTCACCTCGCTCACCACCAGCGGCACGTCGGGGTCCATGCGGAAGGCCGAGCTGTTGTCGATAACGATGGCGCCCGCGGCGGCGAACTTCGGCGCGTACTCGCGCGAGATGTCGCCGCCGGCGGAGAACAGCGCGAAGTCGACGCCGGTCGGGTCGAAGCGGGCGAGGTCCTGGACGGTCAGCTTGTGGTTGCCGAAATCGACCTTGCCGCCAGCGGAGCGCTCGCTGGCCAGGGCGATGACCTCGCTCGCCGGGAACTTCCGCTCGGCGAGGATGGCGAGCATGGTCTCGCCGACGGCGCCGGTGGCGCCGACGACGGCGATCTTGAAGCGGTTCGTCATGGAGCTTCCTCGGGATTCGTGGGTGCTGGGCGGCGGAACGAAGCGTCAGGCGCCCTCGGGTTTTCGCTCGCCCGGGACCCGCGGCGCGACCTCGCCGACATCGCCGCACTGGGCGCGATGGCGCAGGGCCTGGTCCATCAACACGAGGGCCATCATGGCCTCGCCGATCGGCGGCGCGCGCAGGCCCACGCAGGGATCGTGGCGGCCGGTGGTGATGACCTCGACGGCGTTGCCCTGCACGTCGAGGGTGGGGCCCGGCAGGCGCAGGCTGGAGGTGGGCTTGAAGGCGAGCTCGCAGGTGAGCGGCTGGCCGGTGCTGATGCCGCCGAGCACACCGCCGGCGTGGTTGCTGGCGAAGCCGTCCGGGTGCATCAGGTCGCGGTGCACGGTGCCGAGCTGGCCCACGCTCGCGAAGCCGGCGCCGATCTCGACGCCCTTCACCGCATTGATCGACATCATCGCCGCCGCGATCTCGCCGTCGAGCTTGCCGTAGATCGGCTCGCCCCAGCCCGGCGGCACCCCGTGTGCTTCGACGCGCACGCGGGCGCCGACCGAATCGCCGGACTTGCGCAGCGCGTCCATGAAGGCCTCGAGCTCGGGCACCTGCGCGGCGCAGGGCCAGAAGAAGAGGCTGTCCTCGACCACCGACCAGTCCCAGGCCTTCGGCGTGATCGTGTGCAGCTGGCTGACGCAGGCGCGCACGGTGACGCCAAAGCGCTCGCGCAACCACTTCTTGGCGATGACGCCGGCGGCCACGCGCATGGTGGTCTCGCGCGCCGAGCTGCGGCCGCCGCCGCGCGGATCGCGGATGCCGTACTTCTGCCAGTAGGCGTAGTCGGCGTGGCCGGGGCGGAACTGCTCGCTGATCTTCGCGTAGTCCTTGGACTTGGCGTCGGTGTTGCGGATCAACAGCGCGATCGGCGTGCCGGTGGTCCGGCCCTCGTACACGCCGGAGAGGATCTCGACCTCGTCGGCCTCGTGGCGCTGCGAGGTGTGGCGCGAGCGGCCGGTGGCGCGGCGCTCGAGGTCGTGGTGGAAGTCCTCCGGGGCAAGGGCGAGACCGGGCGGGCAGCCGTCGACGACGCAGCCGATGGCCGGCCCGTGGCTTTCGCCGAAGGTCGTCACCGCGAAGAGTCGCCCGAAGGTGTTGCTGGCCATGCGCCGTCCGATCCCTTGTCCGCGCTCTACGGCCGCGTCGCGGCGAGCCGCGCGATGTCGGCGTGGTGGGCGACGAGGTCGTCGTGGTGCAGAGCGAAGACGCCCATCTGCCCGACCTTGAACTCGATCCAGGCGAACGGCACGTCCGGCAGCAGTCGCTCGAGGTGCTGCTGACTCTCGCCGACCTCGCCGATCAGCACGCCGTGCTTGCGCAGGTGCAGCGGGGCGTCGCGCAGGATCTTCAGCACGAGATCCAGCCCGTCGTCGCCGGCGCGGAGCGCCATCGCCGGTTCGTGCGAATACTCGCGCGGCAGGGCGTCGGTCTCGGCATTCGTCACGTAGGGCGGGTTGGTCACGATCAGGTCGTAATGCCGGCCGGTCAGCGGGCCGTAGAGGTCGCCGCGGTGCAGGGTGACGTTGCGGGCATCCAGCCGCTCGACGTTCTCGCGGGCCAGCGACAGCGCCTCGGGGCTGAGGTCGACCGCATCGACGTTCCAGCCCGGGTTGTAGTGGCCCATGGCGATGGCGATGCAGCCGCCACCGGTGCAGAGGTCCAGCGCGTCGCACACCTCGACGTCGCCGATCCAGGGCTGGAAGCCGCCGAGGATCAACTCGGCGATCGGCGAACGCGGCACCAGGGCGCGCGGATCGCTCTTGAACGACAGCCCGGCGAACCAGGCTTCGCCGGTCAAGTAACAGGCCGGGATGCGCTCGTCGATGCGGCGCCGGAACAGGGCCAGCACCTTGGCCTTCTCGTCGGCGGTGACGCGCGAGGCACCGTAGATCGGGTTGAGGTCGTGCGGCAGGTGCAGGGCGTGGAGCACCAGCTGGGTGCTCTCGTCCATGGCGTTGTCGTAGCTGTGGCCGAAAGTCAGGCCGGCCTCGCCGAAGCGGCTGGCGCCGTAGCGGATCAGGTCGATGATCGTCTGCAGGGCGTCGGTCGGGGATTCGGCAGGCATGCGGCTCGGCGGCCCAGGGCAGGCTTCACGGGACAAGCGCCCGAGTATAGCCAGCCGCTGCGTATACTGGTCCCCCGCCCCGACCCCGCCCGTGCCATGTTCAACCGCAGCACCCTGCTCATCGTCGCCGCCGCCGTCTTCGCCGGCCTCGGGCTGCTGGCCGCCCAGCAGTGGTCCGAGCGTGGCGACAGGGGCACCGCACCTGCGCTGGAAGCGGTCATTCCCTTCGCCACGCCGCGGCCGATCCCGTCCTTCGAGCTGGTCTCGGCCGCCGGCCCGGTCACCGACGCCAGCCTGCGCGGCCGCTGGACCGTGGTGTTCATCGGCTTCGTCTCCTGCCCGGACATCTGCCCGACGACGCTCACCGACATGGCGAAGGCGCAGAGGACCTGGGAAGCCCTGCCCGAGGCCCAGCGCCCGCGCCTGCTGTTCGTCTCGATCGACCCCGAGCGCGACACCCCGGAGCTGATCGCGGGCTATGCCCGCCATTTCCACCCCGAGACGGTGGCCGCGACCCAGCCCGACCTCGCCCGGCTGGAAGCCTTCACCAGCAGCCTGAGCCTGGTGTTCCGCAAGGTGCCGATGGACGACACCTACACCATGGACCACAGCGGCTCGATGGTGGTGCTCGATCCCGAGGTGCGGGTCGCCGGCGTGATCCGGCCGCGCATGCCCGAGGGCGCCACGCCCGGCTCCGGGGCGATCCCGACCATCGATCCGCAGGCGGTCGCCCGCGACCTCGCCCGCCTCGCCGGGGCCGGTGCGTGAATCCTGCGGCCCTGTTGCAACACCTCCTGCCGCACCGCCTGCTCTCGGGTCTCGCCTACCGCATCGCCCGCTCGGAGTGGCCGCCGCTGAAGCGCTGGTTGATCGCCAGCGTGGTGCGGAAGTTCAAGGTCGACCTGGCCGAGGCCGCGAATCCCGACCCGGAGAGCTACCCGAGTTTCAACGCCTTCTTCACCCGACCGCTGAAGGCCGGCGCGCGCGTCGCCGACCCCGACCCGAAGGCCGTGCTCTGCCCGGCCGACGGCAGGATCGCGCAGATGGGGCGCATCGAGGACGGCCGCATCTTCCAGGCCAAGGGCCAGCACTTCACCGCGGCGGAGTTCCTCGCCGACGAGGCCAAGGCCCAGACCTACCGCGACGGCTGGTTCGCCAACGTGTATCTGTCGCCGCGCGACTACCACCGCGTGCACATGAGCCTCGCGGGCACGCTGGTCGAAACCGTCCACGTGCCGGGCCGGCTGTTCAGCGTGGCACCGTGGGCGGCACGCGCCATCCCGCGCCTGTTCGCCCGCAACGAGCGCCTGGTCTGCCACTTCGAGGGCGAGCAAGGCCCCTTCGTGGCGGTGATGGTCGGCGCCATCCTCGTTTCCGGCGTCGAGACGGTGTGGAGCGGCGAGGAGATCCCGGCCTACGCCGACCGCGTGATCCGCAAGGACTGGCGCGGCAAGGGCGTTACGCTGGAGCGCTTCGCCGAGATGGCGCGCTTCAACTACGGCAGCACCGTGGTGCTGCTGTTCCCGCGGGCGATGCTGGCCTCGATGGAAGCGATCGCGCCCGAGGCGCCGGTGCGGCTCGGCCAGCGCCTCGGCACCCTGGCCTGAAGGCCCCGCACCGCCGACACCCGCCTTGCCACTGGCCGGTACTACACTCGCCGCATGGGCACGCTGACCGACATCCGGGTGTACTTGACGCAGGGCCACCCCTGCGGCTACTGGCCGGACCGACAGGCCCGCGACCTCGTGCTCGACCCGCAGGATCCGGCACTCGGCGCGGTCTACGAATCGGCACTGGCGCTCGGCTTCCGCCGTTCCGGCCGGCATGTCTACCGGCCGCACTGCCCGAGCTGCAACGCCTGCCTGCCGGTCCGCCTGCCGGTGGCGCGCTTCCGGCCCGACCGCGGCCAGCGCCGCAGCGCCGCCGCCAACCGCGAACTGGTGGTGACGGTGGGCCCGGCCCGGCGCACCGCCGAGCATTTCGAGCTCTACGCCCGCTACCTCGCCGCCCGCCACCCGCACAGCCCGATGGCCGACCCGGCGGAATCGGAGTTCGACCAGTTCCTGATCGGCGACTGGAGCCCGACCCGCTTCTTCGAACTGCGCGAAGGCGACCGCCTGCTCGCGGTGGCGGTCACCGACGTGACCCCCAACGCGCTGTCGGCGGTCTACACCTTCTTCGACCCCGAGGAACGCCGGCGCAGCCTCGGCACCCAGGCCCTGCTCGCCCAGATCGCCTGGGCGCAGGCCACGGCGCGCCCGCACCTCTACCTCGGCTTCTGGCTCAAGGGCCACCCGAAGATGGACTACAAACGCCGCTTCCGGCCGCTGGAGCGGCTCTGGAACGGCCATTGGATCGCTTTCGACGAGACCGCCGCATGACCCGCCCCCCGGTCCGCGCCGCCCTGTTGCTGGCCGCCCTGCTCGCCCTGCCCGCCGCGCCGGCGGCCTCCGCCCCGCCCATGCCCACCGCCGAAACCCCTGCCGCCACCCGCTTCACCGTCGCCCAGTTCAACGCCCGGCTCTACAGCGACGAGGCCGACGGCGTGCTGCGCCGGCTGCGGGGCGGTACCGACGAACAGGGCCGCAAGGTCGCCGCCATCGTCCAGCGGGTGCGGCCGGACCTGCTGCTGGTCAACGAGTTCGACTTCGACCCCGAGGGTGCGCTGGCCGACGTGTTCCAGCGCGAATACCTGGAGGTCGGCCAGCACGGCGAGGCGGCCATCCACTACCCCTACCGCTTCTTCGCCCCGGTCAACACCGGCGTGCCGAGCGGCATGGACCTGAACGGCGACGGCCAGGTCGGCGGCGAGGGCCGCCTGCACGGCGAGGACAGCTTCGGCTTCGGCTTGCAGCCCGGCCAGTACGGCATGCTGGTGCTGTCGCGCTTCCCGATCGAGGTCGAGCGGGTGCGCACCTTCCAGTACCTGCGCTGGGCCGAGCTGCCGGGCGCGCAACGGCCGCGCCATCCCGACGGCCGCTGGTGGTACGACGACGCGGTCTGGCCGCGCCTGCGCCTGTCCTCGAAGTCGCACTGGGACGTGCCGGTGCGGCTGCCGGACGGGGTGGTGCACCTGCTCGCCTCGCACCCGACGCCGCCGGTGTTCGACGGCCCCGAGGACCGCAACGGCAAGCGCAATGCCGACGAACTGGCGCTGTGGCGGCATTACCTCGACGACCCCGAGGCCGGCTGGCTGTGCGACGACCAGGGCCGCTGCGGCGGCCTGCCGGCAGGCGCGCGCTTCGTGCTCGCCGGCGACCTCAACAACGACCCGGTCGATGGCGCCGGCCAGCGCGCCGCCATCCTCGCCCTCATCGAGCACCCGCGGGTGCTGCGCCACGCCTTCCCGCGCAGCGAGGGCGCGGTGCACGCGGCGCGCACCGCGGGCGGCGTCAACGCCCGCCACCGCGGCGACCCGGCGCACGACACCGGCGCCTTCGGGCCGCGGGCGGGCAACCTGCAACTCGACTACGTGCTGCCCTCGGAAGGCTTCCGGGTGCTCGACAGCGGGGTGTTCTGGCCGGCACCCGGCCAGCCCGGCGCCGACTGGATCGACGCCAGCGACCACCGCATGGTCTGGCTGCAACTCGAGACCACGCCGCCGCCGGCCGGCGAGCGGATGCAGCAGCGGCTGGTCGAACGCCATGCCGAGGGCCTGCTGTTCCCGCGGCTGGTCGAACGCTGCAAGGCCCTGCCGGAGCTGCGCGACGCGCCGCTCGCCGAGGAGCTGGCGCAATGGCGGCAGCGTCGCGCCGGCACCCTGGCCGAGGCCGCCGCACTGGTCGAAGGCATCGCCAGCGCCCAGGGGCAAGCGCGCGAGGCCATCGACGCCGCCATCCTGGCGCAGGGCGAGCGCCAGCATGCCGCCGCCGAGGCCACCACCCTGGCTTGGACCTGCCAACGCCTGCGCGCCACCCTGCGCGGCGAGCCCTACCTGCCGATGCAGGGTTCGACGCTCGACGAGGACACCCGCCGCGAGGTGCTGGACGAACTGCTGCCGGTGGCGACCCGGCTGCTGGCCTGCGAGACGCCGGAGCGCATCACCGTGCGCCCCGCCCCGCCCCCGGCCTTGCGCACCGACGCCAGTTCCGCCGCGGCGCTGGCCGACCGCGTCGAGATGTGGGAGGTGAGCGGCTGCGGCAAGCGGCTCGAGGTCGAGCTCAGCCTGCGCTTCCCCGAAGGCGAACCGCCGGCGTTCGCGTTGGGCCTCCCGCGCACGGCGCTGCCGGCGGCGCGCTGAGGGCGCGGGCACCGCGACAACAGCGACGACGGCGCTATCGCTCCAGCCGCACCTTCATCGCCGCGGCGGCGCGCCGCGCCTTCGCCCGCGCCGCATCGGCATCGGCGCCGCGGGCCAGGGTGACGGCGACGCGGCGGCTGCCCTCGACCCGCGGCTTGCCGAACAGGCGCAGGCCGGTGTCCGGCTCGGCGAGCGCGGCCTCGACGTTCTCGAACAGCGGCACCCCGAAGCCATCGGCGACGATGGCGCAGGAGGCGGCGGGTCCCAGCACCCGCGGTTCCGGGACCGGCAAGCCGAGGATGGCGCGGGCGTGCAGGGCGAACTCGGAGAGCTCGAGCCCGGCCAGGGTGACGAGGCCGGTGTCGTGCGGGCGCGGGCTCACCTCCGAGAACCACACCGCGTCGCCCTTGACGAACAGCTCGACGCCGAACAGGCCCCAGCCGCCGAGTTCGTCGGTGACCGCGCGGGCGATGCGCTGGCTTTCCGCCAGCGCGGCGGCGCCCATCGGCTGCGGCATCCAGCTCTCGCGGTAGTCGCCGTCCACCTGCAGGTGGCCGATCGGCGGGCAGAACGTGATGCCGTCGCGATGGCGCACGGTGAGCAGGGTGATCTCGAAGTCGAAGTCGATGAAGCCCTCGACGATGCAGCGGCCCTGCCCGGCGCGACCACCGGTCTGGGCGTAGGCCCAGGCCTTGGCGATGTCGGCCTCGGTGCGCACCACGCTCTGGCCCTTGCCCGAGCTCGACATCAGCGGCTTGACCACGCAGGGCAGGCCGAGCGCGGCGACCGCCTCGCGGTACTCGGCCTCGGTGTCGACGAAGCGGTACGGCGAGGTGGGCAGGCCGAGCGTCTCGGCGGCCAGCCGGCGGATGCCCTCGCGGTCCATCGTCAGGCGCGCCGCGCGTGCGGTCGGGACCACGCGCTGGCCCTGCGCTTCGAGTTCGACGAGGGTGGGCGTGTGGATGGCCTCGATCTCCGGCACCACGAGCTGCGGCTGCTCGCGCTCGATCAAGGCACGCAGGGCCACCGGGTCGAGCATGTCGAGCACGTGGCTGCGGTGCGCCACGTGCATGGCCGGGGCATCGGCGTAGCGGTCGGCGGCGATCACTTCCACGCCGAGGCGTTGCAGCTCGATCGCCACCTCCTTGCCGAGTTCGCCGCTGCCGAGCAGCAGCACGCGGGTGGCCCGGGGCGAGAGCGGCGTGCCGAGGGTGACGGTCGACGGGGCGGCGGGGGACGGTGCGTTCACGGGCGCGACGTGGCGGGACGGGCTGCGCAGTGTAGCGACGGCTTGCCACTGCCGGTCGCAGCGGTGATGCTGGCGGGGTCCGATCGTGCGCTTCGCGCTTCCCCCATGCGCCCTTCCCTCCCGGCGGCCCTGCTCGCCCTGGCCTCGGTCCTGCCCGCCACTGCCGCCACGCCGGCGGCCAGCGGCTGG
>JAGXSL010000101.1 GCA_018333835.1 Lysobacteraceae bacterium
CTGACCCGCACGCAGATCCTGCAGCAGGCCGGCACCGCCATGCTGGCCCAGGCCAACCAGATCCCGCAGAACGTGCTCACCCTGCTGCGCGGCTGAACCGCCGGGCCAGTGGCGGCCGCGGTGCCGACGGCGTAGCTTCAGTCGTCGGCGCCGCGGCCGTTATCCCGGCAAGTGCGAGGAGTCGGCCATGGGTTCGCTGTCCAGTCCCGGCATCGGGTCGGGTTTGAACGTCAACCAGCTGGTCAGCCAGCTGGTGGCGGCCGAGCGCGCCCCGGCCGAGCGGCGCATCGCCCGGCAGGAGGCCGACGTCCGTGCCGATCTCACCGCCTTCGGCCAGATCCGCGCCAGCCTGACCGCGCTGCAGGCCGCCGCCAACGCCTTGGACGGCGCGGCCGGCCTTCCCGGGCGGCGGGCCACCGTGGCAGAGGGCGCCGGCTTCACCGCCACGGCCACGGCCGAGGCCGCCCTCGGCCGCTACGAGATCGAGGTGGCGGCACTGGCCACCGCGGAACGCCGGCAAAGTGCGGCGGTGGCCGAAACCGCCGACCTCGGCACCGGCACGCTCACCTTCACCGTCGGCGCCGACAGCTTCAACGTCGTCCTCGGCCCGACCACCACCGTCAACCAGCTCCGCGACGCCATCAACGCCGCCACCGGCGGGCGCGGTCTTTCCGCCACCGTGGTGCGCGGCGACGCCGGCAGCGTGCTGGTGCTGAACGCCGCCAGCACCGGCACGGCCGGGGCGATCGGCATCGCCGCCAGCGGCACCATCAGCACTTTTGCCAATGGCCTCGCCGTCACCACGGCGGCGGCGGATGCGTTGGTGCGGGTGGACGGCATCGCCCGGACCGCGTCCAGCAACCGCATCGACGACCTCATCGCCGGCGTTACCCTCGACCTGCGCCAGGCCCAGCCGGCCAGCCGCTTCGCGCTCGACATCACCGCCGACAACGCGCCGGTGCTCGCGGCCATGCAAGGCTTCGTCAGCGCCTACAACACCGCGCTCGGCGCCCTGCGCACGGCCAGCGCCTTCAACCCAGAAACCCGCAGCGGCGGCCCGCTGCTCGGCGACGCCGCCGTACGCGGCCTGCAGCAGTCGCTGCGCGGCGTGCTGGGCCAGGCCTTCGGCGATCTCGCCGCCCTCGGCCTGCGCAGCAGCAAGGACGGCAGCCTGAGCCTCGATGCCGGCCGGTTGGAGGCCGCGCTGGTGGCCGACCCGCGGGCGGTCGAGCGCGTGTTCGACAAGGCCCGCGCCGACAGCCTGGGAGCGGCGCTGGCCGGTCGCCTCGATGGCGCGATCGGCCCCGGCAGCGGCCTGCTCGAAGCCCGCACCAATGCCCTCAACGAACGCCTGCGCAACCTGCAGGCCGACCGCCAGCGGCTCGACGTGCGGATCGGCCGGGTCGAGGACGGCCTGCGCCGCCAGTTCACCGCCCTCGACGGCCTGGTGGCACAGTTGCAGACGACGCAGAACTTCCTCACCCGTGAACTCGCCCGCCTGCCGGGCGCGAGTACCCGACCATGACCTCCCGCAACCCCGCCGCCGCCTACCGCAGCACCGCCGTCGAGACCCGCGTCCACGAGGCCGATCCGCACCGGCTCATCGAGCTGATGCTGGAGGGCGCCATCCAGCGCCTGCGTACCGCCGCCGCCTGCACCGAGAGCGGCGACGTGGTGCGCAAGGCCCGTGCCGCCTCCGAGGCCGGGGCCATCGTCGATTCGCTCTCCGGCTGCCTCGATCTGGCCCAGGGCGGCGACATCGCCCAGCGCCTCGAGGCCCTCTACGACTACGCCGCCCGCCGCATCGTGGCCGCCAACGCCGGCAACGACCCGGCGGGTTTCACCGAGGTGGCCGGGCTGCTGGAGGAGGTGCACGGGGCCTGGAAGCAGATCCGTCCGGCCTGAGCGCCCCGCCATGACCGCCTACGAGGCCGCCATGCAGCGCCTGCGCGCGGTCCGCGATGCGCTGGGTGCGCTCGACCTTGCGGCGGCGGCGCGCGGCCTCGCCGAGCACGATGCCGCCCTCCGCGCGGCCCTGGCCGCCACGCCGCCGGCGCTGGCGGTGAGCGAGGCCGAGGCCCTGCACCACGCCCAGGCCGCGCTGCTCGCCCAGCTCGAGGCCGTGCAGCGCGGGGTGGCCGGTGACCTGCAACAGACCCGGCGTAGCGGCGCGGCCGCGCGCTCCTACCTGGGCCATGCCGGTGGCTGAACCCGACCCCGAGGCGTGGCTGTTCGCCGAGGCCCTGCACGTCGACGGCCCGCTGCGCCTGCGCCTGCTGCCCGATGCCCCCGATCCCGGCGCGCTGGAGGAGGCCACGCAAGTGCTGGCGGCGATCGCCTTGGTCGAGGATCGCCGCGGCGACGAGGCTGCCAACAGCGGCGAGACCACGCTGGCGATCCGCCGGCTCGAGGCCAAGCTCGACCTCACCTTGCTGCTGCTCGCCCGCCTGCTTCCCGGCCTGCAGGCGCCGCCGCCGCGCGAGGCCCGGCTGGGTGCCCGCGGCCTGCGCCTCGATGGCGAGGCCCCGGCCGGGCCACGGGCGACCCTGCACTGGCAGCCGGCCGACTGGCTGCCGCTGGCGATCCACCTGCCGCTGTACCGCCTCGATGGCCACGGCAGCACGTCATGGTGGGCGTTCGCGCCGCTGGGTGCGGGCTTGGAGGAAGCCCTGGAGCGCCATGTGTTCCGCTTGCATCGGCGTTGGCGGGCCAGCCGACGACCTTGAGTCGATCCAGCAGGCGGCATCGGACCGTCATCCGTCCTTGGCATGCTCCTTGCATACGGCCATGGCGCCCCCGGAACGACGTGCCGCCATGAAGAACCGCCTCGCCGCCACCCAGCTCCAGACGCAGGGTCTCAACGCCCAAGTGCTGCAATCGATCCGCCTGCTCGGCCTGACCGGGCAGGAACTGGAGCAGGAACTGGCCGAGGCGCTGGCGCAGAACCCGATGCTGGAACGCGAGGAGGACGAGCCCGTCACGGCCACAGCGGACGCGGCGGGCGCGTTGGACACGCCGGAGGCCCTGCCGCGGGAGCGCGCCGCGCAGGAAACCGCCGCCTTCGACGAGCTGCCGGAATTCCCGGCCCACGCCGGCACGGCCAGCGGCTTCGACCCCGACGAGGCCGAGGACCGGGTGGCGCGGATCGCAGCGCCGCTCAGCAACGACCCGGCGCTGCGGGTGCTGGAGGGCCTGGCGATGGAATTGAAGCCCGCCGACCTCGCCGTCGCCGCCGCCTGGCTGGAGCGCACCAGCGATGCCGGCTACCTCGACGGCGAGCGCGACCGCATCGACGCCGCGATCAGCGCCGCGTTCGGCCTGCGCCCCGGTCGCGCCGAGGCGATCCGCCAGCGCCTGCTGCACGGCACGCCGGCCGGCCTCGCCGCCGCCGACTTGCGCGAATGCCTGCTGGCGCAGGTCCACGACCTGCCCGCCGGTGACCCCGGCGTGGCGCTCGCCCGGGCGATGATCGAACAGAGCCTCGAACTCGTCGCCCGCCGCGACTGGCCGGCCCTGGCCGCGGTCCACGCCGCGCCGATGGAGGCGCTGCGGCTGGCGGCGCGGCTGATCCAGTCCTTGAACCCGAAGCCCGGCGAGGCGCTGCTGCCCGAACCGGCGGTGCATGTGTTGCCCGACGTGGTGGCCTGGCGCGGCGACGGCCGCTGGCAGGTGGCCCTGAACCCGCAGGCCGCGCCGCGGGTGCGGGTGGCGAACGAGTACGAAAGCGCGCTGGCCGAGGCCGGCGACCACCCCGGCGCCGGCCAGTTGCGGGCGCTGATGAACGAGGCGCGCTGGCTGGCCCGCGGCATCGCCCAGCGCCACGACACCCTGCTCCGCGTGGCCCGCGCCGTGGTGGCGCGGCAGCCGGCCTTCCTGGAGCGCGGCGAGGAGGCCATGCTGCCGCTCACGCTGAAGGACATCGCCGCCGACGTCGGCGTCCACGAGAGCACGGTCTCGCGCATCACCACCGGCAAGTACCTGCAAACTCCACGCGGCCTGTTCGAGCTGAAGCGCTTCTTCGGCGTGCGGCTGGAGGGCAGCGCCATCGCCGGGGTGGCGGTGCGGGCGCTGGTCAGGAAATTGATCGAGGCCGAGCGCCCCGAGGCCCCGCTGGCCGACGACGTGCTGGTGGCCCTGCTGGCCCGCCGCGGCGTGCAGGTGGCCCGGCGCACCGTCGCCAAGTATCGTGAGCAGCTGGACCTTCCGCCGGCCCGCCAGCGCGGGCGTGGTCCTCGCGCCGCCTGAACGCGGCCGTCCCCAGCCGCCTGCCGACCCGCCGCCCATGCCCATGCCCGTGCCCGCACCCCGCAAGCCGATCGCCGACGGCCCCGGACTCCGAGGCCCTTGGCGCGCATGAGCGGGCCGCGCATCCTCGTCGTCGAGGCCGACGACGCCCGCGCCGAGCACATCACCGCGCTGCTCGATTTCCTCGATTTCAGCCCGAAGCGGGTCGGCGGCATCGACGAGATCGACCTCGCCCGCGCCCGCCCGCAGGACTGGCTGGCGATCGTGCTGGGCGCCGTCGAGGACCTGGACGAGGTGTGCCGCTTCGGTGCCTGGCTCGCCCGCCTGCCGCTGCACCCGCCGCTGCTGGCGCTGCCGGCGCTGCACGGCGTGGTCGACCAGCTCGGCGTCCACCCCGAGCAGGTCTGGCCGCTCGACTGGCCGTTGCGCCATCCGCAGCTCGAAGCCCTGCTGCGCCGCGCCAGCCTGCAGGTCCGGCAGCCCGGCGAGGCGGCACCCGGCATCGGCCCGGAGGGTGCCAGCGAGCCGCTGCGCCGCCTGCGCCGACTGATCGCCCGGGTCGCGCCCTTCGACACCACCGTGCTGATCCTCGGCGAGAGCGGCACCGGCAAGGAGGTCGCCGCGCGCGCCGTGCACGCCGCCTCGGCGCGCGCCAAGGGCCCGTTCGTGGCGCTGAACTGCGGCGCGGTGCCGGCCGAGCTGCTGGAGAGCGAGCTGTTCGGCCACGAGAAGGGCGCCTTCACCGGCGCGCTCGCCGCGAGGAAGGGCCGCTTCGAGATGGCCGAGGGCGGCACCCTGCTGCTCGACGAGATCGGCGACATGCCACTGCCGATGCAGGTCAAGCTGCTGCGCGTGCTGCAGGAACGCTGCTTCGAGCGCGTCGGCGGCACCCAGACGGTGAAGTGCAACGTCCGCGTCATCGCCGCCACCCACCGCGACCTCGAGGCGCAGATCGCCCGCGGCAGCTTCCGCGAGGACCTGTACTACCGGCTCAACGTCTTCCCGATCGAGATGCCGGCCCTGCGCGAGCGCATCGAGGACCTGCCGGCGCTGGTGCAGGCGATCGTCACGCGGCTGGCCGCCGACGGTCGCGGCGACGTGCGGCTGGCGCCCGACGCCATGGCGGCGCTGGCGGCCTACCCCTGGCCCGGCAATGTGCGCGAGCTGCACAACCTGGTCGAGCGCCTGGCCGTGCTGCACCCCGGCGAGAGCATCGGTGCCGCCCTGCTGCCGCCGCGCTACCGCGCCGCCTGGGAGGCCGCCGGCCGCCCCGGCGGCGCGGCCATGGCCTGCGCGGCCACCTCGCCGCAACCGGCCCCGGAGCCGGCCGCGGGCGCGCTTTCCGAGGCCGAGGAACGGGCCGCCGAGCGTGCCGCCCTGTTCGGCACGCCGGCGGTGGCGGCGGCCGACGAGCTGCCCGAGCAGGGCCTCGACCTCAAGGAGCACCTCGCCGCCATCGAGGCGGCGCTGATCCGGCAAGCCCTGGCCCGCGCCGGCGGCGTGGTGGCGCAGGCCGCCGAACTGCTGCGCCTGCGCCGCACCACCCTGGCCGAGAAGCTGCGCAAGCACGGCATCGCGCGCGAGGGCGACGAGGTCTGAGAGCGAAGGGACTGCACAAGGATCGGCATGACGGCGATCTACCACATCACCCACGTCGACAACCTGCCCGCGATTCTGGCGGCGGGAGCGCTGTGGTCGGATTCCCGATTGAAGTCGTCGTCGACGCCGCCCAAGAGCATCGCGCACGGCAACATCAAGCGGAACCGTGATCGCGCGCCGGTCGGCTTGCCGCCCGGCGGATTCGTTTCCGATTACGTGCCGTTCTATTTCTGCCCGCGCTCGCCGATGTTGGCCGCACTGCACTATGGAACGGTCGAGAACGCGGCCGGCACGCAAGGAGACATCGTGCACTTGGTGCTTGAAGCCGAGTTGCTTGTGAAAGCCGGGCTGGAATGTGTACACACCGACGGACATGCCGCCATGCAGCCATTGCGGTTCTGGCCCGGCGTCTCGGGGTTCGCCGAACTGCCGTGGGATGTCATCCGCAGCTGGAGCTGGAAGAACAAGCCTGACGACAACGACAGGAAGCGGCGAAAGCAGGCCGAGTTCCTCGTCCACGATGCGGTACCGTGGTCGCATGTCCAGTCGATCGGCGTGATGACCGAATCGACGCGCGATCGCACCATCGCGGCGATCGCTGCCGCCGCCCACCGGCCGCCGGTGACGCTGCAACCTGACTGGTACTACCGATGATCACGACCGCCACCGGCAATCTGCTCACCAACGACGCCGAGGCCCTCGTCAACACCGTCAATCTCGACGGGGTGATGGGCAAGGGCATTGCGCTGCAGTTCGCCAAGGCCTTCCCGGAAATCCTCGCGCCCTACGAAGCCGCCTGCCGTAGCGGTGAACTCGCGCCGGGGCGCGTGCAGGTGATCGAGCGGCCGGGCCTGCTGAATCCGCGCTACATCATCAATCTGCCGACCAAGCGCCACTGGCGCGGCAAATCGCGCATGGCGGATATCGATGCCGGTTTGGCCGATCTCGTGCGCGTCGTGCGTGAACGTGGCATCCGCAGCATCGCCGTGCCGCCGCTGGGTTGTGGCCTCGGCGGCCTCGACTGGGATGACGTGCGTCCACGCATCGAGCGCGCGTTTGCGGCTTTGCCCGAGGTCGAGGTGCGGCTCTTCGCGCCCGCAGGCGCCCCCGCGCCGGCCGACCAGCCCAACCGGACGGCTGCGCCGGCGCTGACTCCCGCTCGGGCCCGCGTGATCCAGGTGCTCGGTGCCTACCTCGATCTCGGTTACGAGCTCAGCCTGCTCGAAGTGCAGAAGCTGCTCTATTTCCTGCAGGGTGCCGGTGACGACCTGAAGCTCGCCTACGGCAAGAACCGCTACGGACCTTACGCCGACAACCTGCGCCATGTGCTCAAGCGCTTCGAGGGGCATTACACGCAGGGCTATGGCGACGGTAATGATGCCCCCGACACCGAGATCACCCTGCTGCCCGAAGCCCGGGAGAAGGCGCAGGCCTATCTCGCGGCGCAGGCGGGCGAGGGTGAGGATGCCGCGCGACTGGCCCGCGTGGTGGACCTGATCGAAGGCTTCGAGTCGCCCTACGGCCTCGAGCTGCTGGCCACGGTGCACTGGGTGGCCGCCCGCGAAGGCGCCACGACGCTCGAGACGGCCGTGGACGCCGTGCACGCATGGAGCGAGAGCAAACGGCAGCGGATGTCGCGCGAGCACATCGTTCTGGCCTGGGAGCGGCTGCAGGCGCAGGGCTGGCTGCCCGAGCCGCCGCGCGAGGTCGTTGCACCCGCACCGTCACCGGCCAAAGCGGCTGGCAAGTACGACGCGCTGGATCGCGAGGCCCTGGTGCGCCTGCTGGAGCGCCGCGACGCCGAGCGCCAGCTTGGTCTCGTGTGGGAGCGCGACGAGCTGGAGGCCGATCACGCCGATCACCGCGACTACGTGGCCCTCGGCCTTGACGCGGCCCTGAGCCAAGGTGAGGGCCCGTGGCCGAACCTGATCATCGAAGGCGACAACCTCGACGCCCTGCGCGCGCTGCGCATGAGCCACGCCGGGCGCATCCGCTGCATCTACATCGACCCGCCCTACAACACCGGCAACCGCGACTTCGTCTACAACGACCGTTTTGTGGACAAGACCCACCGCTTCCGCCACTCGCTGTGGCTGGAGTTCATGCACAAGCGCCTGGTGCTGGCCCGCGAGCTTCTGGCGCCGGATGGGGTGATCTTCGTCAGCATTGATGACAATGAGCTGTTCCGACTCGGGATGCTGATGGATCAAGTGTTTGGTGAATCGAATTTCGTTGCGCAGTTCATCTGGCGAAAGGTGGACAGCCCGAACGACAACAAGGTTTCCGTAACGCCAGATCACGAAATGTTGCTGTGCTTTGCGCGATCCCGCGATGGGATCAGCCTGATGCCAAAAGAGGCTCCGGAGATCGTTGAGGCCTATGGCCAGCGTACGGAAAGCGGTTTGCGCTATCGCGATCGCCTGCTCAAGAAGAACGGGCGAAACAGCCTTCGTCAGGATCGTCCAACCATGTACTTCTCGCTGGTCGGCCCTGACGGTGCCGAGGTACTGCCTGCTCACGACAACGGTGAAGAAGCCGTTTGGGCCATGGGACGAGATGGCATCCAGAAGCACGTCGACGCCGGCACGTTGATCTGGAAGCAGCGGCAGCGCGGCGAGCGCACGGTCTGGGAGCCCTACACCCGCGAGTTCGCTCCCGAGAACCCCACGCGGCCATGGCCGACGATCTGGAACGATCTGCCTACCATGCGACAAGCCAAGGCGTTCTTGCGCGACATGTTTCAGACCACCGATGTATTCAGCACACCGAAACCCGTCGAGCTCATCGAAAGGGTGCTGCGGGTGATGGGCGGCAAAGACGACATCGTGCTGGATTTCTTCGCTGGCTCCGGAACCACGGCCCACGCGGTCGCGAAGCTCAACGCCGAGGACGGCGGGAATCGCCGCTTCATCCTCGTCAGCAGCACCGAGGCCACCGAAGATCAGCCTGACAAGAACCTGTGCCGCGACGTCTGCGCCGAGCGCGTGCGCCGCGTGCTGGGCGGCTACACCAACGCCAAGGGCGAAGCGGTGCCGGGCCTCGGCGGCGGCTTCGCCTACCTGAAGGCACGCCGCGTGGCACCGCATCGACTGAGCACCCGCCTGCATCACGCCGAAATCTGGTCGGCGCTGCAGTTGCTGCACGACCTGCCGCTGTCGCACTGGGACGGCCGAGGTCTGGCGGCGGCGGCCGACGCGCAGTCGGCGGTCGCCTACCTGCCGGAGATCGACCGCGGCGCGGAGGCTGCCGTCCGCGCATGGCACGAGGCGCGTGCGGAGCGCGCGCGCACGCTGTACAGCTGGACCCCGGAGCGCGTGCGCGCCTGGGCGCCGGAGGCACAGGTCTCGCCCATTCCTGAATCGCTGCGTCTGCGCTTCGGTCGCTGAGGACGCATCGATGCCCTTTCAGCCACTCGAGTTCCAGAAGCCCGTCATCGAGGGCGTGCTCGCCCGCCTGCGCCAGCAGGCGGCGATCTACCGGCAGACGGCCAATTCACCGGCGCAGGCCGCGCGCGCGCGTCTGCTGGACGCCGGCATTGTGCTGGTGGCGCCCACCGGCGCCGGAAAGACCGGCATGGCCATCGAGGCCATGGCCCGATTCGCCGATGAAGAACGCGAGCGCGTGCTGTGGTTCTGGTTCGCGCCCTTCAACGGGCTGGTCGAACAGGCCGCCAGCGCGCTGCGCGCGCAGGCGCCGCAATTGCCGCTGCTTGATTTGGCCAGTGATCGCCGATTGGAAGCGCTGCTCGGTGGCGGGGTGTTCGTCACCACCTGGTCGGCGCTGACGGCGGCCAAGGCGGAATCGCGCAAGGCCCGCACCTCGGGCGATGCCGGACAGTCGATCGACGTGCTGCTGCACCTGGCGCGCGAGCAGGGCCTGCGCATCGGCTGCGTGGTGGACGAGGCGCACCATGGCTTCCACAAGGCGAAGCAGGCGCAGGCGTTCTTCCGCGACGTGCTGAAGCCCGACTACGCGCTGATGATGACGGCCACCCCCCGCGACGGTGACATCGGCACCTTCGAGCGCGACACCGGCTACCGGCTGGGCCGCCCGGAAGACTGGGCTTCGGTCTCGCGCGCGGCGGCGGTGGGCGAAGGCCTGCTGAAGCCCGGCGTGCGTGTGGTGCGCTTTCTGGCCCGCGACGGCGATGAGCAGCAGCTGATCGACTTCGAGCGCTTGGCGCTGCGTGAATGCGCGGCGGTGCATCGCGTGCTGAAGACGCAGTTGGCCGAAGCCGGCATCGGCCTCACGCCGCTGATGCTGGTGCAGGTGCCGGACGGTAAGGCGGCGCAGGAGGCCGCACGCGCGTATCTGGTGGAGCAGCTTGGGTTCGCGGATCCCGCCGTTCGGCTGCACACCAGCGACGAGCCCGACCCGGACCTGCTCGCGCTGGCCCAGGACCCCGCCGTCGAGGTGCTGATCTTCAAGATGGCGGTGGCGATGGGCTTCGACGCGCCGCGCGCCTTCACGCTGGCGGCCCTGCGCGGCACGCGTGATCCCTCGTTCGGCATCCAGGTGGTGGGCCGCATTGTCCGCGTGCATCCGCTGCTGCGGCATCGCGGCGATCTCCCGGATTCCCTGCAGCAGGCTTACGTGTTCCTTGCCAACGCCGAGTCGCAGGAAGGCCTGATGGCCGCCGGCGCGCAGATCAATGCGCTGCGGACGCAGGCCCCTGACCTCGGCAGCACGGTGACGCTCACCGTCAGCGGCGGGCAGCAGGAGGTCCAAGTCGTTGATGCGAGCCGCTCGTTCGCGATGCCGATGTTTCCGCCAAAAGATGCGACGTCCGGAGCGTCGAACGCGCCAGTGGCGGTTGATGAGAGCGGCACGGCGGTCGAAGCACCCGCCGTTTGGTCGGACGCCGCGCAGTCAGCGCTGGGCCTGTTGGGCGGTGCGGCCACCGGTCTATCGCCGTCGACGCCCTCGCACGCCGGCAGTGGCGCCAGTCTTCCGTTCGCCATGCAGGTCGGCCCCAGCGTTCACCGTTACCCGCGTCGCGCGGGCGTGCCCGAGCGCATTGCTTCCGAGCGGCTGCCGGTGGCGCCGCAGGACTTTGAGGTGCGGCTGGTCGACCACGTCGACTTCAGCCAGACGGTGCTGGCAGACCGGATGAAGTCACGCGCAAAGGTGCTGCGCAGCGAGGCCGACATGTTCGGCCCGAACCACATCGGGGAGGGTGAGCAGGACCTCTGGGCCACGCTGTCGCCGGAGGCGGTCGCCAGCAAGGCCGAACAGATCGCGAAACGCCTCAGTGATGCCAATCAGCGCCTGATCCGCGAGCGGTTACTGGAGCGTTTCCGACGTGCGATCGAACAGAGCGGTGCTGCGCCGCCAGATGACGAGGAAGAGCTGGAGCAGCAGCTCGACCTCGTGCTAGTGCGTCACCCGAACCTGCTGAAAACTGCGTACAAAGCTGCCCGCCTGCATGCCCTGCAACGTCCCGATGCCGCATTGCGGACGTTCATCGAAGTCGCGGCGCCGCTGCCGCCGGCGAGGCGCAACGCCTACGGTGTGTTTGAGGACGGCATGAACGCTGACGAGATGGCCATCGCCCAGATGCTCGACGCTCATCCGCAGGTGCGCTGGTGGCATCGCAATCGTGACGATGCGCGCTACGCCGATGCCGTAGGCCTTTACGAATGGGACGAAGGCGACGGCTTCTATCCCGATTTCGTCGTTGGCATGGAAGGGCGGGAGACGCCCGACGGCATTGCCTTGGTCGAGGTGAAGGGCAGTCACCTTTGGGGTCAGCCGAAGGAAATCGAGAAGGGCGGCGCATCGCACCCGCAGCACGGCCGCGTCTACATGGTGGGTCGTCGCAAGGGTGAGTCGGAGTTCAAGTTCCTGCGCCCCTTGAAGGATCGTCTGGAGCCGGAAGGCGCTTTCGAGATCAGCCGGCTTCGTTGGGTGTGATGAGCCGTACGGTTTTCACCCCGCCGCGCCGAAAATCGCTTCAGCCCGATTGAATAGAATCCAGCTCGTCGCGATGTACTTGTCGCCGCCCTCCGGCCGGTTGCCGCGGTGGGTGTGGGTGAAGGCGGTCGGCGCGATCAGCAGGCTGCCGGTTTTCGGCACCACCTTGCGGCGCTGGTAGAGGAACTCGGTCTCGCCTTCGGCGAAACCGTCGTTCAGGTACAGCGTCCAGAGCAGGGTGCGGTGCAGGGTCTCGGCCTTGGCGTCGCGCGGGTAGAGCTCGCAGTGCCAGTACGGGTAGCCGCCTTCGCCGGCGCGGTAGCGTTGCAGGTTGATGTTGCCGGGGCGCAGCAGGTGCTGCACCAGCGCCAGCAGGCCACCGTCGTCCATCGCCGCCATGTCCTCCGCGCCGAGCCGTCGCGGCGGGCCGCCATCGGCGGGGCGGAACTCCAGCATCAGCGGCGCCACGATCGTGTACGGATATTTGCGCAGGTAGGCGAGCAGGCCCTTCAGCATCGCGCCCATCAGCACCCCGCTCACGTCGTTCCACTCCGGCCGGGTGCTGATGTCGAGGTCGCGGCTGCGCTTGAGCTCGGGGTGGACGCCGCCGCCGACCCGGCCCTCGACGTGCGGGGAGGCATCGAAGCGGCGGCACACCTGCGCGCACCAGGCCGGGTCGAGCAGGCCCGGGTAGACCTCGATGAAGTCCGGCGCGGCGACGGCCGGTGGGCACTCGGTGCCGGGAGGGGCGGCCACGGCTCAGGCTTCGCGCAGATGGCGTTCGTAGGCCGCCACTTCGTTCTTTGAGCCGAGCGCCACCGGCACCCGCTGGTGCAGGCCGGTGGGCTGCACGTCCAGCAGGCGCTGTGTGCCGGTGCTGGCCGCGCCGCCGGCCTGCTCGACCAGGAAGGCCATCGGGTTGGCCTCGTACATCAGGCGCAGGCGGCCGCCCTGGGCGCGGCACTTGGCGTCGACCGGGTACAGGAAGATGCCACCGCGGGTCATGATGCGGTGCACGTCGGCCACCATGCTGGCGACCCAGCGCATGTTGAAGTCGTGGCCGCGCGGGCCGGTCCTGCCGGCCTGCAGCTCCTCGACGTAGGCGCGTACCGGCGCATCCCAGTGGCGGGCGTTGCTGGCGTTGATGGCGTATTCGGCGGTGTCCTCGGGGATGCGGATGTCGCGGCGGGTGAGGATGAAACTGCCGGTGTCGCGGTCGAGGGTGAAGCAATGGGTGCCGTGGCCCACGGTGAGCACCAGCACCGTGCTCGGGCCGTACACGGTGTAGCCGGCGGCGACCTGCGCCGTGCCCGGCTGCAGGAAGTGCCGCGCCTCGGGCCGGGCCACGCCGTCCGGGCAGCGCAGCACCGAGAAGATGGTGCCGACGCTGACGTTGACGTCGATGTTCGAGCTGCCATCGAGCGGGTCGAACAGCAGCAGGAAGTTGCCCTTCGGGTAGGCGTCGG
>JAGXSL010000102.1 GCA_018333835.1 Lysobacteraceae bacterium
CTCCGGCGTGCTGTTCACGCTCGACACCGAATCCGGCTTCCGCGACGTGGTGTTCGTGACCGCGAGCTACGGCTTGGGCGAGACGGTCGTGCAGGGCGCGGTGAACCCCGACGAGTTCTACGCCTACAAGCCGAACCTGCGGGCCGGCCGGCCGGCCATCCTGCGCCGCACGCTCGGCGCCAAGCAGGTCCGCATGGTGCATTCGGCGGTCCCCGGCGAACGCGTCCGCACCGAGGACACGCCGCCCGAGCTGCGCAACCGCTTCTCGCTGTCCGACCACGACGTCGAGGAACTGGGCCGGCAGGCGCTGGTCATCGAGGCGCACTACGGCCGCCCGATGGACATCGAGTGGGCCAAGGACGGCATCACCGGCAAGCTCTACGTCGTGCAGGCGCGGCCGGAGACGGTGAAGTCGCGCACCCGCGCCACCCAGGTCGAACGCTACCGGCTCGCCCAGCGCGGCGAAGTGCTGGCGCAGGGCCGCGCCATCGGCCAGAAGATCGGCTCCGGCGTCGCCCGGGTGATCCGCAGCGTGGCCGAGATGCACCGCGTGCAGCCCGGCGACGTGCTCATCGCCGACATGACCGACCCCGACTGGGAGCCGGTGATGAAGCGCGCCGCGGCCATCGTCACCAACCGCGGCGGCCGCACCTGCCACGCCGCCATCATCGCCCGCGAGCTCGGCGTGCCGGCGGTGGTCGGCACCGGCGATGCGCTGAAGATGATCCCCGACGGCACGCCGGTGACGGTGAGCTGCGCCGAGGGCGACACCGGCTTCATCTACGCCGGGCAGCTGCCCTTCGAGAAGGTGGTCGCCGACCTCGACCAGATGCCGCCCGCCCCGCTCAAGATCATGATGAACGTCGGCAACCCGGAGCGCGCCTTCGATTTCGCGCAGCTGCCGCACCAGGGCATCGGCCTCGCCCGCCTCGAGTTCATCATCGCCCGCCAGATCGGCGTGCACCCGCGCGCCCTGCTCGAGTACGAGAAGCAGCCGGCCAACATCCGCGCCCAGATCGACCCGCTGATCGCCGGCTACCCGGATCCGGTGAGCTTCTACGTCGAGCGCCTCGCCGAGGGCATCGCCACGCTGACCGCCGCCTTCGCGCCGCACCCGGTGATCGTGCGCCTGTCCGACTTCAAGTCGAACGAGTACGCCAACCTGATCGCCGGTGCCGCCTACGAACCGCACGAGGAGAACCCGATGATCGGGTTCCGCGGCGCCTCGCGCTACATCCACCCCGACTTCAAGGACTGCTTCGCGCTGGAGTGCCGCGCCGTGCGCAAGGTGCGCGAGGAGATGGGCCTGAAGAACCTGTGGGTGATGATCCCGTTCGTGCGCACCCTGGCCGAGGGCCAGGCCGTCATCAACACCCTCGAGGCCAACGGGCTGGTGCAGGGCAGCCGTTCGAGCGGGCCGGATGGCTTGAAGGTCATCATGATGTGCGAGCTGCCCTCGAACGCGCTGCTCGCCGACGAGTTCCTCGACATCTTCGACGGCTTCTCGATCGGCTCCAACGACCTGACGCAGCTGACGCTCGGGCTCGACCGCGACTCCGGCATCGTCGCCCACCTGTTCGATGAGCGCGACCCGGCGGTCAAGAAGATGCTGTCGATGGCGATCTCGGCGGCCCGCGCCAAGGGCAAGTACGTCGGCATCTGCGGCCAGGGGCCGAGCGACCACCCGGACCTCGCCGAGTGGCTGATGGACCAGGGCATCGAATCCGTCTCGCTCAATCCCGACACCGTGGTCGACACCTGGCTGCGGCTCGCCCGCCACAAGGGTAGCTGAGCGTGGCCGCGCCCCCGGTCGAGGTGCCGCCGCCCGCCGTGCCGCCCTCCGCCGTGCCGCCGCCGGTGGAGGAGGCGCTCGGCCTGCTGGCCCGGGTCCGCCAGCAGGTCGAGCAGATCGACTGGCTCGGCCTCGCCGGCGAATGGGGCCTGCGCCTCGCCGCCGCCCTGCTGATCTTCGCCATCGGCCTGTGGCTGTCGCGCAAGCTCAGCAAGGCGCTGGAGCGCGCCCTGCTGCGCGCCCACGTCGACCCGATACTGGGCAGCTTCCTGCGCAACATCACCTACTTCGGCGGCGTCATCGTCGTCACCGTGTCGGCGCTCACCCAGATCGGCATCCCGCCGGCATCGCTGCTGGCCGTGCTCGGCGCGGCCGGCCTCGCCATCGCACTCGCGCTGCGCGATTCGCTGTCGAACTTCGCCTCCGGCGTGATGCTGATCCTGCTGCGCCCGTTCAAAGCCGGCGACTACGTGCAGATCGCCGGGCAGGAGGGCGAGATCGAGCACGTGCGGGTGTTCCAGACCCGGCTGCGGACCATCGACAACCGCATCATCGTGCTGCCGAACAGCCAGATCACCACCGCGCCGATCATCAACTTCACCGCCCTGCCCCGGCGCCGTCTCGACCTGACGGTCGGCGTCGGCTACGACGACGACCTCGCCGAGGCCCGCGCCGCCCTCTTGGCGGTCGCCGCCGCCAACCCGCGGGTGTTGAAGGATCCGGCCGCCGACGTGCTGCTCACCTCACTGGCGGAAAGCAGCGTCAACCTGATGCTGCGGGCCTGGGTCGGCACCGGCGACGTGATCGGCGCCAGAAGCGAGCTGCTGGAGGGCATCCACGCCGAATTGCGCCGGCGCGGCCTGTCCATCCCCTACCCGCAGCGCGACCTGCACGTCTACCACCACGGCACCGCCGGTGGCGGCGTGTCGAAGGGCGAACTGGTCGACGACGGCGACCCCTGAGCGGCCGCCCGCCGCGTCTTCAGGCCGCCTGCCCGCCCAGCGCGCCCATGTGGCGGCGGTAGTGGCGTAGTTCCTCGATCGACTCCATCACGTCGGCGAGCGCGGTGTGCCGGCTTTCCTTGGCGATGCCATCGAGCACGCCCGGAGCCCAGCGGCGGGCCAGTTCCTTGACCGTCGAGACGTCGAGGTTGCGGTAGTGGAACCAGCGCTCCAGCCGCGGCATCAGCCGGGCGAGGAAGCGGCGGTCCTGGCAGATCGAGTTGCCGCACATCGGCGACTGCCCGGCCGGCACCCACTGCGCGAGGAAGTCGCAGGTCAATGCCTCGGCCTCGGCCAGCGAATGCGGACTCGCCAGCACCCGGTCCCAGAGGCCGCTTTGGCGGTGGGTGCCGCGGTTCCACTCGTCCATGGCCTCCAGCCGGGCCAGCGGCTGGCGGATCGCCAGTACCGGGCCTTCGGCCAGCACCGAAAGATCGCGGTCGGTGACCACCGTGGCGATCTCCAGGATGGCGTCGGTGCCGGGATCGAGGCCGGTCATCTCGAGGTCGATCCAGATCAGGCGGTCGGTGTCGGGGGTGTTCGGGTTCATCCGCCCAGTGTAGCGCCGGGCTGCGCGCGGCGGGCACGGAACCAGGCCGTGAGCATGGCCGAGGCCTCCTCGGCCAGCACCCCACCCTGCACCGCGACGCGGTGGTTGTGGCGCGGGTCGGCGAGCAGGTCGAAGACACTGCCAGCGGCCCCGGTTTTCGGATCGCTCGCCGCGTAGACGAGGCGGGCGATGCGGGCGTGCACCATCGCCATCGCGCACATGGCACAGGGCTCCAGCGTGACGTAGAGCGTGGTGCCGAGCAGGCGGTGGTTGCCGAGGCGCTGCCCGGCCCGGCGCATCGCCACGATCTCGGCATGCGCGCTCGGGTCGTGCTCGCGGAGGTTGCGGTTGCCGCCCTCCCCCAGCAGTTCCCCCTCGGCGGACACCAGCACCGCGCCGACCGGCACCTCGCCGTCCTCGCTCGCGGCGCGACGGGCGAGAGCAAGGGCGTGGTGCATCCAGTGGAGGTCGGTCTCAGCTTCCATGGGCTTCATCGGCCGGGTAAGGGCCAAGGAATCGCAGGCCATCGAAGTGGATCAAGTGGGACGGTGCATCCGCCACCCAAACTTCGGTTTCCCAAGCGATTTCGCCCAGATAGCGGCCCATGCTGGTGCGGTCCGGGAAAGCAGTCACGTAGACCAGTCCCGCGCTCGATCCGGCGAACAGTCGCGCCAATTCGTCGTGACGTTTGCCATCGACCGGGCCATGACTGGTGACGGCCTCGACCAACAACAACCAGTTCTTGGCGACGAAGTGCAACACCACGTCGGGCATCTTGCCGTGCGGATCCACATCGACACCCAAGCCGGCCAGCAGGGGTGCGTCGAAGTACCCCCATTTGTCGCCCGTATCACCGGCATAGACCAGCACGCTGCCCGGTGCGAAGCGCGGGGCGAACTCCTCGATGATGGCCCGGATCAGCTCACTGTGCTCGCCGGGGCTGAGGGTGATTTCCTTGCCCGGCGCAATCTCGACCGGGATGCGCTCCTGTTCACGCTCCCTGGCATAACGGGCAAGCAGCGTGCCGCGCCCGGACAGATAGACCGCCAGGTTGGCCTGCCACGCCGGCGTACCGAAAGTACGCAACAAGGCCAGCGTGGCCGGCTCGATCCGGTAGACGGCTTTCGGGCTGTTCACTGGCCGATCGGGCTTGTCCGGGTTGTAGAGCACGATGCCGGCATCGCAGAACTGGTGCATGGTCTGACGGCGAAAGGTCTCCCGGGTGTTCGGGGCGTACTCCTTGCCGTAGTGTTCGCGCACCCAATCCATGATGGGCGTGATGCCCATCGGTGGATTGTCCGCATCGGCCCATGCCTTGCCCGGCGTGAGGTTCAGCAGAGCCAGCAAGGTAAGCGCAGAACGCTCGTTCTGCTGCGCCAACGGCATCCCCAAGGCGGCGATGACGGTCCGTGCAGCGCGGATATGCGCCTGTCGCCTTTTCATCCGGCCAGAGTTCCCAACTTGGCATCGATCTGCTCCTGCGTTGGTACCCCTTGATCGGCAGCCCATTCTCCAAGCGCGATCAGGTTGGCACGCGAGGGGTATTTCATCCGCCTGAGGTCCATCGCATTGACCTGAGTATGGCCGTTGAAGCGTCTGAAATCCTCATCGACCATGGTGGTGTTGAGGAACACGGCCAAGCCACGCGCCAGTGCTTCGGGCAAGCCACGCTTGTTCTCGTGGAACAGGTTCAAATGGTTTTCGAAACCCAGCATGGGTGCACCGTCGAACACCGCGGGCTCGACCACACTCGCCACGATCCGCCGCCTTTCCTCCTTGGAGGACAGGCGGCGGACGACACAGTAGAAGCCGTTCGGGTACAGCCATTTTTCGGTGTCGGCGTTACGCTCGATGGCATTGGGCTTTTTCATGCCCGCGACAGGCCATGCAATGCCGTTGCGACCGAAGTGGCCGGGATACAGCAGGGGAACGGTGGCCTCTCCCGGCATGTCGCGCAAATGCTCCTTCAGCCTGAAATCGACCACCGGCCCGGTGGAGACCTGGATGCCGAGGTCGGCCAAAGTGAAACGGATCGCGCTGGAGCACTCGATGATGTTCTTCCCCGGGATCGTGGGGACGCGGATGAAGCGCTCGGGGTCGTCGGGGAACACGATCCGCTCGAAAGGATGCTGATGAATCGCAAGATCGGTGAAAGTGTCGTCGGTCGATGTCGAGACCGTCACCGCCTCCTGCCGGCCGCCTCGTTCCAAGCGGATGATGATGTTTTCTTGAAGGACTGCGTCGTCCTTGAACGCCTTGTTGCGCGAATCGAACAGATGCAAGTGGTGGATGGCCGCACGTGCGAGGATGAAATCGCGGAAAGGCCGATAATACGGTCCATTGCAGAAGCTGCGCGGGATGATGGCCACGATCTGGCCACCCGGTGCTGCTTGGGCGAGGGCCAGGGCGACAAAAGCGCTGTACAGGTTGACCGCCTCGATGCCGACACGGCGCAGCGCCAGACGGTGTGCGGAACTGCCGTGGATTTTCTTGTAGGGCGGATTGAGGATGGCATGGGTGTAGCCTGAAGGCGGTGTCGCCGCAAAAAGATCATCCGCCGCCGCCCATTCGATGTAATCGCCGGCAATGATCCGTGGCGTCACCCCGCGGTATGCGGCGAGATGCCGTGCGAGATGCCCACGCAGCTCATCGTCGATTTCGCAGGCAGTTGCTTCGACCGCACCGAAGCCGAACCCTCCTGCCACCCAGCGATCGAGGAAGGCACAGGAGAGGGCTCCCACACCCGCACCCGCATCCAGCAATCGGCAAATCGGCAGATCGCTCGCGGGGAACAGGGACGCCATGAAGCGGGCCACGCTGGAAGGCGTCAGGAACTGGCCGAAAGCGGCCTTGCGCTTCCGTTCGATCCCCGGTGCGACCGCACGACGCACAGTGTCGGCCACCTCAAGCTGTCGTAGCATCGCCATTGCAGTGCATCACTCCCACTCGATCGTGGCCGGCGGCTTGCCGGAGATGTCGTAGACCACACGGCTGACGCCGCGCAGCTCGTTGACGATGCGCCGCGCCACCCCATCCAGCAACTCGTAAGGCAGCCGCGCCCAGTGCGCAGTCATGAAATCGACGGTCTCGACGGCGCGCAGGGCGATCACCCACTCGTAGGCGCGGGCATCCCCCACCACGCCCACCGACTTCACCGGCAGGAACACCGCGAAGGCCTGCGAGGTCTTGTCGTACCAGCCGGCGCGGCGCAGCTCCTCGATGAAGATGGCATCGGCGCGGGCGAGGATCTCCGCGTACTCACGCTTCACCTCGCCGAGGATGCGCACGCCAAGGCCCGGCCCCGGGAACGGATGGCGGAACACCATCGCCCGCGGCAGGCCGAGTTCGACGCCGATGCGGCGCACCTCGTCCTTGAACAGCTCTCTGAGCGGCTCGACCAGCTTCAACTGCATGCGCTCCGGAAGGCCGCCGACGTTGTGGTGGCTCTTGATGACGTGCGCCTTGCCGGTCTTGCTGCCGGCCGACTCGATGACGTCGGGGTAGATCGTGCCCTGCGCCAGCCACTTCACCCCGGGCAGCTTCTTCGATTCCGCCTCGAACACCTCGATGAACAGGCGGCCGATGGTCTTGCGCTTGGCCTCCGGATCGTGGATGCCTTCAAGCTCGGCGTAGAAGCGGTCGGCGGCGTCGATGCGCAGGACCTTGATGCCCATGCCGCCCTGTTCGGCGTTGCTGGCGAACATCGCCATCACCTGGTCGCCCTCGTTCCAGCGCAGCAGGCCGGTGTCGACGAAGACGCAGGTGAGCTTGTCGCCGATGGCACGGTGCAGCAGCGCCGCCACCACCGAGGAATCGACGCCACCGGAGAGGCCGAGCAGCACCTCGTCATCGCCGACCTGCTCGCGGATGCGCGCGACCTGGTCCTCGATGATGTTGGCGGCGGTCCACAGCGTGGCGCAGCCGGCGATATCCACCACGAAACGGCGCAGCTGCTCGGTGCCCTGCTTGGTGTGCGTCACTTCCGGATGCCACTGCACGCCGTACCAGCGGCGGGCCTCGTCGGCCATCGCGACGATCGGCACGCTGTGGGTGCGCGCCGTGACCTTGAAGCCCTCGGGCAGGCGGGTGACGCGATCGCCGTGGCTCATCCAGACGTCGATGCGTGGCGGCGTGCCGGGGTGGTCCTTCTGCTCGTCGAGTAGGCGGCAGGCCGAGGCGATCTCCACTTCCGCGTAGCCGAACTCGCGGTCGTGGCCGCCCTCGACGAGGCCGCCGAGCTGCACGGCCATGGTCTGCATGCCGTAGCAGATGCCGAGCAGGGGCACGCCGAGTTCAAACACCTCGCGCGGAGCCCGCGGCGAATCGGTTTCCGTGGTCGACTCCGGCCCGCCCGACAGGATGACGCCCTTGGGCGCGAACTTCGCGATGTCGCTCGGGTCGTGGTCCCAGGCCCAGATCTCGCAGTAGACGCCCAACTCGCGCACGCGGCGGGCGATCAGCTGCGTGTACTGCGCGCCGAAGTCGAGGATCAGGATCTTGTCGCGGTGGATGTCGGTCATGCGCTGTGCTGGCTTCGTGGTCGGGGGCGTCGCGGCGTCGATCACTGCCGGTAGTTCGGCGGTTCCTTGGTGATCTGCACGTCATGGACGTGGGCCTCGCGGGTGCCGGCATGGGTCACCCGTACGAAGCAGGGCTTGGTGCGCATCTCCTCGATGCTGGTGCAGCCGACGTAGCCCATCGAGGCGCGCAGGCCACCGGCCAGCTGGTGCACCACGTTGGCGAGCGGGCCGCGGTAGGGCACGCGGCCCTCGATGCCTTCCGGCACCAGCTTGTCGGCGTCGGAGGCGTCCTGGAAGTAGCGGTCCTTGCTGCCCTGCTGCATGGCGCCGAGGCTGCCCATGCCGCGGTAGCTCTTGTAGCTGCGGCCCTGGAACAGCTCGATCTCGCCCGGCGATTCCTCGGTGCCGGCGAACAGGCCGCCGATCATGATGCTGGAGGCACCCGCCGCGATCGCCTTGGCAAGGTCGCCGGAGTAGCGCACGCCACCGTCGGCGATCAGCGGGATGCGGCCCTTGAGGGCCTCGGCCACCATGCCCACGGCGGTGATCTGCGGCACGCCGACGCCGGCGACGATGCGGGTGGTGCAGATCGAACCGGGGCCCACGCCGACCTTGACGGCGTCGGCACCGGCGGCCTCCAGTGCGAGCGCCGCCTCGCCGGTGACGATGTTGCCGCCGATCACCTGCAACTGCGGGAAGGCCTTCTTCGCCCAGGCCACGCGGTCGAGCACGCCCTGGGCGTGGCCATGCGCGGTGTCGACCACGATCACGTCGACCCCGGCGGCCACCAGCGCCTCGATGCGCGCCTCGGTGTCGCCGCCGACGCCGACCGCGGCACCGACCAGCAGGCGTTCGCTCGGGTCCTTCGCGGCGTTCGGGTTGTCGCGCGCCTTCTGGATGTCCTTGACGGTGATCAGGCCGCGCAGCGCGAAGGCGTCGTCCACCACCAGCACCTTCTCGATGCGGTGCTGGTGCAGCTTGGCCAGCACTTCCTCGTCGGTGGCCCCCTCGCGCACGGTCACCAGCCGGTCGCGGCCGGTCATGATGCTGCTCACCGGGGCGTCGAGCCGGGTCTCGAAGCGCATGTCGCGGCCAGTGACGATGCCGACCAGCCGGCCGTTCTCGACCACCGGCACGCCAGAGATGCGCCGCGCCCAGGTCAGCTTGAGCACCTCGCCCACCGAGGTGTCCGGCGAGACGGTGAAGGGCTCGCGGATCACGCCGGCCTCGAACTTCTTCACCTCGGCCACTTCCGCGGCCTGGCGCTCCACGCCCATGTTCTTGTGGATGATGGCGATGCCGCCGAGCTGCGCCATGGCGATGGCGAGCCGCGCCTCGGACACGGTGTCCATGGCGGCGGCGACGATCGGGAGGTTCAGCCCGAGTCCGCGGGTGAGCCGGGTGGTGAGGGAGACGTCCTTCGGCAGCACCGTGGAGTGGGCCGGGACCAGCGAGACGTCGTCGAACGTGAGGGCTTCCGCCTGGATGCGCAGCATGGACCGCTCCTTGACCGGGAAGCGCGGCATTGTAGCCGCACCGGGGGCCTCCCCGCCCTCCACGGCATGGCCGTCAAGGCATCGACCGGCGTTCCACGACAAGCCTGGCGCAGGCTCTGCTAAAAAAAAACCGCGCGATGCGCGGTTCCGTTCGGAGTGGAGGCCTGGGTCGGAATTGAACCGGCGTACGCGGATTTGCAGTCCGCTGCATGACCACTCTGCCACCAGGCCCCGGCGGAAAAAAAGACCCCGGCGAACCGAGGTCTCGAAAATACTGGAGCGGGAAACGAGACTCGAACTCGCGACCCCGACCTTGGCAAGGTCGTGCTCTACCAACTGAGCTATTCCCGCACCGGAGCCGCACATTATGGCGATCCGCCGGGTGATGTCAACACATCGGCAGCCTCCATGGCGGCCCGTCGGCGCTCAGCGCGGCTGCCCGGACAGCGAGGGCCAGGCGGCGCGCAGGTAGTCGAAGCCCGACCACAGGGTGAGCGCCGCGGCCAGCGCCAGCAGCCACTCACCGATCGCCTGCGCCGGCAACGGCGGCAGTCCCGGGCCGAGCAGCAGGGCGACGATGGCGACCATCTGCACCACGGTCTTGATCTTCCCGACCCAGGCCACGGCGACGGCGCCGCGGGCGCCGATCTCGGCCATCCACTCGCGCAGGGCCGAGATGGTGATCTCGCGGCCGACGATCACCGCCGACAGCAGGGCGAGCCAGGCGCTGGGATGCGCCTGCACCACGAGGAACAGCGCCACGGTCACCGCCAGCTTGTCGGCCACCGGGTCGAGGAAGGCGCCGAAGGCCGAGCCCATGCCCCAGCGCCGCGCGATCCAGCCGTCCAGCACGTCGGTGAGCGCGCCCACGGCGAACACCGCCGCGGCCCAGAGCCGGGCACCTTCGAAGGGCAGGTAGAACACGATCACCATGACCGGGATGAGCAGGATGCGGAACAGCGTCAGCGCGGTGGGCAACGTCAGGATCAAGCCGGGTCTCCGGTATCGGTGGCGGCGGGCAGGCCGTGCAGGAAAGCATAGATGCGCTCGGCGAGCGCCGCATGGATGCCCTCGACCCGCGACAGTTCCTCGATGCCCGCGCCCTTCAGGCCGCGAAGACCGCCGAAGTGCCGCAACAGGGCCTGCCGGCGCTTCGGCCCGACACCGGGGATGTCCTCCAGGCGGCTGCTGTCACGGGTCTTCTGGCGTCGCCGGCGGTGCCCGGTGATGGCGAAGCGGTGCGCCTCGTCGCGGACCTGCTGGACCAGCTGCAGGCCCGGCGAGGCCGCGCCGGGGCGCAACTCGCGGCCGTCGGGGAGCAGCAGCCGTTCCTCGCCCGCCCGACGGGCCGCGCCCTTGGCCACGCCGACCAGCGCGACGCCCTGCACCGCGAGGGCTTCCAGTACATCGACGGCTTGCCGCAACTGCCCGCCGCCGCCATCGACCAGCAGCAGGTCGGGCAAGGCACCCTCCTCGGTGCCGCGCCGGAAGCGGCGCTCCAGCGCCTGGCGCAGGGCGGCGTAGTCGTCGCCGGGTTCGATACCGGTGATGTTGTAGCGTCGGTACAGCGCCGGCTGCGGGCCCTCCGGCCCGAACACCACCATCGCCGCCACCGTCGCCTCGCCGAGCGTGTGGCTGACGTCGAAGCACTCGATCCGCAGCGGCGGGGCGGGCAGCCCGAGCAAGGCCTGCAGGTCGTCGAGGCGCGCCTGCTGCCCGGCCTGCGAGGCCTGCTCGGTGGCCAGCGCCAGGCGGGCGTTGCGCCGCGCCATCTCGAGGTAGCGGGCGCGGTCGCCGCGCACGCTGCCGCGGATCTCGACGGCATGCCCGGCGCGCTCGGCCAGCGCGGCGCGCAGCAGGTCGAGATCCTCGGGCAGGTGGCTCAGCACCAGTTCGCGCGGCGGCTTGAGCTCGGCGTAGTGCTGGGCGAGGAAGGCCCCCAGCACCTCGGCCTCGTCGACCCCGGGCTCGACCCGCACCGGGTGGGCCTGGGTGCCGTGGTTGACGCCGGCGCGGAAGGCCAGCACCAGCACCACCGCCAACCCGGCCTCCAGCACGCAGGCCAGCACGTCGAGGTCGGCGTGCGCGCCGTCGACGTACTGCCGCGCCTGCACCTGGCGCAGCACCGCGACCTGGTCGCGCAGCGCGGCGGCGCGCTCGAAGTCGAGCGCGGCGCTGGCCGCCTCCATCGCCGCCACCAGCTCGCCGGCCAGCTCGTCGCTGCGGCCGTCGAGGAACAGCGCCGCGCGGCGCACCGAGTCGGCGTAGGCGACGGCGTCGATGCGGCCGACGCAGGGCGCGTCGCAGCGGCCGATCTGGTGCTGCAGGCAGGGCCGGGTGCGGTTGCGGAACACGCTGTCCTCGCAGCTGCGCAGGCGGAACAGCCGGGCCATCATTTCCAGCGTCCCGCGCACCGCCGAGGCGCCGGGATAGGGCCCGAAGTAGCGGCCCGGGCGGGACCGCGGGCCGCGGTGGTAGACGAGCCGCGGCCATTCCTCGCGGGTCAGCAGCACGCAGGGGTAGCTCTTGTCATCGCGCATCAGGATGTTGAAGCGCGGCTTCAGGGCCTTGATGAGCTGGTTCTCCAGCAGCAGCGCCTCGCTGGCGGTGCGGGTGACGGTGACCTCGATGCGGGCGATGCGCGAGACCATCCAGGCGATGCGCGGGCTGGACGGCGTGCGGCCGAAGTAGCTCGCCACGCGCTGCCGCAGCGAGGCGGCCTTGCCGACGTACAGCACCCCGCCCTCGGCGTCGAGCATGCGGTAGACGCCGGGGGCGGAAGTCAGGCCGCGGGCGAAGGCGCGGCCGTCGAAGCCGCCGTCGGCCGGCGGCGCGTCGCTGCCGGGGGCCACGGTCTTCAGTCGTCCAGCGGCAGGCGTTGCAGCTCGCCGCTGCCGGTGTCGAGGCGCCAGAGCGCGCGGCTGCCGATGTCGGCCACGTAGAGCCAGTGCTGCCAGGCCGCGAGCGCGCCGGGCCGGCGCAGACCGGGGGCGACCGCCGGGGTGGACAGCGAATGCTGGCGGAAGGCGTAGCGGCGCAGCACGCCATTGCCGGTGTCGGCGATCCACAACCCCTGCCCGTCCGCCGCCAGGGCCATCCCGGTGGGGTTCTGCAGCAGGGCCTGGCGGGCGCCGCCGTCCTTGTGGCCGAACTCGAACAGGCCCTTGCCGAGCACGCTGCGCACGCTGCCGTCGGCCAGCGCGACCTGGCGCAGGGCCGAGGAGCCGGCGTCCAGCACCCACAGGCTGCCGGCATGCACCAGCAAGGCCGCCGGCTGCGCGAACTCGGCCTGCTCGGCCGGGCCGTCGGCCTGCCCGGCGAGGCCGCTGCCGGCGAGGTGGCGCAGCTGGCGGCGGCCGAGCTCGAAGGCCCAGCACTGCTGGCCGGCGGCGTTGCCGAGGTAGAGCGTGCTGTCCTGCGCGGCGAGCGCCCAGGGGCGGTCGAGCGGCGAATCGGCCGGCAGGGCGAGATTTCCCGCCACCGGATCGCCGGGGCGGCCATGGCCGACCAGGGTGTCGACCTCGCCGGTGCGCACGTCGACGCGGCGCAGCGCGTGGTTGCCGGCATCGGCCACGTACAGCCGGTCCTGCAGCAGCACCAGGCCGCGCGGCTCGTTGAAGCCGGCGGCGTCGGCCACGCCGTCGACGAAGTCGCGGTGGCCGGAGCCGATGCGCCGCAGCACGCGGCCGTCGAGGCTGCATTCGAGCAGGCGGTGGCGGCCGCTGTCGGCGACGTAGAGGCGGTTCGGCCCGACGGCGAGGCCACCGACCTGCAGGCCCGGCGGCTCCGGCACCACGCGCGGCAGCTCGGCCGCCGCGCCGATCTCGCCGTAGTGGGCGTCGAGCAGGGCCTCGACGGCGGCCCCGAGGCCCTCGATGGCGCGGTCGCCGACGAAACGCTGGTGGATGGCGCCCGTCGGATCGAGCAGCAGCGCGGTCGGCCAGGCCCCCAGCTCGTAGTGCTGCCAGGCCACCCAGTCGCGGTCGTGCGCGGAGAGCAGCGGCAGGCCGTGGGCGGCGAGCAGGTCGCGGGCCGGTGCCGGGTCGCGCTCGGCGTCGAACTTCGGCACGTGGATGCCGAGCACGCGGATCTGCCCGCGGTACCGCTGCTGCACGGCGGCCAGAGTGTGCAGGGCGTTGTGGCAGGTGGCCGAGCCGACGTTCCAGAACAGCAGCACGACCGGCTGCCCGCGCAGGGCGGCGAGCCGCTGCGGGGCACCGGGCCACTCGAGGGTGGCGTCCAGCTCGGGGGCGATGCTCAGGCTCATGCGGGCGTCCGACGGTCGGGCAGGGATCGATTATGCGTCGCGCAGGGCGGCTTCGGCGCGGGCGAGGTCGGCCTCGGTGTCGATGCCGGGCGGGAAGCCGCAAGGTGCCAGCGCCACGGCGATGGCGTGGCCGGCCTCCAGCACGCGCAGCTGCTCCAGCGCTTCCAACGCCTCCAGCCGGCCCGGTGGCAGGGCCGCGAAGCGGGCGAGGAAGCCGGCGCGGTAGGCGTAGAGCCCGATGTGGCGCAGGCAGGGCGGTTCCGGCGGGGCGAGCCGCTCGCGGGCGTAGCGGTCGCGGTGCCAGGGGATCGGGGCCCGGCTGAAGTAGAGCGCCCTGCCCCGCCCGTCCAGCACCACCTTGACCACGTCCGGGTCGAACAGGGCCGCGCTGTCGATGATCGGGGTGGCCATCGTGGCCATGGGGGCATCGCCCGCCACCAGGGCGGCGACGGTGGCCTGCAGGGCGGCGACCGGCACGAAGGGTTCGTCGCCCTGCAGGTTGAGCACCGGGCGCTCGTCGGCCCAACCGCGTTGGTGCGCCACCTCGGCCAGCCGGTCGGTGCCGGAGGCGTGGTCGGCGCGGGTCATGCAGACGGCCACCGGCAGGTCGGCCACCGCCCGGGCGATGCGCTCGTCGTCGGTGGCGAGCACCACCTCGGCCGCGCCGCATTCGAGGGCGCGGCGCACCACGTGGCGCACCAGCGGCTCGCCGCCGAGCATCCGCAGCGGCTTGCCGGGCAGGCGCGAGGCCCCGTAGCGGGCCGGGATGGCGATGGCGAAGTCAGGCAGGGGCATCGGCGTGGGGGGCGCGCAGGGCGGCGTCGAGGCGGTCGAGGAAGGTCTCCGGGAGTGTCGCCCGCAGCGGCACCTCCCAGGCGTCGGCGAGGCCGAAGTCGCGGCATTTCACCGCGTCCTTGGCGGTCATCAGCAGCGGCAGGCCGGTGAGGGCGGCGAAATCGGCCGGCCGGTAGGCGTGGTGGTCGGGGAAGGGGCAGGCCTCGACGTCGAGACCCGCGCCACGCAGGGCGGCGAAGAAGCGTTCGGGGTCGCCGATGCCGGCCACCGCCCGCAGCCGCCGCCCGGCGAAGGCCGAGAGCGGCCGGCAGGCGCTGCCGTCGAGCGCCCGCGCCTCGCCGAGCGCGAGCTGCAGGGCCACTTCGCCGGCACGGGGCGGGCGGCCGTGGACGATGCGGGCGAAGGCCGGCAGCGCCGGCAGCGGTTCGCGCAGCGGACCGGCCGGCAGCACCCGGCCGTTGCCGAGGCCGCGGCCGTCCTCGACCTCCAGCTCGACGCGGCGGCGCAGCCGTAGGTGCTGGAGGCCGTCGTCGGCGATCGCCAGCGTGCAGCCGGCGGCGGCCAGGCGGCGGACCGCCGCGACCCGGTCGACATCGACCTCGACCGGCAGGCCGGTTTCGCGGTGGATGAGCAGCGGCTCGTCGCCGCAACGCTCGGCCGCCATGCCGGCGGCGACCCGCACCGGGCCGTGCGTACGCCGGCCATGGCCGCGGCTGACCACGCCGACCCGCCAGCCGCGGGCGGCGAGCGCCGGTGCCAGGGCGATCACCACCGGGGTCTTGCCGGCACCGCCGACGCTGCGGTTGCCGACCACCAGCACCGGGATCGGCAGCGCCGGGCGGGCCAGCAGGCCGCGCCGGTAGAGCCCTCGCCGCAGGGCCATCAACCCGCCCCAGAGCCGGCCGAGCAGGCGCAGCGCAAGCCCCGGCGGACGGCCGCCGTACCAGCAGGCGAGGAGGTGCTCGCGCAGGCGCCGCACCGGTCAGTCCTCGCGGAACTGGGCGCGGTGGAGCTGGGCGTAGACGCCGCCGCGGGCCAGCAGTTCGGCGTGGGTGCCGACCTCGACGATGCGGCCGGCCTCCATCACCAGCACCTGGTCGGCGCGCTCGATGGTGGAGAGCCGGTGCGCGATCACCAGCGTGGTGCGGTTCGGGAACAGGCGCTCCAGCGCCGCCTGCACCAGCCGCTCGGACTCGTTGTCGAGCGCCGCGGTGGCCTCGTCGAGCACCAGCACCGGGGCGTCCTTCAGCACGGCGCGGGCGATGGCGAGGCGCTGGCGCTGGCCGCCGGAGAGGCGGTTGCCGTTCTCGCCGATGCGGGTGGCGAAGCCCTCCGGCAACTGCTCGATGAAGGCGCTGGCGTTGGCGGCGTCGGCGGCGGCGTGCAGCGCGGCCGGCTCGACCGCCTCGGCCGGGCCGGCGGCTCCGTAGGCGATGTTGGCGGCGACGCTGTCGTCGAACAGCATGACCTGCTGGCCGACCACCGCGATCTGCCGGCGCAGGGCGGCGAG
>JAGXSL010000103.1 GCA_018333835.1 Lysobacteraceae bacterium
GGGCGTCGACGGCGGCGAGCCAGCGGCGGGCGCGGGCCTCGACGCCTTCCGCGCCGGCCAGCGGCAGGCGCAGCAGGGCGATCGGCTCGCCGGCATCGCGGCAACGATCGAAGCTGGCGCGCAGCTCGCGCTGGAGCGCCTCGGCGTTCAGCACCGCCAGCGCCGGGTCGAGGTCGGCGCGCAGGGCCTGGCGCCGCGCCGCCAGCGCGCTCCCGGCGGCGCTGCGGGCGGCAGCGGCCAGGGTGGCGAGGCGGGCCAGTTCATCGACTTCGAAGTCCTGCTCGCGGCGCTCGACCAGCAGGGCCGTCCAGCCCTCGTCCTCGACCGCGTAGGGCAGCAGGGCGACGTGGCTTGCCGTGGATTCGCCGATCGGCAGTTGCACCTGCTGCGGCGCGCCCAGCCGCAGCAGCGAGCGCAGCATGCGGGTGCGCTCGCGCAGCAGCCGGGCGTAGGCCGCCTCGACCCCGGCCGGCTCGGCCACCACCTGGTGCTCGCGATGCGGCAGGGCGCGGACCACCGCCGCGGAGGACGCGTCGGTCAGGGACAGCACGGTGTCGAGCAGCCGCCGCGCCACCACCCAGTCGGCATCGGCGGCCCCCCCGTAGCGCAGGGCACCGTCGATGGCGGCGACCATCCGCGTCTCGGCGCGCCGCCAGGCCTCCTCGGGCGAAGGCGGGGGCGGAGCCGGGGGCGGCGGCTTCGGCGCCTCGACCGGCAGGCCGCGCAACCAGGGCAGCAGCACCAGCACCAGCAGCAACAGGGCGATCAGCAGCTGGTAGCCGTAGAGCGCCAGCGCCGAGGCCGGCACCGCACCGCCCGCCGCCAGCGCCCGGACCACCAGCAGGCCCAGCAGCAGCAGGAGCAGCAGCATCGGCAGCCAACGCAGCCGCCGGCGGTCGAGGGCGAAGGCGATCAGCACCAGCAGCCAGGCCTGCGACCAGACCGTCTCGGCGGTGCGCCGCAGCAGGTCGGCGTGCTCCGCGGGCACCAGTGCGGCGGGCAGGGCCAGCAGCATCAGGCCGATGCCGATGCGCCGGTACCACAGCGCCAGCAGGGTCGAATGGACGGCCAGGCCGGATTGCTCGCGGGTGGCGACCAGCAGGGCGCCGGCGAGGAACAGGGTGCTGGCGAACACCAGGCTGCCGCCCAGCCACGGATCGAGCATGGCGCGCAGCAGGGGGGGCAACTGGTCGTTGACGAGGGCGATGGTGGCGGCACTGGCCAGCACCAGGCCGGCCATGCCCCACCCCCCGCCGCCGATCCGTTGCAACGCCGGCAGGCGGCTCGCGACCAGGGCCAGCAGCAGCAGGCCGTAGACCAGGGCGAACAGGCGGAAGGCGGCGGCGGCACGGGCCTCGATGCCGTCCCCGTCGATCACCTGCGGCCGCAGCTCGGCATCGACGTCGCCCTCGACCCGCAGGTACACGGTCACCGGCCCGGACAGGCCGGCCGGCAGCGGCAGCACGAAGCCGTCCGGCCAGCGCGCATCCCACTGGCCGAGGCGGAAGTAGTGGCTCTCGGCGCGCTCCAGTGCCGGCTGGTCGGGCAGCAGCACGGCAACCCGGCGGATCGGCGCACGTTCCAGACGGACGTACCAGCGCTCCCCGGCGTCCAGTTCCGCCTGCAGGCGCAGCCAGGCCACCCGGCCGGGCCGCGGACGGGCCTCGACGACACCGTCGAGTTCCGGGAAGAAGCCGGGCTGGTGGCGGCCGCTCAGCACGTCGGCCAGCGGCGTGTCGGCCGGGGCCTCGGTGCTGGCCACCGCCACCGCCGCGGCCACGCGGCCGAGGTCCGCCCGCATGGCGGGCGCGAGCGCCATCGCCACCAGAAGCAGCAGGGCGATGGCCGCGAGGGCGATGGTGGTGAGGCGCATGCGGGCTCCGGCGCGGGCCATCCTGGCCGCTCGCCGACTGTACCGCAGCCCCGTGGCGATGGCCGCGAGGGTCGGCCCTGCGGCCGGCGCGGTAGACTCCGCGCCCTGCCTCCCCTTCCCCGCGCCATGAGCGAACCCGCCTCCGCGGCCGACACCGCCCCGGCCCGCACCGACTTCATCCGCAACATCGTCCGCGAGGACCTCGCGAGCGGAAAGCATACCCACGTCAACACCCGCTTCCCGCCGGAGCCGAACGGCTACCTGCACCTCGGGCATTCCAAGAGCATCTGCCTCAATTTCGGCATCGCCGCCGAGTTCGGCGGCCACTGCAACCTGCGCTTCGACGACACCAACCCGGAGAAGGAGGATGCCGAGTACGTCGAGGCGATCAAGGAGGACGTGCGCTGGCTGGGCTTCGCCTGGCACGAGTTGCGCCATGCCTCCGACTATTTCGAGGTGCTCTACCTCGCCGCCGAGCAGTTGATCCGCGACGGCCACGCCTTCGTCTGTGATCTCAGTGCCGAGGAGGTGCGCCAGTACCGCGGCACGCTCACCGAACCGGGCCGCGAATCGCCGTACCGCCACCGCGGCGTCGAGGAGAACCTCGATCTCTTCCGGCGCATGCGGGCGGGCGAGTTCGCCGACGGCGCGCGCACCCTGCGCGCCAGGATCGACATGGCCGCGGGCAACATCAACCTGCGCGACCCGGCCCTCTACCGCATCAAGAAGGTGCCGCACCAGGCCACCGGCGACGCCTGGTGCATCTACCCGATGTACGACTTCGCCCACGCGCTGTCGGACGCCATCGAGGGCATCACCCACTCGCTGTGCACGCTGGAGTTCGAGGACCACCGCCCGCTCTACGACTGGGTCGTGGACCAGGTGCGCCTGCACGAGCGCCCGGAGCTGCTGAAGCCGCTCACCGACCGCGGCGTGCCGTTCGAAGCCGCCAAGCCGCGGCAGATCGAGTTCTCGCGGCTGAACATCAACTACACGGTGATGAGCAAGCGCAAGCTGCTGGCACTCGTCAACGAGAAGCTGGTGGCCGGCTGGGACGACCCGCGCATGCCGACCCTGCAGGGCATCCGCCGCCGCGGCGTGCCGCCCGAGGCCCTGCACCTGCTGGCCGAGCGCGTCGGCATCTCCAAGCAGAACTCGGTGATCGACTTCTCGGTGTTCGAGGGCTGCATCCGCGACGTGCTGGATGCCAAGGCCGAGCGCCGCATGGCCGTCATCGACCCGCTGAAGGTCACGATCACCAACCTGCCGGAAAGCCATCGTGAATCGCTGACGTTCCCGAACCACCCGAAGGACGAGGCCCGGGGCCAGCGCGAGGTGCCGTTCTCGAACAGCCTGTGGATCGAGCGCGAGGATTTCATGGAGACGCCGGTCAAGGGCTTCCATCGCCTCGCGCCGGGCGGCGAAGTGCGGCTGCGCGGCGCCGGCATCCTCAAGTGCGACGCCGTCATCAAGGACGGCGACACGGTCGTCGAACTGCGCTGCACGCTCGACCCCGAAAGCCGCCCCGGCATGGAGGGTGCGAACCGCAAGGTCAAGGGCACGATCCACTGGGTCTGCGCGAAGGCCGGCGTCCCGGCGGAAATCCGGCTCTACGACCGCCTGTTCACGGTCGAGGACCCGGACGACGACGAGGGCGGCAAGAGCTACCGCGATCACCTCAACCCGGACTCGATCCGGGTGGTGACGGGCCATGTCGAGCCGGCCGCCGCCACGCTCGCCAACGAGACCGCGGTACAGTTCGAACGCCTCGGCTATTTCGCCGCCGAGCGCCACGACCACACGCCGGAACGGCCGGTCTTCAACCGCGTGGCAACCCTGCGCGACGGCTGGGCCGCGAAGGCGGGCTGAACACCGGCCACGCCGCCCGTCACCCACCGCGTCCCCCCGGAGACCACCATGCGCCCTGTCCCCCGCACGCCCCCGATGCCGCGCCTCCAGGTCCTCCTCACCGCCGCATTCGCCCTGCTGCTCGGGCTGTCCTTGTCCGCCTGCGCGGCACCACCCCCTTCGGACCCGGCGCCCCCGGCATCCGATGCCCACGGGCAGCCGCTCATCGAGCAGCCGCCGCCGTCCGACGCCGCCATCGGCACACCCGGCGAGGTCGATTTCTCCTGCCGCACCGACGCCGACTGCGTGGTCAAGAACGTCGGCAACTGCTGCGGCTACTACCCGGCCTGCGTCAACGTCGACAGCCCCACCTTCCCCGAGCAGGTGATGGCCGAATGCGCGAGGAACGAGACGATGGCGGTCTGCGGCTTCCGCGACATCAGCGGCTGCCAGTGCGTGGAAGGCCGCTGCCGGGCGCTCCACGACGGCGAAGCCCCGGTGCGCTGATGCTCTACGCGCAGCTGCACCTGACGCTGCCGGCCTGGGTGCACGAGGCCGTCGACGCCACGGCCGACTACCGCGAGGACGACGCGAAGATGGCGCTCGCCATCCGTCTTTCGGCGCTGAATGTCGAGCACGGCAGCGGCGGACCCTTCGGCGCCGCGCTGTTCTCGCCGGAAGGCCGCCTGCTCGGCGTCGGCGTCAACCGCGTGGTGCCGCACAACACCTCGATCGCGCATGCCGAGATGATGGCCTTCGCCACCAGCCAGCAGCGCGTGCAGCGGTTCCGGCTGAACGCCGACGGCGGCCCGATCACCCTCGCCACCTCCTCGCAGCCCTGTTGCATGTGCTACGGCGCCAGCGTCTGGGCCGGCATCGACCGCCTGCTGATCGGCGCCCGCGCCGAGGACGTGGAATCGCTGGCCGGCTTCGACGAGGGCCCGCTGCCGGCCGACTGGCGCGGCGAGCTCGAGAAGCGCGGCATCGAGGTGCGCACCGACCTGCGCCGCGACGAGGCCCGCGCGGTGCTCGCCGAGTACGGGCAGGGCGGCAGGGTCTACTGAACGCCGTGGCGACGACGAGGCAGGAACCGGCCCTGCTCGCCTACTGCCGGCCCGGCTTCGAACCGGAACTGGCCGCCGAGCTGACGGCGCGCGCCGGCGAACGCGGCCACTGGGGCCACGCCGCCACCGAGCGCGGCAGCGGCGTGGTGCACTTCGTCTGCGCCAGCGCCGCGGAGCTGGAGCGCCAGCTCGCTTTCGATGCGCTGGTCTTCGCCCGGCAGAAGCTGCTCGGCATCGCCCGGCTCGACGGCCTCGACCCGAAGGACCGCATCTCGCCACTGCTGGCGGCACTCGACGCGGCTCGCGGGGAACTCGCCGCGGCGGATGGAGGCGACAGCGACCCGGCCGCCCCGGGCTTCGGCGACCTCGTCGTCGAGCACAGCGACAGCGACGCGGGCCGCGAGCTCGCCGGCCTCGCCCGCGGCTTCGGCAACGCGTTGCGCCCGGCGCTGCGCAAGCCCGGCTGGCTCACCGACAAGCCCGACGCGCGCAGGCCGCGCCTGCACGTGCTGCTGCACTCCGGAAGCCGGCTCGAACTCGCCCTCGGCCGCGTCGAGGACAGCAGCCCCTGGCCCGGCGGCATCCCGCGCCTGCGGCAGCCGCCGAACGCGCCGAGCCGGAGTGCGGCCAAGCTCGACGAGGCCCTGCACACCCTGCTCGGCCCCGAGGAGCGCCGCAGCCTGCTGCGCGAGGGCGACCGCGCCGCCGACCTCGGCGCCGCGCCGGGCGGCTGGACCTGGGTGCTGGTGCGCGCCGGGCTGCGCGTCACCGCGGTCGACAACGGGCCGCTGAAGGAGCCGGTGGCCGGGCATCCGCAGGTCGAGCACCTGCGCGCCGACGGCTTCCGCTGGCAACCGGCGCGTCCGCTCGACTGGATGGTCTGCGATATGGTCGAGCAGCCGCGGCGCGTGGCCGCGCGCATGGCCGAGTGGTTCCGCGAGGGCTGGTGCCGCAACGCCATCTTCAACCTCAAGCTGCCGATGAAGAAGCGCTGGGACGAGACCGTGCTGTGCCTCGAGCTGTTCCGCGCGCAGGCCGGCGAGCTGAAGGCGCTGCGCGCCCGCCAGCTCTACCACGACCGCGAGGAGATCACGGTGTTCGCCCGTCGCTAGAGTCCGGCGGCGTGGCGCCACAGGACGCGCCCGAGCGGCGGCAGGTTGGCCGCCGCCAGCGCCCAGCCGCGCAGCGCCACCGGCAGCGGCGCGTCGTTGCTGTAGACGCGGTGGATGGCCTCGAAGGCGTGGGCCGCGAGGTGGTTCTCGCTGCGCCGGCGCCGCGCCCAGCGGGCGAGCCGGGCCGGGCTCAGGGTGCCGCCGCGCTGGCGGGCGGCGTCGAGCACCTCGAACAGGCCGGCCACGTCGCGCAGGCCGAGGTTCATGCCCTGCCCGGCCAACGGATGGACGACGTGGGCGGCATCGCCGAACAAGGCCACCCGCCCGCGCAGGGGCGGGTCGGCGAGCTGCCGGCGCAACGGGAACAGCCGGCGCTCGCTGTCCAGCCGCAAGCCGCCGAGCACGCGGTCGGCGGCGCGGACGAGCTCGGCCTCGAACGCCGCCGCCGGGGCCGCCGCGAGGCGGCGTGCCTCGGGCTCGGGCAGCGACCAGACGATCGAGACCCGGCCATCGGCGCAGGGCAGCAGGGCGAGCGGCCCGGTCGGCAGGAAGCGCTGCCAGCAGGTGGCCGCGTGCGGCCGCTCGGGTTGCAGCAGGGCCACCAGACCGCTGGCGGCGTAGTCGCACACGTCCATGCCGATGCCGGCCGCCCTGCGCACCGTCGAGCCGGCGCCGTCGGCGCCGAACAGCCAGCGGCTGCGCAGGCGGCGGCCGTCGTCGAGGCGGGCGATCACCGCGTCCTCGCCGTCGGCCTCGAGGCCGGCCAGGCCGGCACCGCTTTCGCAGCGCACGCCGGCCGCCAGTGCCGCCGTGCGCAGGCCCTCGGCGAGCAGCGCATGCTCGACGATGTGGCCGAGCTGCGGCACCCCGAGGCGGCCGGCCTCGATCCGCCACGGCCGGCCGCCGGCCGCGTCCCAGACCTCCATGGCGACGTAGGGCGAGACCCGGCGTCCGCGCAGCGCCGGCCAGAGGCCGAGCGCGGCCAGCAGGGCCCGGGCATCGGCAGCGAGGGCGTAGACCCGCAGGTCGTGGGCGTCCTCGCGCCAGCAGGGGGCCGGCAGCGGGTCCAGCAGGCCCACCTCGAGGCCGCGCTGGCGCAGGCCGAGGGCGAGCGCGCTGCCGACGATGCCGCCGCCGGCCACCAGCACGTCGATCGTCTCGCGACTCATGCTGGATCCCGGGCCAGGCGTGGCACCGGGCCACGGAAACCCATCGCCCCGGCGGCGAAGGTCGCGCGCAGGGCGGGGTCGAGGTTCAAGGCGGCGAAACCGAGGCTGCGGCCGATCCGGTGCAGGGGCGTGTCGCCGGCGCTGGCGCGGGCGAGACCGTCGCTGAAGGCGAGGGTGCGGCCGCGGTCCTCGGCGCGGGCGGCGGCATGGGCGGCAAGCAGGGCATCGGCGCCGGGGTCGCCGCCGCGGTCGCCGCTGCCATCGCCGATCCGCTCGGCGAGGGCGAGCGCATCGCGCAGGCCGAGGTTGAAGCCCTGCGCCCCGAGCGGGTGCAGGGTCTGGGCGGCGTTGCCGACCAGCACCAGTCGCCCGGCCACCAGCCGCTGGGCGACCACCCGCCGCAGCGGCCAGGCGCTGCGCCCGGCGGTGGCCAGCACCCGGCCGGCACGCCAGCCGAAGCGGGCCTGCAGGAAGCCGACGAAGCTGGCCTCGTCCAGCGCCAGCACGGCCTCCGCCTCGCCGCTCGCCACCCCGCACAGCGCGCCGTGGCGGCCACCGGCCATCGGCAGCAGGGCGCAGGGGCCGTGGTCGGTCAGGCGCTCGTAGGCGGTGTCCGGCGCCGCCGCGGCGAGCCGGACCGAGGTCACCAGCAGGGTCTGGCCGTAGTCGTGGGTATCGATGCCGATGCCGGCCGCGGCCCGGAGCGGCGAGGCGGTGCCGTCGGCGGCGACCACCAGGCGAGCGCGCCAGGTCTCGGCGGGGCCGTCCTCCGGCTGCACCCGCAGGCTCCGCCGGGCCGGCCCGGACTCGCCCGGATCGGCCCGGCCGCGCACCACGCACAGGCCGGGCAGGGCCGCCACCGCCTGCTGCAGGGCCGCGCCAAGGTCGCCGGCCAGCACCACGCCGCCGAAGGCCTCGCGGCCGAATTCGGCGGCCTCCAGCAGCAGTCGGCCGAAATCGCCCTGGCGGCTGACGTGGATGCGGCGGATCGGGCTGGGTGGCGCCGGCAGCCGGGCCAGCACGCCCAGCCGGTCGAGCGCGTTCAGGCTGGCGGCGGCCAAGGCCAGCTTGCGCGGATCCTGCGCCAGCGGAGCCGGGCCACCGGCGTCCACCAAGCCGACCGTCAGCCCGAGCGGGGCCAGCGCGCAGGCCAGGCTGCAACCGACCAGGCCACCGCCGACGATGGCGACATCGAGATCACGGGTTTCCATGCGCGCCAAGGATATCCCTCGTCGTCCAGGGCGGCAGCATGGGCTAGACTGAATGGCCTTGCTCGTCGCCGACCGCCCGCCCATGCGCCTTCCGCTCCGCCCCGCGCTCGTCGTGTTCGCCTTCCTCGCCCTGGTGATGGCCGCCACCCGCACCCACCACTTCGGCGCCGTGCCGGACGCCTCCTGGGCGGTGTTCTTCGCCGCCGGGGCCTGGCTCGCCGGCCACCAGCGCTGGGCCTTCCCGGCCCTGATGGCGCTGGCGGTGCTCATCGACTGGGTGGTGATCTCGGCGAGCGGCATCGACTTCTGGCAGCACTACTGCATCTCGCCGGGCTACTGGTTCCTGCTGCCGGCGCACGCCGCCATGGTCGCCGCCGGGCAGTGGACCACGGCGCGCGGCGGCACCCCGCGCTGGGGCCTGCTCGGCCGGCTAGCGCTCGCCCTGCCGGTCGGCGTGCTGCTTTGCCACCTGCTGGCCCAGGGCGGCTTCTACTGGTTCAGCAGCCAGGTCGCCGACCCCAGCCTCGCCGGCTGGTGGAAGAACTTCAGCGACTGGCTGCCGGCCTACGCGCAGGTCGCGGCCGGCTACGTCGGCCTGTTCGCGCTCGCCCACGTCGGTGCGCACGTGCTGCTGGCGCGGCGCACCACGCCGCAGGCGATCTGACGGAACCGCGCCCGTGGGCAACCGCCTCTCGAAGATCTACACCCGCACCGGCGACGACGGCAGCACCGGCCTCGGCGACGGCTCGCGGGTCGCCAAGGACTCCGCCCGCGTCTGCGCCTATGGCACCGTCGACGAGGCCAACAGCGCGATCGGCATCGTGCTGGCCTGCGAGGTGCCGGAGGCCGTGCGCGAGGTGCTTGTCGCCGTGCAGCACCAGCTCTTCGACCTCGGCGGCGAGCTCTGCATCCCCGGCCATGCCGCCATCTTCGACGCCGACATCGCGACGCTGGAGGACACGCTGGACCGCTTCAACGCCGACCTCCCGCCGCTCAAGGACTTCATCCTGCCCGGCGGCGGCATGGCCGCCGCGCAGTGCCACCTCGCCCGCACCATCACCCGCCGCGCCGAGCGCGAGGTGGTGACGCTGTCCCACCACGACGCCGTGCGCCCCGAGGCGATCCGCTACCTCAACCGGCTCTCCGACCTGCTGTTCGTGCTCTGCCGCGTGCTGGCCCGCGGCAGCGGCCACGGCGAGGTGCTCTGGCGCCACGACCGCCGGCGCTGATGCGCGTCTACACCCACCCGGCCTGCCTCGACCACCAGCCCGGTCCCGGCCACCCGGAATGCCCGGCGCGCCTGCAGGCGGTGCTGGATGCGCTGCACGCCGCCTTTCCCAGCCTCGACTGGCGGGAAGCTCCGCTCGCCAGCCGCGAGGCCGCGTCGCGGGTGCACGCCGCCGCGCTGGTCGATGCGGTCTTCGACGCGAAGTTCGACGGCGCGACCCTGCTGCGCCTCGATGCCGATACCGCGATGTCGCCGGCCTCGCCCGAGGCCGCGCGCCGCGCCGCCGGCGCGGTGGTCGCGGCCGTCGACGCGGTGCTGGCGGGCGAGGTGCCGCGGGTCTTCTGCGCCGTGCGCCCGCCCGGCCACCACGCCACCCGCGACAGCGCGATGGGCTTCTGCCTGCTGAACGGCATCGCCATCGGCGCCGCACACGCCGTGCACGCGCACGGCCTGTCGCGCGTGGCGGTGGTCGATTTCGACGTGCACCACGGCAACGGCACCGAGGCCATCTTCGCCACCGAACCACGCGTGCAGTACCTGAGCTCGCACCAGCATCCGCTGTACCCCGGCACCGGCCTCGAGGACGACGTGAGCGTCGGCAACGTGGTCAACGCACCGCTGCCTCCGCGCAGCGGCAGCGCGGCGTTCCGCGACGCCTGGCGGACCCGCCTGCTGCCGGCGCTGGAAGCCTTCCGGCCGCAACTGCTGCTGGTCTCGGCCGGCTTCGACGGCCACCGACTGGATCCACTCGCCGACCTCGAACTCGGCCCCGAGGACTACCGCTGGCTCTCGGCCGAACTCGCCGACCTGGCCGGGCGGCACTGCGGCGGCCGGCTGGTCTCGGTGCTGGAGGGCGGCTACAGCCTGACCGCGCTGCGCGAGTGCAGCGTCGCCCACCTGCGCGGC
>JAGXSL010000104.1 GCA_018333835.1 Lysobacteraceae bacterium
CGCTGCGCCTGTCACCGCCAAAAACGGGTCATACCGAAAAATCTCGGGCAACTGGCTTTGAGAAATCAACCCAGCAGTCCCCTGTGTGCATGCCTGAGACGCCCCAAACGTGTGCCATACTTGTGCTCATGCGGTTGGATTTCCTATCCCCATTTCCTATCCCCCCCCTCAATGCAACAGCAAACCTTCATATGAGCAACGCAACAATGGCCATCGTCGGTGACGAAGCAACCGCCACACCCGCTGAACTGGGCTGGACATTCATCCGCTGGGATCTAGGCCTGTTCATTACCGGATTTGTAGTCGGTTTCATTCCGATCCTGCACTACATGGTCGGCGCCCAGCAGGGAGATGTTGGCCCGGTGTTCCTGAAGAACGTCACGCTGTAGTGGGGTTGCCCCGCGGTCCTGGCCGAGATGACGCTAAAAATCGGCAGCCTCGGCGTGATAGCTATCGGGTTGTGCTACCTGGCCACGATCCGTCAAGGCGCTTTGCCGAGCGTTTCCAGACTCGAGCGCATCGCGCCCAGGCTCTGTGCATACGGCCTTTTCATAGCCAGTAATTACATGACGCGTGACACAGTACGAAAATGTCGGGAGGTGGACCATGGCCCGCGGTGGCATTAACAAGGCACTGATGCAGGACACCTGCGCGGTACGCGCAGCCGGGGGGCAGCATGCGAACATTGATATGGCGCGGGTGCAACTGGGCAATACCGGGACCCGGGTCAGGCACTGCGCGAGCAACTGAAGTGGCAAAACGCACATCAGCTTCAGTTATTACTCAATGGTAAGTTGCGTCACGTGCTGGGACAAAACACGGCCAGCTAGGAAACGCTCGTCCTGCTCAATCGTGACAATGAAGCGTTGAGCCAGCAGCTCACGACCAAACAACCGCACGCGTACCAACTCGACAAGCAGCTTCGGGTTGTCACTCAACAACACGACCAACTCCGCGTCCACCTTGAGCAGCAACAAGGCACTAAGCGACTGCTCTCTACTCACTTGGGCGAAGCGCAACGCACCCTGCAATTGAGGACGCTACGTTACCAGTACCTAGGACTACCTTTTACTGGTCGCCTGCACTGGTCAAATTGGCCGGTAGTCGCGGGCCGGTTCCCGCCAGCAATCCGACCGGTTCCAAGTCTCTACCCGCCAACAGGGCGGCGTCCAAGAATCGATTCGCACGTGCCGAGCGCGCCCTGAGCGCCGCCTGCGCCGCGTCCTTGAAATGCTCAGCGACCTGCCATTTTTTCGTTTTGACTTTGCGCTTACCTTTCATCACGGCTCTCGAAGTGAATCACGAACGTCTACTCCCGACAGACATTGAGACATGAGCGGACCGCCTTGGGACTCCTCCCGAACTCACGCTCGTTGCTCCAAAGGTTCCACTCACGTTAATCAGGGTGGGCCACGCTTCTTCTAGACGTACCGTCAACCATGGCTATCGCCCAAAAAACGTTCTGGGGTTTGAGAATCTTACTTTCTCAAACCTGATACTTCGCCCCTTCCGAACGACCAATGTTAGCGTCGTAAAGGTGTGATTTCATGACCTAAATCTCAGTACGGAATCGTTTGCCCTGCAGTCAAATTAACTCTGGTGCATGGCTGTATCGTCAAGCGCCAAAGGGGGCGTCGGCGTCGACTTAGCTCATGCCGATATTAGAAACCATAGGGGTGGCGGAGACTCCAGCGCAAACGGCTTAAATGGTGTGGGCGCCCCCCTCGATGCCAATGTTGACTATTCAGCAAGTCAACATTATCTGAATCGGCTAAGCCAGGTATGCACAGGCCTTGCCTTGGAGACAGGCTTGAACGACAAGCTGACCGTGCCGGGCAATATCAGCGTTTGCCCGGCTTTGGTCGCGCAGCCGCCCGCTTTACCACTGTTGAGAAGTAGCGTTACTTGCGGGTCGCCGGTTGCCCGTTGATCTGCTCCATCACCCGGTCCAGGTTGAAACTGCCGGGTTTCTGGCGCGGTGGAAACTCGCGAAAGCTCTGCATCCATTGCCCGACGTAGGTGGCAGCAGGGGCGAGTTCGAACAAGTGTTCCAAGTACCAGCGCCCGTAATCGATGCTGACATCCTGTGCGATCTCGAAGGGGTCCATGCGAAGGTTGGTCATCATGGGCATGCGCAGCTTCACGAACGGTCTCTGCCAGACGTCCAAACCGTGGTTGTCCTGGACCATGAAGGTGATTTTCATGTTGTTGTACCGCAGCGCTGCGATCTCACCATCGTCGGTCCAGTAGAGGAACTCCTTGCGCGGCCATTTGTCCTCGCCCTCACCGTTATCCTTGAGCGCGGGTATCAGATTGTAGCCGTCGAGGTGGACTTTATAGGTCATATCCCCTACGGTTCGGCCTTTGAGCAGGTCTTCCTTGGCCGTGGTGTCGCCCGCTGCTGCGAGCAGGGTCGGCATCATGTCTTCATGAGCGCCGATGTCGTTGATGATTGTGCCGGCTTTGATCATACCGGGCCATTTGATCAGAGTTGGTACACGGAATCCGCCCTCCCATTGTGTGTTTTTCTCGTTGCGGAACATGGTGCTGCCACCGTCGGGCCAAGTGAGCGTTTCAGCACCTTTTTGCTCTCATTGCTCCCCTCCTAGGACCCTGTCTCCCAAACCTCGCTGACGGCTTACCACCTTCCGCATTTCAAACGCGCGGAAGGGGCTCGCCATCTTTGGGTCAGTCGCAAGCCACCTTATCGATAATCTGTTCGATCTGTTTCGGGCTCATGGGGTAGAACATTGCCACCGGGTCCGTCGAAACGGCCTGGACGATCTGTGCCATCTGCTCGCGTTTTACCTGTGCGAAGGTTTGCGGCATGCCGATTTCCTCCTGTAGGGCGTACAGGCGGGCCACTACTTGATCGAGCAACTGATCGGAGCTCTGCCCTGTAGAGGGAAGGGAAAAGGCCCGCGCCAGGCGCTCGGCGCTGGGCCGGTAAAAGTCACGCAGCACATCGATGACCGCAGGCAGCAGCACGCCATTGGCGCGTCCGTGGGGAATGTGGAACAGGGCGCCGAGGGCGTGGGCGACATTGTGGATCGGTACCGCCCCAAACGCGTTGACCAGCGCCAGGCAAGCCATGGTGCTGGCTTGCATCAGCGCGTTTCGGCCCTCAAGGTTATCCGGCTGTTTGATCACCACCGGCAACCATTGGTTAATCAGCGTTGCGGAAGTGAACACCCCGGCGTCAGTGAAGTGGTTGCTGTTTCCGTTGGCGGCGACCTCTATCGCGTGAGTCAGCGCATCCATCGCGGTATCGGCGGTGATCGAGCGCGGCAGGCCGAAGGTCAACTGCGCATCCAGCACGGCAATGTCGGCTTCCAGGTAAGGCACAAACATGCTACCCTTGGCACCTCCAAGACGGTCACACATGATCACCGCGCCGTTGGTGACTTCGGCACCGGTACCCGCAGTGGTCGGCACGGCAATGTGAGGTATGCCCAGCGGGCCGGACGGTGGGCTTGTTTCCATGCGAATGCCGCTGAGCAGCACGTCCTGGATATCGGTGAGGTTATGCGCCAAGGCATACTTGATACCCTTGGCAGCATCCATCACGCTACCGCCGCCGAGGGCGACGATGCAATCTGCCGCTACCGAGCGCGCGTAGGCCGTGGCCTTGTTGATGCTCGCCGCGGAGGCATCCGGGGCGATGTCATCAATCACACCGACCAGCTGCGGTTGGCCGCCACTGCGGTTGACCGCGAACACCGCCTCCATTCGATCGACTAGACCGGCTTGGCGCAAACCGGCATCGCTGACCAGCAATACTCGCTTGCCACCCAATTGTTGCATCAGCGCCGGAACCCTTACGATAGCACCCGGCGCGCAGTGCACCTGACTGCGCATCCAGTAATGAAAATATCCTGTGTTCGACATGTATTTGTTCCTCTGGATTCGTGATCAGGCCGGCTGCTTGTGCAACATGGCGTAAAGCATCTTGGCGTTCGGATCGCGTTGGAAGGAGGTGATCACGGTCTTGATCTCTAGGAAGCTTTCCAGCCCCTTGATGCCAAACTCGCGACCGATACCGCTCTCCTTGTAACCACCGAATGGAGCGTCGCTACGGATGGCGTGCCAGTCGTTGATCCACACTGAACCTGCCTGCAGGCGCCGCGACATCTGCTGTGCCGTTACCAGGTCGGTGCTGTAGATACCCGCCGATAGACCGTAGTTGCTGTCGTTGGCCAGGGCGATCGCGTCCTCGTCGGTGTCGTAGGGTATGACCACCAACACTGGGCCGAAGATTTCCTCGCGTGCCGCTTTCATCTGGTTGTTGGCTCCGGCGAGGATGGTCGGGGCAACGAAGAAGCCGCCTTCACAGCCGGCGATACTCAGGCGTTCGCCGCCACAGACCAGGCGAGCACCATCGTCCAGTGCCGAGCGGATATAGTCCATCACTCGCTCGCCGTGCTGATTGCTCGACAGTGGCCCGATGGAGGTGCCCGGGTCCAGCGGATCGCCGACGACCAGGCGCGTCGCTACTTCGTTCAGGGCATTGATGACTTGCTGCTCGATCGACTTGTGAACCAACAAGCGGGTACCCGATTCGCACATCTGCCCAGAGTTGAGCATCACGCCGAATAGGGCGGCATGCGCGACCAAATTAAGGTCCGCATCCGGGCGTACGATGGCAGCGCCCTTCCCGCCCAGTTCGACTGTGACGCGCTTGCAGGTCTGCGCGGCAGCTACCTGAATCAGCTTGCCGACACGGGTGGAGCCGGTGAAGGAAATCTTGCCAATATCCGCGTGCTGGCTCATAGCATCGCCGACCACATGGCCGTAGCCATGCACGATGTTGAGCACTCCCGGCGGCAGCAGATCGGCGGTGATCTCTGCAAAGCGCGCCGCAGTGTGCGGGGTCAGCTCGGACGGCTTGACCACCACAGTGTTACCCGAGGCCAGTGCGGTAATGGACTTGGTCAGGAACATGAGCAAGGGGAAGTTCCACGCAGTGATCAGGCCGCAGACACCGATCGGCTCCTTGATCACCTGGCCATGAGTCATCTCGGGCAACGAGCGCTGCGGCAGGTTCTCGACGAAGGGGTAATTCTTGACCAGCTCCGCAATGGTCCAGCAGATATCCATGGCCGCCGGCAAATCCATCCCCGCGAGACGACTGACGGTGCCTCCGCAGCTGATGGACTCCAGGTAGAGCAATTCCTGGGCATGGGCCTGGATGCGTTGCGCCAGCGCATAGATCAGCGCCGAGCGCCGCTCAGCGGGCATATCGCGCCAGGCTGGGTCGGCGCCAGCGGCCTTCGCCGCGGCTACCGCGCTATCGAGGTCGTCGGCATTGCCCGCAGCCAGCCGAGCAGTCACAGCGCCGGTGGCAGGGTTCTCGACATTGATGTACTGACCACTGGCCGGGGGTACTGCGACGCCGGCGATGAAGTGATTGATAATTGGTATTTTCATGATGGAACTCCGCTTCTGCTCACTCAATCCCCTTTGTCTTGGTTGAGGCACATGCGCGTCACCACCAGGCCGACGATGAACACCAGCGTGGCGGCATAGAGCG
>JAGXSL010000105.1 GCA_018333835.1 Lysobacteraceae bacterium
CCATCGATCTCGTGGCACTCGGCACGCGGGGCCACGGCCCGGTGCTGGGCAGCCTGCTCGGCAGCCTCGGCCAGGCGGTGCTGTCGCGGGCCGGCTGCGACGTGCTGCTGGTGCCCCAACCCGCCGCGACCTGAACCGGGGCCAAGCGGTGCTGGCGTCCGCGCCCTGCATCGCGTAGGGTGCGCAGCGTCTCGGTGCCGGGCGATCCATGGTCCCCACGCCGGCCGCGCGCCTCGGCTTCAAGCCGTCGCCGCGGCCCTTCCGCCCGCCCAAGGGCACCGCCAGCGGTTCGTCCGCCCCCTCTCGCAGCGCGGTTCCAGGGAGCGCTCCGGGTTTTTCCGCTTTTGGAGTGTTCCCCCATGAATTTCGAAACCCTCGGGCTCGCGCCCGCGCTCTGCCGTGCCCTCGACGGCCTCGGCTTCACCACGCCCACGCCGATCCAGGCCCAGGCCATCCCGGCCGCCCTCGAAGGCCGCGACCTGCTGGCCGGCGCGCAGACCGGCACCGGCAAGACCGCCGCCTTCGGCCTGCCGCTGCTGCAGAAGCTCAGCGGCGGCGAGCGCGGCCGCAACCCGCGCGCCCTGATCCTCGCCCCCACCCGCGAACTCGCCCAGCAGGTGCACGACAACCTGCGCGACTACGCCCGGCACCTGTCGCTGCGGATGGCCGTGGTCTACGGCGGCGTCTCGCTGGTCAACCAGGCCAACACCCTGCGCCGCGGCGTCGACATCATCGTCGCCTGCCCGGGCCGCCTGATCGACCACATGCAGCAGCGCAACGTCGACCTTCGCGAAGTGCAGGTGCTGGTGCTCGACGAGGCCGACCGCATGCTCGACATCGGCTTCCTGCCGGCCATCCGCCGCATCCTCGCGATGGTGCCGAAGCAGCGCCAGACCATGCTGTTCTCGGCCACCTTCGACAAGGCCATCCGCGAGATCGCCCGTGAAGCCCTGCGCGAGCCGCAGGAGATCCAGGTCACGCCGCCGAACGCGGTCGCGGCGATGGTCACCCACCGCGTGCACCCGGTGCGCGACACGCAGAAGCGCGAAGTGCTGCTGAAGCTGCTCTCGACGCACTACCAGGACCAGACCCTGGTGTTCGCCAAGACCAAGCACGGCTCGGACCGCCTCGCCAAGCAGATCACCGCCGCCGGCATCCGCGCCGAGGCCATCCACGGCAACAAGTCGCAGAACGCCCGCCTGCGCGCGCTGGCCGACTTCAAGAGCGGCGCCGTGCGCGTGCTGGTGGCGACCGACATCGCCGCCCGCGGCCTCGACATCCCGGCCCTGCCGCGGGTCATCAACTTCGAGTTGCCGATGGTCCCCGAGGACTACGTGCACCGCATCGGCCGCACCGGCCGCGCCGGCTGCACCGGCGAGGCCATCTCGCTGGTGGCCAAGGACGAGGCCAAGCTGCTGCGCCAGGTGCAGCGCATCCTGAAGGATCCGCTGGACGTGCATGGCCTCGACGGCTTCCCGCCGGACTGGAGCTACCGCGAGGGCAACGACATCAACGACGATTCCACCGCCGGCCAGCAACGCACGCGCCGCCCGGACGGTCCGCGTCCGCCGCGCCGCGACGGCCACGCCCACGGCCCGCGCCGCGACGGCGGCCGCCCGCAGGCCCACGCCGGAGGCCCGCGTCGTGGCGGCGGCAACGGTGGCGGTGGCCAGCAGCGCCAGGGCGGCCAGCGTCGGGACGGTACGCGTCCGGCCTGAAAGGTTGGAGGGGCCTCGTGCGACGCATCGTGATCGAACGACCGGGTGGCTACGAGGCGCTGCGCCTCGTCGAATCGCCCGATCCGACGCCGAAACCGGGTGAGGTCCGCCTGCGCGTCGAGGCCTGCGGCGTCAACTACGCCGACGGCATCGTCCGCATGGGCCTGTACGAGAGCGCCAAGCGCCTGCACGGCTACCCGATCACGCCCGGCTTCGAGGTGGCGGGCGTGGTCGATGCGGTGGGCGAGGACGTCGAGGGCTGGCGTGTCGGCGACCGCGCCATCGGGGTCACCCTGTTCGGCGGCTACGCCAGCGCGATCTGCCTGCCGGTGGAGCGGGTGTTCGCCACGCCGCCGGGGCTTTCGAGCGAACAGGCCGCGGCGATCCCGACGGTGTTCCTGACTGCATGGTTCCTGGCGCACCGGCAGGTGCATCCCCGCCCCGGCGAGCGCTGGCTGGTGCATTCCGCCGCCGGCGGGGTCGGTGGGGCCCTGCTGCAGCTCGCCCGGCTGGCGGGTGTCGAGGCCACCGGCGTGGTCGGCGCGACGCACAAGGTGGAAGCCGCGCGCGCCCTCGGCGCGGCGCAGGTGATCGACAAGTCGGCCACCGACTGGGTGGCCGCGGCGAAGGGCATCGCCCCCGGCGGCTTCCACGCCGTGTTCGACGCCAACGGCGTCTCGACCCTGCGCGACAGCTTCGACCTGCTGGCGCCGATGGGCAAGCTGGTGGTCTATGGCTTCGCCTCGATGCTGCCGAAGGACGGGCGGCTGAACTGGCCGAAGCTGACCTGGGACTGGTGGCGCACGCCGCGCTTCAACCCGCTGGCGATGACCACGAGCAACCGCAGCGTGCTGGCCGCCAACCTGAGCTTCCTCTCGGCCGAGGCGCCGCTGCTGCGGCGCGGCATGCTCTGGCTGCTGGAGCGCTTCGCCGACGGGCGCCTCGCCGCACCGCCGATCGAGGTCTTCGCGCTGGAGCGGGCCGCCGATGCGCAACGCCGGATCGAATCCGGGCAGAGTACGGGCAAACTGGTGCTGCGGCCCTGAGCCCGCGCCTCCCCGGGAACCGACACCGCGACCATGGCCGACAATCCGATCTTCAGCCTCTTCCTGCCCCTCGCCCTCGGCATCGTCATGATCGGCCTCGGCCTGCACCTGACGCTGGCCGACTTCCGGCGCGTGCTGACCGCACCGCGGGCGGTGGTGGTGGCGCTCGGCACCCAGACCGTGCTGCTGCCACCGCTGGCCTTCGCGCTCGCCATCGGCTTCGAACTGCCGCCGGAGCTCGGCCTCGGCCTCGTGGTGCTGGCCGCCTCGCCGGGCGGCGTCACCGCCAACCTGTTCTCGCACCTCGCCCGCGGCGACGTGGCGCTCAACATCAGCCTGACCGCCATCAACAGCCTGCTGGCCCTCGTCACCCTGCCGATCTGGGTGGCGCTCGGCCTCGCCTGGCTGATGGCGAGCGACCAGGCCGTGCCGCCGCCGACCCGGAAGATCATCGAGGTCGGCGTGCTGGTGGTGGTGCCGGTGCTGATCGGCATGGGCCTGCGCGCCTGGCGGCCGCTGCTCGCGCAGAAGCTCGACAAGCCGGTGCGGATCGCCTCGACCCTGTTCCTCGCCCTGCTGATCGGCGCGGCGGTGGTGCTGGAATACGAGACGCTCGCCACCTATGCCGCCGTGGTCGGTGCCGCGGTGCTGCTGTTCAACCTCGCCAGCCTGCTGGCCGGTTACGCGGTGGCGCGGGCCGTGCGCCTGGGCGTGCCGCAGGCCACCGCCATCGCCTTCGAGATCGGCATCCACAACGGCACGCTGGCGATCTTCGTCGCCCTGCACGTGCTGCAGATGGCCGGGGCCGCGGTGGCACCGGCCATCTACTCGCTGCTGATGTACGTGACCGGGGCGCTGTTCGCGTGGTGGGTGCTGAAGCGCGCCCTGCCGCGCGCCGCGGCCGTCGCCTGACTCAGAAGGGCCGCAGGTAGACCAGCACCAGGATGCCGAGCAGCAGGACCACCGGCACCTCGTTGAACCAGCGCAGCCAGGTGGCCGGGCGCGGCGGCGCGCCGGCCTCGATGGCCTTCAGCATCCGCCCGGCCCAGACGAAGTGACCGAGCATCAGCAGCACCAGCAGGAACTTGGCGTGCATCCAGCCGCTGCCCGCGGTGACGTGCGGCCACAGCAGCGGGTCGACCAGGCGGCCGGCCCAGAGCAGCAGGCCGAGCAGGAACAGGAAGCCGAACAGGATGTGGCCGAAGCGGTACAGCCGCCGCCCCATCAGCACGAGGCGGGCGCGGGTGACGGCTTCGCCCCCCACCTCGGCGAGGTTGACGAGGATCCGCGGCAGGTAGAACACCGCCGCCATCCAGGCGATCGCCAGCAGGACGTGCAGCAGCTTGGTCCAGAGGTAGACGCTGCCAAGGCTCGATTCCATCTTCGGGCTCCGTGCGGAAAGGGACGCCAGCATGCCATGCCGCCCGTGCTGCCATGCACCATGACCGCAAGGTGACGGCGCGCTACCCTCGCGCCATGGATCCTGCCAGCACCCGGCTCGCCTGCCCGCACTGCCTCACGGTGAACCGCGTGCCCGACGGCCGGCTGGGCGAGGACCCGGCCTGCGGCCGCTGCGGCAAGGCTCTGTTCACCGGCCTGCCGATCGCGCTCACCCGCGGCAATGCCGCGGCCCTGCTGCTCAAGTCCGAACTGCCGGTGGTAATCGACGCCTGGGCCGGCTGGTGCGCGCCCTGCCGTGGTTTCGCGCCGGTGTTCGCCGCCGCCTGCCAGCGGCTGGAGCCGCAGTTCCGCTTCCTCAAGCTCGACACCGAGGCCGAGCCGCAACTCGCCGCCGAGTTCCGCATCCAGAGCCTGCCGACCCTGATCGCCTGGCAGGGCGGCCGCGACGGCGGCCACGAAGTGGCGCGCACCAGCGGCGCGCTGCCGCTGCCGCGCTTCATGCAGTGGCTGGCGGAAAGCTACGGGCTGGCGTGAGCCGGCAGAACGGCAAGCGGGCGGGCTAGAATCGCCACCCGCTCCACCGGCTTCCCGCGTCCCGATGTCCATCGCCGCCCGTCCCGCCTTCCACGGCTTCGAGCAGATCCCGCTGCACGAGTACGCCGAGCGCGCCTACCTCGACTACTCGATGTACGTGGTGCTCGACCGCGCCCTGCCCTTCCTCGGCGATGGGCTGAAGCCCGTGCAGCGGCGGATCATCTACGCCATGAGCGAGCTCGGGCTGAACGCCGGGGCCAAGCCGAAGAAGTCGGCGCGCACCGTGGGTGATGTCATCGGCAAGTTCCATCCGCACGGCGATTCGGCCTGCTACGAGGCCCTGGTGCTGATGGCCCAGCCCTTCAGCTACCGCTACCCGCTGATCGAGGGCCAGGGCAACTTCGGCTCGCCGGACGACCCGAAGAGCTTCGCGGCGATGCGTTACACCGAGTCGAAGCTGACGCCGATCGCCGAGGTGCTGCTCGGGGAACTCGGGCAAGGCACGGTCGAGTGGTCGCCCAATTTCGATGGCACTCTGGAAGAACCGTCGTGGCTGCCGGCGCGGCTACCGCACCTGCTGCTCAACGGCACCACCGGCATCGCCGTCGGCATGGCCACCGACGTGCCGCCGCACAACTTGAATGAAGTCGTCAGCGCCTGCGTGCGCCTGCTGGACGATCCCGAGGCCAGCACGCGAGACCTCTGCGAGCACATCCGCGGCCCGGACTACCCGACCGCCGCCGAGATCATCACGCCGGCCGACGATCTGCTGAAGATGTACGAGAGCGGCAACGGCAGCGTCCGCGCCCGCGCCACGTACACCAAGGAAGGCCAGAACATCGTCGTGACGGCCCTGCCCTACCAGGTCTCGCCCTCGAAGATCATGGAGCAGATCGCCGCCCAGCTGCGAGCGAAGAAGCTGCCCTGGCTGGAGGACCTGCGCGACGAATCGGACCACCAGAACCCGGTGCGCCTGGTGCTCGTGCCGCGCAGCAACCGCGTCGACATCGATGCGCTGATGGGCCATCTGATGGCGACGACGGACCTCGAGAAGAGCTTCCGCGTCAACCTCAACATCATCGGCCTCGACGGTCGCCCGCAGGTGCGCGGCCTGCGCTCGATCTTAAGCGAGTGGCTGCGGTTCCGCACCGATACGCTGAAGCGCCGCCTGCGCCATCGCCTCGACAAGGTCGAGCGCCGCCTGCACCTCCTCGAAGGCCTGCTCGTCGCCTTCCTGAACCTCGACGAGGTGATCCGCATCCTCCGCAGCGAGGACGAACCGAAACCGGCGCTGATCGCGCGCTTCGGCCTCTCCGAGGAGCAGACCGACTACATCCTCGAGACCAAGCTGAAGCAGCTCGCGCGGCTGGAGGAAATGAGGATCCGCGGCGAGCAGGACGATCTCGCCAGGGAGCGCGAGAAGCTGGTCGCGACGCTGGACAGCAACGCCAAGCTCAAGAAGCTGCTGAAGGACGAATTGCTCGCCGATGCCAAGAAGTTCGGCGACGCCCGCCGCAGCCCGCTGGTGGCGCGCAGCGCCGCGCAGGCCATCGACGAGACCGAGCTGGTGCCGAGCGAGCCGGTCACCGTCGTGCTCTCGCAGAAGGGCTGGATCCGCGCCGCCAAGGGCCACGAGGTCGATCCGGCATCGTTGAGCTATCGCGAGGGCGACGCCCTGCAGAGCTTCGCCCGCGGCCGCAGCCACCAGCAGGCCGCCTTCCTCGACTCCAGCGGCCGTGCCTACTCGACGCCCGCCCACACCCTGCCCTCGGCGCGCGGCAACGGCGAGCCGATCACCGGCCGCTTCACCCTGCCGGCCGGCGCGCAGATGGTGGCGACGCTGGCCGCCGAGAACGAGCAGCGCTTCCTGCTGGCCTCCTCGTTCGGCTACGGCTTCGTGACCCGCTTCGAGAACCTGCTCGGCCGCAACAAGGCCGGCAAGGCGCTGTTCAATCCCGACGCCGGCGCGACCGTGCTGCCCCCCGTACCGGTCAACGACCCGGCCACCGACTGGGTGGTGGCGGTGACGACGGCGGGCCACCTGCTCGCCTTCCCGCTCAAGGAACTGCCCGAGCTCGACAAGGGCAAGGGCAACAAGCTGATCCGGATCCCGCCGGCCAAGCTCAAGGGCGGCGAAGAAACCGTCGCGGCCGTGGCCGTGGTGCGCCAGGGCGGCGAGGCCACGCTGTTCTGCGGCGCGCGCAAGCTCACCCTGGGCTGGCGCGACCTGCAGGCCTACGAGGGCGCGCGCGCCAGCCGCGGCCAGATGCTGCCGCGCGGCTTCCAGAAGGTGGATCGGATCGAGACGGCGTAAGGCCTACATCCGGCAAGCCGGCCGTCGTCCGGCGGCCCTCGCCTGCGCGTACACCGGCCGCAACTCGGTCACCCGGGCCTGCAGGGCCACGATGCGATTCTGCGGATCGGGGTGGGTGGAGAGGATTTGCGGTGGCCGCCCACCGCTGCTGGCACGCATCATGTTCTGCCAGAGCCGCACCGCAGCCTCCGGGTCGAAGCCCGCCTCGGCCATGTAGCGCTGGCCGAGCAGGTCGGCCTCCGTTTCGTGGGATCGCGAAAATGGCAGCATCACGCCGATCTGTGCGCCAAGACCGAAGGCCCCCATCAGCTCGAAGGCATGGACATTCGAGAACCTCCTGGCATCGTGGACCCGGGTGCGCCGCCATCGTAGCCGGGACCGGGTGGGTTAGGCTTGTCGGGCCAAGTTTGTCTCGAAGGATTCCCCATGCGTCGGTGGCTGCTGCGCGGTGTCATCCCCCTCGTGGTGCTCACGCTGTTGCTTTTCGGGGCCGCCTGGCTGGCGCTGCGCGGCAGCCTGCCCACCCACGAAGGCGAACTCGCCCTGCCCGGCCTCTCGGCACCGGTGGCGGTCGAACGCGACGCCCAGGGCGTGGTCACCCTCGACGCCGAAGACCCGCTCGACCTCGCCCGGGCGCTCGGCTTTGTGCATGGGCAGGAGCGCTTCTTCGAGATGGACCTGAAGCGCCGGCTCTCGGCCGGCGAACTGGCCGCCCTGCTCGGCGAGCGCGCCCTGCCGAGCGACCGCCGCAACCGCGTGCACCGCCTGCGGGCACGGGTGACGGCGGACCTGCCCACGATCGCCGGGCCGCACGCCGGGCTGCTCGCGGCCTACGCCGAAGGCGTGAACGCCGGCCTCGCCGCGCTCGCCGTCCGTCCTTGGCCCTACCTGCTGCTGCGCCAGCAACCGGAGCCGTGGCGGCCGGAGGACAGCCTGCTGGCCGGCTACGCGCTGTTCTTCGACCTGCAGGACGAAACCAATTCCCGCGAACTGGCCCTGTGGCGCATCCGCCAGCACCTGCCGCCGACGCTGGCCGCCCTGCTGCTGCGCGACGGCACGAGCTGGGACGCGCCACTGTTCGGCGAAGCCCGCGGCGACGCCGTGCTGCCCGGCCCCGAACTCGTGGACCTGCGCCGGCTCCCGCAGGCCCCGCTCGACGCACCGGCGGCGACGCTGGCCGAACCGGCCGCCCCGGGCAGCAACAACTTCGCCGCCGGCCGCGGGGCCACCGCCGACGGCCGCGCCATCGTCGCCGGCGACATGCACCTGACCCTGCGCGCGCCCTCGCTCTGGTTCCGTGCCCGATTGCGCTACGCCGACCCGGCGGCCCCCGCGGGCCGGGTCGATGTCACCGGCGTCACCCTGCCCGGCGTGCCCGGCGTCATCGCCGGCAGCAACGGCCACGTGGCCTGGACCTTCACCAACAGCTACGGCGACTGGCTGGACTTCTTCGAGGTGCGGCTTGCCGCGGACGACCCCACGCGTTACCTGACGCCGGAAGGCGAATCGGCCCTGCGGGTGCACGAGGAAACGATCGTGGTCGCCGGCGGCCGCGCCGAGACCCTGGTGGTGCGCGAGACGCGCTGGGGGCCGCTCCTGCCGGAGGCGTCCGAAGGGCTCCCGGACGACCGGGCGCTGGCCCTGCGCTGGACCGCGCACCAGCCCGGCGCACTCGACTTCGGCCTGCTCGGCCTCGCCCGGGCCGGCGACCTCGATGCCGCGCTGGCGGCGGCCCGCGAGACCGGCGTGCCGGTGCAGAACCTGCTGGTCGGCGACCGCCACGGCCGGATCGCCTGGCGCTTGATCGGGCGCATCCCGGATCGCGTCGGCGGTTGCGATCCGCAGGCTCCGCTCGACCCGCTCGCCGGTTGCGACTGGGCCGGCTGGTGGACGCCGGATTCCGCCCTGCAAGCGGAGATCGTCGACCCGCCCTCCGGCCGGCTCTGGACCGCCAACGCCCGCGTGGTCGATGGCGAGCTGCTGGCCCGGGTCGGCGATTCCGGCTATGCCTTGGGTGCCCGCCAGCGCCTGATCGGCGAGGCCATGAACGCGGCCGGGCCGATCGACGAACCGCGCCTGCTGGCGTTGCAACTCGACGACCGCGCCGTGTTCCTCGAACGCTGGAACCGGCTGCTGCGCGAGCGGCTGGCGCGTCCGGCCGACGAACAGGAGGCGGCGGAATTCGCCGAACTGGCCGAGGCCGCCGCCGACTGGAGCGGCCATGCCTCGGTCGATTCGGCCGGCTACCGGCTGACCCGCGCCTTCCGTCTCGAAGTGCTGGGACGGATCCGCGACGGCCTGCTCGGCCCGGCCTGGGCCGCGCTCGGCGAGGACTTCGTCAAGCCCGACCTGCCGCAGCTCGAAGGCGTGGCCTGGCCGCTCGTGACCCAGCGCCCGGCCCACTTGCTGCCACCGCGCTTCGCCGACTGGGACGCACTGCTGCTCGATGCCGCCCGCGCCGCCGCCGAGGCGGTGCGGGGCGAGCACCGCGGCCCGCTGCGCGAACGCCGCTGGGGCGAGGCCAACACCGCCCGCATCTGCCACCCGCTGGCCGCCGCCCTGCCGGGCCTGGCCCGGCGCTGGCTGTGCATGCCGGCCGACCCGCTGCCCGGCGACGCCCAGATGGCACGGGTGCAGGGGCCGTCCTTCGGCGCCAGCCAGCGCATGGTGGTGGCGCCGGGACGCGAGGCGCAGGGCTTCTTCCACCTGCCGGGCGGGCAGGTCGGCCACCCGCTCTCGCCCTACTGGGGTGCCGGCCATGCCGACTGGGTGGCCGGCCGGCCCAGCCCCTTCCTGCCCGGGCCGGTGCAGGTGCGCCTGCGGCTGCAGCCGGCCACGCCCCCGCCACCCCTGCACCCGGGAGATGGTCGATGAACCGCGAATCCGCCCCCCGCGGCACCCGCGCCCACGACCCCGGCCCCGACTGGAACCACCTGCGCGAGACCGTGCTGATGATGGAACTGGCGGTAGCCCAGGTCGAGGCGGCGATGACCGACAGCAACGCCTCGGTGGACACCCTCGCCGGCATGTTCACCACCATGGCCGGCACCATCCGCCAGATCAACCTGCGCACCACCGACCTCGCCGACACCGAGGAGAGCGCGCCCATCAAGCACGAGCTGCTGGCGACCACGGCGCACGTGGCCGGCATGGTCAACCAGGCCATCATCGCCTTCCAGTTCTACGACCGCCTCACCCAGCGGCTTTCCCACGTCAACCACAGCCTGGCCTGGCTCGCCGAACTGGTGGGCGACGAACAACGCATCGGCTCGGCGCAGGACTGGGTCGCCCTGCAGCAGCGCATCCGCGCCCGCTACTCGATGCCCGAGGAGATCGAGATGTTCGAGGCCGTGCTGCTGCGCGGCCTGACCGTCGAACAGGCGATCCGCGAGTTCATGGACAAGATGAACGACAAGGGCGACGACATCGAACTGTTCTGACCTGGAGGACACACCACCATGCCCGCACGCCGCCTCCTCGCCCTGGCCCTGCTGGGCCTGGCCGCCGCCGGCTGCCGGCCGGCCGACCCGGTGGACGCCGGTCCGGAGGCCGCTGACCCCGGCCTCGAGGCGCCGACCGCCGATCCCGCGCCCGGGGCGCTCCCCGCCGACCTGCCGCTGCCCTTCCGGGCCCGTGGCAACGAGCCCTTTTGGGCGCTGGAACTCGATGCCATGGCCCTGGCCTGGCGGCCGATGGACGGCGGCGAGCGGGTGTTCAGCCACCTCGCGCACGATCCGCTGGCGGGCGGCGGCCATGCCGTGGAAGCCCGGCTGGACGGCAAGGTGTTGCGGGTCGAGATCGAACCGCGGCCGTGCCGCGACGACATGAGCGGCATGCCCTACCCGCGCAGCGTCCGCGTGCATCTCGGCGACCAGGAATTCCGCGGCTGCGGCGGCGAAGCCATCGAACTGCTGGCCGGCAGGACCTGGACGGTGGCGAGCATCGACGGCACGACGCTGGCCGGCCCGGCCCCGACCCTCGAATTCCTCGCCGAAGGCGGTGCGGCCGGCTTCGGCGGCTGCAACCGCTGGATGTCGCCGGCGACGCTGACCGGCGAGGGCCTGACGTTCGAGCGCGCCGCCAGCACGATGATGGCCTGCCCGGAACCGGCGATGCGGGCCGAGCGCGCCTTCCTCGACGCACTGGCCAAGGTCACTCGCCATGACTTCGACGAGGCGGGCAACCTGCTGCTGAAGGCGGGCGATACGACGGTGATCGTCGCCGCGCCCACCTCGGCGCAGGTCGCGCCAGCGGGAGCACCGGCCAGCTGAGGCCGTCGCCAGCCTCCGCCTCCCCGGCGGTGCAGCGCCCGCGGCGGCGTGGGTTCAGACCCCGACGGCCTGCTCGTGCACCCCGGCGATCGCACGACCGCTGGGATCGGCGGCCTTCGCGAATGCCGCGTCCCAGGCGATGGCGGCGGGAGACGAACAGGCGATCGACTTGCCGCCCGGCACCGTCGCCGCCGCCGCGCCACCGGGGAAGTGCGATTCGAAGATGCGCCGGTAGAGGTAGGCCTCCTTGGTCTGCGGCGGGTTGATCGGGAAGCGGCGCTCGGCGCCAGCGAGTTCGGCGTCGCTGACCTGCGCCTCGGCATGGGCCTTGAGGCCATCGATCCAGCCGTAGCCGACACCGTCGCTGAACTGCTCCTTCTGCCGCCACAGGATGCTCTCGGGCAGGCAGCCCTCGAAGGCGGTGCGCAGCAGCCACTTCTCCACCGGCCGCCCGCCCGGCACGCGCGCGCGGACGCGCTTCTGCTCGGGATCGATCGCCATCGCGGTGTCGAGGAATTCGAGGTCGAGGAAGGGCACGCGCGCCTCGATGCCGAAGGCGGCCGTGCTCTTGTTGGCGCGCAGGCAGTCGAACTGGTGCAGGGCGTCGAGCTTGCGCACCGTCTCGGCGTGGAACTCGCGGGCGTCCGGTGCCTTGTGGAAGTAGAGGTAGCCGCCGAACACCTCGTCGCTGCCCTCGCCCGAGAGCACCATCTTGATGCCCATCGAGCGGATGCGCCGCGCCAGCAGGAACATCGGCGTCGAGGCGCGGATCGTCGTCACGTCGTAGGTCTCGATGTGGCGGATGACCTCGGAGAGCGCATCCAGCCCCTCCTCGAAGGTGAAGGGGAACTCGTGGTGCGCGGTGCCCAGCGCCTCGGCGGCGATGCGCGCGGCGGCGAGGTCGGGCGAGCCTTCGAGGCCCACCGCGAAGCTGTGCAGCCGCGGCCACCAGGCCTCGCTCTTGCCGTCGTCCTCGACGCGGTTCCTCGCGAACTGCGCCGCGCACCAGGCCACCACCGAGGAATCCAGCCCGCCCGAGAGCAGCACGCCGTAGGGCACGTCGCACATCAGCTGCCGGCGCACGGCCTGCATCAGCGCCTGCTTCAACGCGGCGGGTTCGATCGTCCGCCCTTGCACCTTCGCGTAGTCGCGCCACTCGCGGCTGCGGTAGGGGCGGATCACGCCTTCCGCCGAATCCAGCAGGTGGCCGGGCGGGAAGATCGCCACGTCCTCGCAAATGCCGATGAGCGCCTTCATCTCCGAGGCCACCCACAGCCGGCCCTCGCGGTCGTGGCCGAAGTACAGCGGGATCACGCCCATCGGGTCGCGGGCGATCAGGTAGCGCTGCTGCGACGAGTCCCAGAGCGCGAAGGCGAAGATGCCGTTGAGCGCATCGACGAAGCCCGGTCCCTGCTCGCGCCACAGCGCGTTGATCACCTCGCAGTCGCTCCGCGTGGTGAAGGCGTAGGGCGCGGCCAGTGCGGCCTCCAGCTCGCGGTGGTTGTAGATCTCGCCGTTCACCGCCAGCGCCAGCGCGCCGTCGGTCGAGCGCAGTGGCTGCGCGCCGCCGTGGATGTCGACGATCGACAGGCGTTCGTGCGCCAGCACCGCGCCGGCATCGGCGTACACGCCGCTCCAGTCCGGCCCGCGGTGGCGGAGACGCGCCGCGGCCTGCACGGCCTGCCGGCGCAGCGGTTCGAGTTCCGTGGAGGCTTTCAGCCCGAAGATCGCGACGATGCCGCACATGGGGGAATCCTTTGAGCAGAGAGTGGAGGAGCGAGGAAAGAGTGAGGCGGCGAGGAAAGAGTGGTGGAGCGAGTGGGAAGCGGGCGCACAAAGCGGAAGGCCCGCGCTGTTTCCAGGCGGGCCTTCAGGGGTTCGGTGGGTTCGGTGTGCTGAACGCGCCTAGCGCCGCGGCCGCCTTTCGGCGTTGCGGTTGTTGGCGTTGTTGCGGTTGCGGGCGCGGTTCGGCATGGGTCGACCTTAGCCCGCACCCGGGCCGCTTGGCAAGGCTCGGCTAGAAGCTCGCGGTGACCGTCACCCGGGCATGGCGGCCGGGCTGCGAGAAGCGCTCGAGGATCGTCGAGGTGGCCGGCAGGCCGACCACGTTGCGACGCTCCCACACCGTCTCGTCGGCCAGGTTGAACACACCGAACTCGACCCGGAGGTGTTCGCCCAGTTCGGCATCGGCCAGCAGGTCGAGCAGCACATGGCCGTCGGGAATGAAGAAAGCCGGCGAACCGGGCGCGGGGGGCGGCAGGTCGCGGACCTCGTCGACGGCGCTCGCCACCACTTCCCAGCCCCAGTCCGCATCGCGCCAACCAAGGCCCAGCACGCCGCGGCTCGGCTCCATGCCGTCCAGCCAGGTGTCGGTGGCACGGTCGATGCCGCGACTGCGCGCCGCGGCCAACCGCAGGAAACCACCGTCCCAGCCCAGGACCGCCAGGTCCAGCCGCGCCGAGGCCTCGGCACCCCAGATCTCGACCTCGCCGAGGTTTTGCGACTGGAACACCCGGAGGCCGGTGGCTGGGTCGATACGTACGAAACGCAGGTTCTGGATGAAATCCCGGTAGCGCGTCAGGTGCGCAGCGAGGCTCCATTGCAGGAACGCGCCGCTGCCGCGCAGGCCGAGGTCGAGGCCGCGGCTGGTCTCGGGGCGCAGGTCGGGGTTGGAGATCGTGGTGTAGCCGCCCGCCACGTTGGTGAAGCCGATGTTGGCGTCCTGCGGCGGGGCGCGGAAGCCAGTGGCGAGGTTGGCGTAGGCGAGCAGGTCCGGGGTGAGGGAATAGCTGACCCCGAGCTTGGGGCTCCAGCGCGAGGTTTCGAGTTCGGCCAGCACCCGCCCCGGGTTGTCGGCGGCGAAGATGGCATCGGTTTGCGGGCTGAGCGTGTAGCGGTCGTGGCGCAGGGCCGGCAGGAAGCGCCAGAGCCCGTCGGCCGAGACGATGTCGTACTGGGCGAACACGCCCCATTCGCGGATCGCGCTCAAGGGAATGTCGCGCACCGGGAACACGTCCGGGCCGGCCCGGTGGTTGCGGACGCCGGTGGCCAGGTCGATCTCGCCACCATCACGCAACTGCACGATGTCGGTGTCCACCCAGCTGGCACCCCAGGTCCATTCGCCGCGGCCCATGGCGGTGTTGGCGAGCAGTTCGAGGCCGGTTTCCTCCTGGTGGAACTGCGAGAGCCGGTCGCGGCTGGTGCGCTGCACGCGCCCGCCCGGCAGGCCGATGTCGCGGCGCTGGAAGGTCTGCTGCGTGGTCTCGCTCTCCTGCCGGTGCAGCTGCCAGCGCAGCGCGTCCAGCCAGGGCAGGCCCTGGACGGCATGCTCGCCGTCGAGCGAGAGCCGCTGGCGGTCTTTCTGGTCGTCCGCCCGCGATTCCAGCACCAGGAACGGGCGGCCGAAGATGATCTGCGTGCCGAGATCGCTGGCGACGTCGATCAGCGACTGCGACTCGCCGGCATCCACGGTGAACCGCAGGCGCTGCTCCGGCGCGAAATCCCACACCGCCTTGGCGAGCAGGGCACGATGTTCGCGGGTGGTGGGGTCGACGACGGTGCGGCTGCGGTCGCGGGTCTCGACGGTGCCGGCGGTGGCGGTGCCCTCGGTGTCGCGGAACTGGGTGTGCACGAGCCAGGACCAGGCTCCGACGCGGGCCGCACCGGTCAGGCCGAGGTGCGTGCCGCGGTCGACGCCGGAGTAACCGCTGCGCAGGCGGAAGGCCGCGGCCTCATCGCCTTCGAGGAAATCCACCGGGTCGCGGGTGACGAGGCTCACCGTGCCGCCGAGCGCGTCGGAACCGTAGAGCGCGCTGGCCGGGCCGCGCAGCACCTCGACTTGGCGCAGCAGCGAGACATCGACGGAATCGCGACCGGCGTTGGCGAAGGGCCCCATGGCGAAGGCATCGGGGAGGCTGACGCCATCGAGGCGGATCTGCACCCGGTTGCCGCCAAGGCCGCGGATGCGGATGTCGCTCAGGTCGAAGCGCCCACGCCCGCCCACGGTGACGCCGGGCTCGTAGCGGAACAGGTCGCGCAGGTCCTTGGCCTGGATGCGTTCGATCTCCGCTGCGCCGATCGCGCTGACCGTGGCCGCCACGTCGCTCAGCAACTCGGCGTCGCGGCTCGCCACCACCACCACCGGGTCGAGCACCACGGCAGCGTTGGGGGCTGCGGGTTCCGAGGCCGCCGGAGCGGACGGGGTGGCGGAAGCGGACGCGGCGGAGACGGACTGGGCGGAAGCGGCCGAACTGAGGACGAGGCTGCCGATGGCGGCGGCCAGACAACGGATGCGCATGGTGCGAGCTCCAAGGGGCGGACGGGGCGGCGGAGCTGGCAAACCGGGGGGCGGCGCGGGCGACCGGATCATTCTGGATTGTGTTGCTAATGCTAATCGTTCGCATTATCTTGTCAAGCCACCCTCCCCCGATCACCGAAAGGTTCCGCGACATGTCCGACCTCCACGCCCCGGCGGCCCGCCCGGCCGCGCTCCAGGACCCCCATGCCCTGCACCGGGCCTTCCAGCAGCTCCGCCACGAGCGCCGGCTGCGCCACCGCGACGCCGCGCGCCAGCTCGGCGTGAGCGAATGCGAGGCGGTGGCGGCGGCGATCGGCCAGGACGGGCCGATGCACGTGCAGCGCCTCGCCGGCCCCTGGCCCGGGTTGTTCGAGCAGGTGCCCACGCTCGGCGTGGTGATGGCGCTGACCCGCAACGACTCGGTGGTGCACGAGAAGGTGGGCCGCTACGAGCAGATGTCGCATGAGGGCGCGATGGGCATGGCGCTCGGGCCCGACATCGACCTGCGCATCTTCTACCAGCGCTGGGCGCACGCCTATGCCGTGCGCGAGGACGGGGCGCGAGGCCCGCAGCACAGCCTGCAGGTCTTCGACGCCCACGGCGTGGCGATCCACAAGGTGTTCCTGCGCGAGCACAGCGACCACGCCGCCTGGGAAGCCTTCGTCGAGCGCCACCGGCACCCGCGGCAGGCGCCCGGCGAGCAGGTCGAACCCGCCACCGCGGAGGAGACCGCGCGCCCCGACGACGAGATCGATGGCGAGGCCTTCCGCGAGGGCTGGGCGGCACTCGCCGACACCCACGAGTTCTTCCCGCTGCTGCGCCGCTTCAAGCTGACCCGGACGCAGGCGCTGCGGCTCGCCCCGAGCGGCTTCACCTCGGCGGTGCCCACCAGCGCCGCGCGCGAGCTGCTGTTCGCCGCCGCCGAGCGGCTGCTGCCGATCATGTGCTTCGTCGGCAACCCGGGCATGATCCAGATCCACAGCGGCCCGGTGCGCCGAGTCGAGAGCATGGGCCAGTGGCTCAACGTGCTCGACCCCGGCTTCAACCTGCACCTGCGCGAGGACCACATCGCCCACGCCTGGGTGGTGCGCAAGCCGACCCGCGACGGCATGGTGACCTCGCTCGAACTGTTCGACGCCGAGGGCCGCACCATCGCCCTGTTCTTCGGCGAGCGCAAACCGGGCAAGGCCGAGCTGCCGGCATGGCGGACGCTGGTCGAATCGTTGGCCGGAGCCGCGGCATGAGCGGCCCGGACGGTGCGCCGGCCCGGGGCCGCGGCATGAGTGGCCCGGACGGTGCGCCGGCCCGGGGCCGCGGCATGAGTGGCCCGGACGATGCGCCGGCCGGGCTGTCACGACGCCGGCTGCTGCGATGGGCCGCCGCCACCCCGGCCCTGCTGCTCGCCGGAGTGGCGTTTCCGAAGGTGACCGGGCCGAAGCCGGCGGGTGAGTTGCGGATCGTCAGCATCGGCGGCGGGGTGACCGAGATCCTGTTCCGGCTCGGTGCCGGCCCGCAGATCGTCGGCACCGACACCACCAGCCTCTACCCCGAGGCGGCGCAGGCCACGCCCAAGGTCGGCTATGCCCGCTCGCTCTCGGCCGAAGGCGTACTGGCTCTGCGCCCGACCCTGCTGATCGCCAGCGCGGCCGCCGGCCCGCCGGCGGTGGTCGCGCAGTTGCGGCAGGCCGGCGTCACCCTGGTGCAAGCCGACCCCGCGCACTCCGTCGAGGGGCTGCTGGAGAATGTGCGCCGGATCGCCGCCGCGATCGGCCGGCCCGAGGCCGGTGCCGCGCTGGTGGCCGAACTCGAAACCGAATGGCGCAGCGTGCAGGCGGCGATGCGGGTGCAGGCCCCGGCCCCGCGGGTGCTGTTCGTGCTCTCCCACGTGCCGGGCAATGTGCAGGTGGCAGGCGAGGAGACCGCCGCCGACGCCTTGATCCGCCTGGCCGGTGGCCGCAATGCGATGCAGGGCTTCCGGGGTTTCCGGCCGCTCTCGGCGGAAGCCGCCCTCTCCGCCGCGCCCGACTTCCTGCTCACTACCCGGCAGGGCATCGAGGCGCTCGGCGGCGAACGGCAGTTGCTGGCGCAGCCGGGCCTCGGTCTGACCCCGGCCGGTCGCGCGGGCCGGGTGCTGGTCCACGACGCCCTGTTCCTGCTTGGCGGTGGCCCCCGGCTGCCCAGGGCGGTGGCCGAGCTGGCGCGCCAGTTCGGCACCTCGGCATGAGCACCGCGCCCTGCCCGGCCAGCGCGGCAGCGACCCACGGCGCGCGCCGGCTCTCGCGGTCCACGCTCCTGCTGTTGCTGGGCGGGTTGCTGGCGGCGACGGTGGTGCTCGCCGTCGGCCACGGGGCCTACCGCATCCCGCCGTCGGCGGTGCTGGCCATCCTGCTCGATGCCCTGCCCGGCCTCGACTTCGCGGTGGACGCCCAGCAGGCCACGGTGCTGGCCTCGATCCGCCTGCCGCGGGTGGTGCTGGCGGTGCTGACCGGGGCCGGGCTGGCGGTGGCCGGCGCGCTGATGCAGGGCCTGTTCCGCAACCCGCTGGCCGATCCGGCCCTGATCGGCGTCTCCGCCGGTGCCGCGCTCGCCGCCGCCGGCGTCATCGTGCTGGGCGGCGTGCTGCTGCCGGCCGGGCTGGTGGCCGACGGCTGGCTGGCGGCCTTCGTGCTGCCCGCGGCGGCCTTCGCCGGCAGCCTCGCGGCCACCGTGCTGGTCTACCGCATCGGCATGCTCCACGGCACGCTGTCGCTGCCGATGACCCTGCTCGCCGGCATCGCCATCAACGCGCTGGTCGGGGCCTCGATCGGCCTCCTGCTGTTCATCGCCAGCGACGAGCAGTTGCGCGCGCTCACCTTCTGGAACCTGGGCTCGCTGGCGAGCGCCCATTGGGTCGCGCTCGCCGTGGTCGGCCCGCTGGTGCTGGGCGTGGTGCTGGCCGCGCTGGCGCTGGCCCGCCCGCTCAACGCGCTCTCGCTCGGCGAAGCGCGGGCGACCCACCTCGGCGTCGACGTGGTGCGGACCAAGCGCCGGGCCATCGTGCTGACCGCGCTGGCCACCGGCGCACTGGTGGCACTGACCGGCGTGATCGGCTTCATCGGGTTGGTGGCGCCCCACCTCGTCCGGCTGCTGGCCGGACCCGACCACCGCATCGTGATCCCGGGCTCCGCCCTGCTCGGTGCCCTGCTCGTGGTGCTGGCCGACGTGGCGGCACGCACGCTGGTGACGCCGGCGGAGTTGCCGATCGGCATCCTGACCGCCGCGCTCGGTGCGCCGTTCTTCCTGTTCCTGCTGCTGCACCACAAGCACAAGGGGTACCGCTGATGCTGGCCTGCCACGCGCTTTCGGTCCATGCCGGCCACGCCGCGCTGCTGCGCGAGGTCGATTTCCAGTTGGCGCCCGGCGAACGGATCGCCGTGCTCGGCGAGAACGGCGCCGGCAAGAGCACCCTGCTGCGCCTGCTGGCCGGCGAAGCGCCGGGGCCGGGCTTGCGCTGGCGCGGCGCGGTGCACCTCGCCGGCCGTGCCATCGGATCCTGGCCGGCCCGTCAGCTCGCCCGGCTGCGGGCGGTGCTGCCGCAGCAGACCGACCTCGCCTTCACCTTCACCGCGCTGGAGCTGGTGCAGCTCGCGCGCTACCCGCACGACGAACCGGAAGCCACAAGCCGGGCGATCGCGCGCAAGGCCCTGGCCTTGGCCGACGCGGCCGGGTTCGCCAACCGCGAGGTCACCACGCTCTCGGGCGGCGAGCGGGCGCGGGTGTTCCTCGCCGCCTGCCTCGCCCAGCTCTGGGAGACCGAAGCCGTGCAGCCGCGCTTCCTGCTGCTCGACGAACCGACCGCTGCGCTGGACCTCGCCCACCAGCACCATCTGCTGGACACCGCCCGGCGCTTCGCCAACGAACGCGGCCTCGGCCTGCTCGCCATCCTCCACGACCTCAACCTGGCGGCGCAGTACGCCGACCGCCTGCTGTTGCTGCATCGCGGGCGTTTGCTGGCGCAGGGC
>JAGXSL010000106.1 GCA_018333835.1 Lysobacteraceae bacterium
AGCGGCGAGGACGCCGCCACCCTGCGCCAGCGCGTCACCTCGCCGAACGGCACCACCCAGGCGGCGCTGGAAGCCCTCGCCGCCGGCGGCTTCGCACGGCTGGTCGGCGCGGCCGTTCACGCCGCGCGAATCCGCGGTGCGGAACTCTCCGCCGCCCACGACTGAAACCAAGACCCCTCGCATGGCCCTGCTGCTCGTCCGCCACGCCCAGGCCAGCTACGGCAGCGCCGACTACGACCGCCTCTCGCCGCTCGGCTGGACCCAGGCCGGGCTGCTCGGGCGCTGGCTGGCCGAGCACGCCCCGGCCTTCGCGCGGGTCCGGGTCGGCGCCATGCGCCGCCACCGCGAGACCCTCGAAGCGATCCGCACGGCCTACGCCGAGGCCGGCCGCGACCTGCCCGCGGCGACGGAGGATCCCGACCTCAACGAGTTCGACCACGGCGCGGTGGTGCGCGCCTTCCTCGCGGAGCGCGCCGACGCCGACCACCGTGCCCGCGTCGGTTCGCACGACCCGATGGTGCTGGGGCCGATGCTGCACGCCGCCATCCTCGCCTGGGCGCGGGACGAGCTGGAGGCGGTACCGGAACGCTGGGCGGCCTTCGGGGAACGGGTCGCCGGTGCCGGCGCGGCGGCGGTGGCGGCCGGCGACGCGGGCCCGGTGCTGGTGGTCAGCTCCGGCGGCGTCATCGCCCGGCTCGCCCAGCAGGCGCTGGAGGTGCCGGCCGTACGTGCGGTCGACCTGAACCTCGCCATCCGCAACGCCTCGATCAACGAATTCGTCGCCCGCCAGGGCCAACTGCGCTTCGGCAGCTACAACACCCTGCCGCACCTCGCACACGACCGTCGCCTCTGGACCCATTTCTGAAGCACGCGGCGAGCGTTTTCCCGGAGATCCCGATGAGCCCGTTGTTCCCGTTCTCCGATCGCGCCCGCGAACTCGACGCACGGCTCGCCGCGTTCATGGCCGAACGCGTGCTGCCGGCCGAGTCCGAGGTGCACGCCTGGCAGCAGGACCCGGCCACGCGCTGGACGGTCTGCCCGCGCATCGAGACGCTGAAGGTCGAGGCGAAGGCCGCGGGCTTGTGGAACCTGTTCCTGCCCGACGCCGCCCACGGCGCCGGTCTCTCGAACCTCGACTACGCGCCGCTCGCCGAGCGCATGGGCCGGGTGCTGTGGGCCAGCGAGGTGTTCAACTGCAACGCGCCGGACACCGGCAATATGGAGCTGCTCGCGCACTTCGGCACGCCGGAGCAGCAGGCCCGGTGGCTGGCGCCGTTGCTGCGCGGCGAGATCCGCTCGGCCTTCGCCATGACCGAGCCGGACGTCGCCTCCTCGGACGCCACCAACATCGCCCTGCGCATCCGCCGCGACGGTGATGCCTACGTGCTCGACGGCCGCAAGTGGTGGATCACCGGCGCCGGCGACCCGCGCTGCAAAGTCCTGATCGTCATGGGCGTGACCTCGCCGGAGGCCGAACCGCACGCGCGCCATGCCATGGTGCTGGTGCCGATGGATGCACCCGGCCTGCGCGTCGTTCGACCGCTGGAAGCCCTCGGCCATGACGACGCGCCCGGCGGCCACGTCGAGCTCGAGTTCACCGACGTGCGCGTGCCGGCGTCGAACCTGATCGGCGGCGAGGGCCAGGGCTTCGCGCTGGCCCAGGCCCGCCTCGGGCCGGGGCGCATCCACCACTGCATGCGCCTGATCGGCATGTCGCAGCGCGCGCTGGAAAGGATGGTGGCGCGTGCACAGGGCCGCATCGCCTTCGGCAAGCCGCTCGGCGCGCAGGGAATGGTGCAGGAGGCCATCGCGCTGTCGCGCTGCGAGATCGAGCAGGCCCGCCTGCTCACCCTCGACGCCGCCGCCCAGCTCGACGCCCGCGGCAACAAGGGCGCGAAGGACGCCATCGGCATGATCAAGATCGTGGCGCCGCGGATGGCCTGCGCGGTGGTCGACCGCGCCATCCAGATCCACGGCGCGGCCGGCCTCGCCGACCCGTTCCTGTCCGCGGCCTACACCGGCGCGCGCTGCCTGCGCCTCGCCGACGGCCCGGACGAGGTGCACCTCGCCGCCCTGGCCAAGGGCATGCTCCGGGCGGAAAAGAGTGGAGAGGAGAGGGAAAAGAGTGGAGAGGAGAGAGGAAAGAGTGGTGGCGGACGCCCGGAGCGCGACGATGGGCACTGAGGCCAACGGCGACCGCGGTCCCGCGAACGCCGCCTTCGCCCTCGACGAGGCCGCGCTGGCCACCGCGCTGGAAGCGGCGATCCCCGGCTTCCGCGGCCCGCTGGTCGCCACCCGCTTCCGGGGCGGGCAGAGCAACCCGACCTACCGCCTGGACGCCGCCTCCGGCCCTCTGGTGCTGCGCCGCAAGCCGCCGGGCGTGCTGCTCGCCTCGGCGCATGCCGTCGACCGCGAGTTCCGCGTGCTGCAGGCCCTGCAGGGCCGCGTGCCGGTGGCCACTCCGCACTGGCTGTGCACGGACGAATCGCTCATCGGCTCGATGTTCTACGTGATGGATTTCGTCGACGGCCGCGTCGAATGGGACCCGGCCCTGCCGAGGCACGACCCGGCGCAGCGCGCCGGGCACTACGAGGCGATCATCGACACCCTGGCGGCGATCCATTCGGTCGACGTGGAGGCGAGCGGCCTCGCCGGTTTCGGCAGGCCCGGCAACTACTTCGCCCGCCAGATCGCGCGCTGGAGCGAGCAGTACGCGGCCAGCCGCAACCAGCCGAACGCCGACATGGACGCGCTGATCGCCGAGTTGCCGGGACGCTGCCCCGCCGACGATGGCGCCGCCGCCCTGGTCCATGGCGATTTCCGCATCGACAACCTGATGTGGACGAAGGACGAACCGCGCGTGCTCGCGGTGATGGATTGGGAACTCGCCACGCTGGGCCATCCGCTCGCCGACCTCGGCTACTTCTGCATGGCCCTGCGGCTGCCGCGCAACCCGGTCCTGCCCGGCCTCGCCGGACTCGACCGCGGGGCACTCGGGCTGCCGTCGGAAACGGAGCTGCTGGCCCGCTACGCGACGAAGACCGGCCGCCCGATCCCCGACGACTGGGGCTTCGTGCTGGCCTTCAGCTTCTTCCGCCTCGCCGCCATCGCCCAGGGCGTGGCCAAGCGCGCCGAGCAGGGCAACGCCAGCGGCGAGCAGGCGGTCCAGGCCGGACGGATGGTCGAGCTGCTGGCGAAGGCGGGGCGGAAGGCGTTGGCCTAGCGGCGTCGGCGCGGGAGCCCCGGTGCCGGCTCAGAGCCGCTGCAGGCGGGCACCGTCGGCATCGAGCGGCCGCCCGCCGGCGTCGATGGCGGCGAGCGTGCCGTCGGCATGGCGGAACCAGCGCAGGCCGGGGCCGTCGAGTTCGATGCACAGCCCCGCCTCGCCCTGTAGCTCGCAGGCCGACTCGCGCCAGCCGCCCTCGCTGCGGTACTCGCCCGGCGCGGGACCGCCCCGGTAGCGTTCCAGCAGCACGAAGCGGGCCAGCGCGTCGTTGCGTTCGAGTGCGAGTTCGATCTCGATGGCCTCGCAATCGGCGCAGGGCAGCAGGCCACGCCACTCGCCGCGGAAGGTCTCCGGCAGGGGCGCCAGGGTGGCGGCAGCGGCGGGCGGCGGCGGCGGTTCCTCGCGGCGGCAGCCGGCGAGCGCCAGCAGCAAGGCGGGCAGCAGCCACAGGCGGGCGGGGTGGAAGGAGGGCGATCGGTGCATGGCGCCATCCTAGACGGCAGGGCCGCGCGCTGCCCGCGAAGAACGGCGACGGCCGCGCAGCGGTTCGGGAAGGTCAAGACGGGCTGAACGCGCTTCCCGCGCCGGGGAACCACCCCGGCGTGGCGGACTCCGATCCCCTTGCGTCCCACTCCGGAGGTCCATCATGCGCATCGAACTGCTGCACCGCCACCACCCCCGCCACGCCGACCTGCACGAGGCGGTGTTCCGGCGCGCCACGCGCCTGCTCGGGCGGATGTCGCACCGGGTGGACGGCCTGACCGTCTCGGTGGCGGACCTGAACGGCCCCAAGGGCGGTGTCGATCGCCAGTGCCAGGTCGAGGCCAGGCTCCATGACGGCCGCTTCCTGCACGCGCGTGCGCGTTCGGCCGAGGTCGGCAAGGCAGTCGATGCTGCGCTGCACAAAATCCTGAAGCGGATCGTCCGCGGCCGGGAGCGCCACGTCGATGCACGCCGCCACGCGCCGCCGCCCGCCCGGGGGATCTCGGCAGCGGGCTGAACCGGCCCGCCGGTGGCTGCACGACGGCCCGGAATGCGGCATCGTGGTGCCCCCGCGACCGGAGACCGCCGCCATGCCGCAACGCCTGCCCCTTCCCGCCGCCCTCGCCTTCGCCCTGGGCCTCGCCCTCGCCGGCGGCCCCGTGGCCCATGCCAGCGCCAGCAGCACGCCGGCGACGCCGGCGGCCAGCCCGGCCGAGGGATCGACGCCGCTGCTCTCGCGCCAGCTGCTGTTCGGCAACCCGGAACGCATGGGCGGCGCGATCAGCCCGGACGGCCGCTGGCTCGGCTTCATCGCCCCGCGCGACGGCGTGCTGAACGTCTGGGTCGCCCCCGCCGACCGCCCCGGCGAGGCGCGGCCGATCACCAACGACCGCCTGCGCGGCATCCGCGGCTTCAGCTTCGCCTACGACGGCCGCCACGTGCTCTACGCCCAGGACCAGGGCGGCGACGAGAACTTCCAGGTGTTCGCCGCCGAGCTCGAATCCGGCGAAAGCCGCGCGCTGACGCCGAAGGGTTCGCGCGCCGGCGTCGCCGGGCTCTCGCCGCGCCACCCCGGCGAGGTGCTGGTCAGCGTCAACGACCGTGATCCGCGCTTCTTCGACATCAAGCGCGTCACCCTGGCCGACGGCCGTGCCAGCCGGATGATCGAGAACGACCGCTTCAGCGGCTTCACCATCGACGAGGACTTCGCGCTGCGCCTCGCCAGCGCCCAGACCGCCGACGGCGGCAACCAGTGGTACCGCCGCGAAGGCGAGGCCTGGACCCCTTGGACCTCGGTGCCGCACGAGGACGCGCTCACCACCGGCCTGCTCGGCTTCGACGCCAGCGGCCAGACCCTGCACCTGCTCGACTCGCGCGGCCGGGACACCGGCGCGCTGTTCGCGCTCGACATGGCGAGCGGCGAACGCCGCCTGCTGGCCGAGAACCCGCTGGCCGACGTGAGCGGCGTGCTCGTCCACCCGCAGACCGGCGCCGTGCAGGCGGCCGCCAGCAACCGGCTGCGCACCACCTGGGTGGCGATCGACCCGGCCATCCAGCCCGACCTCGACGCGCTCACCGCGCTGGCGCAGGGCGGCGAGTTCTTCGTCAACAGCCGCAGCCGCGACGACGCCCGCTGGGTGGTGACGGTGGTGCGCTCCGACCGCAGCACCGAGGTCTTCCTCTACGAGCGCGCGACGCGCCAGGCCCGTCCCTGGTTCGACACCCGGCCGGCGCTGCCCGACGAGCACCTGCAGAAGATGCACGGCGTCGAGATCGCCACCCGCGACGGCCTGCGCATGCCGAGCTTCTACACCCTGCCGGCCGGCAGCGACCCCGACGGCGACGGCCGGCCCGCGGCCCCGGTGCCGGTGGTGCTGCTGGTCCACGGCGGCCCCTGGGCACGCGACAGCTACGGCCTGAACGCCACCCACCAGTGGTTCGCCAACCGCGGCTACGCCACGCTCAGCGTGAACTTCCGCGGCTCCACCGGCTTCGGCAAGGCCTTCGTCAACGCCGGCGACTTGGAGTGGGCGCGGCGGATGCACGACGACCTGATCGACGGCGTGCGCTGGGCGGTCGAGCAGGGCATCGCCCAGCCGGACCGGGTCGCGATCATGGGCGGCAGCTACGGCGGCTATGCCGCGCTGGTCGGGCTGACCTTCACGCCGCGCGAGTTCGCCTGCGGCGTCTCGATCGTCGGGCCGTCCAACCTCATCACCCTGCTGCAGACCATCCCGCCCTACTGGGGGCCGATCCGCCGCCAGTTCGCCACCCGAGTCGGCGACATCGACACCGAGGAGGGCCGCGCCCTGCTCAAGGAACGCTCGCCGTTGACGCACGTGGCGAACATCGAGCGCCCGCTGCTGATCGGCCAGGGCGCCAACGACCCGCGCGTGGTGCAGGCCGAGAGCGACCAGATCGTGCAGGCCATGCAGGCGCGCGGCATCCCGGTCACCTACGTGCTCTACCCGGACGAGGGCCACGGCTTCGTGCGGCCGCAGAACCGCATCAGCTTCAACGCCGTCACCGAGACCTTCCTCGGCCAATGCCTGGGCGGCCGCGTCGAGCCGATCGGTCGCGATTTCGAGGGCAGCAGCATCACCGTGCCGACCGGTGCCGAGGGCGTGCCCGGCGTGGCGGCGGCGTTGGCGGAGATCAAGGCGGCCGATTGAGCGCCGTGTTCCACTGATGGTCGGCGGCCCCGCCGGGGCCGCCCCTTTCCCGAGGAGCGTGCAACATGAAAACCAATGTCGGCGGCATCGACCGCATCCTGCGCGCCGTGGTCGGCGTCGGCCTCGTGACCTGGGCCGCCGCCTTCGGCGGGCCGGTGTGGGCCTGGATCGGCGTCCTGCCCCTGCTCACGGCGGCGGTCGGCTGGTGCCCGCCCTACGCCCTGTTCGGCTTCAGCACCTGCAAGACGCCACGCTGAGCGGTTAAGGCGGCCCGGGGTCGATCGCCTCCGGGGCCAGCGGCAGCAGGATGGACGCCCCCTGCCCGGCCGGGTTGGCCCGGCCGTAGCGGGCGAAGCAAAGGGCGCGGTGGGCCTCGATCGCCGCCGCGTCCAACCGGGGCCGCGGCTCACCGCCGCGGCCGAGCGGATCGCGCAGGGCGTCGGCGAAATCGTCGGCGAAGTCGCCGGCGAGCTGGTAGGCGTCGCCGATGCGCGAGACCCGTGCGCCCTCGGTGACCGGGTTGGCCCCCTCGGCCCAGCGCAGCACCAGCAGGTCCTCGCCGCCACGGCGGGCCACGCCGTCGGCGGCGAAGCCGCCCAGTCCGGCCGGCAAGCGGAACGGGCCGGGCACGAACACGCCGATCAGCTCCGACACCCCGGCGGCACCGGGCGAGGTCGGCTCGATGGCGGTGACGTGCAGCTCCAGCACCAGGTCGGGGGCGTCGTCGGTGATGCGGTAGTAGGGTGCCAGCGCGGTGCAGAGGTCGCGGGCGGCGCGGTTGGCGACCAGCACGGCCTGCCGTGGCTCGATGCCGTCGCCGGCCGCCCCCTCGGCGACGAGGAAGCGCGGCGGTGAGATGCTCCGTGCCGCCAGCACCGCCTCGGCATCGAGGAAGCGGGCGATGCGGGCGTGCGGTTCGTCGCGCACGGTCTCCAACGTGCGCGCGGTGGCGAAGCCCTCGCGCGGGGCCTTGGGCGCCGTGGCGCAGGCCGCGAGCAAGGCGCTGCCGAGCAGCACGGGGAGCAGGCGGAGGGCGGGCGGAGGGAGCGGCATGCCGCGCACGGTGCGGGAACGGCGGCGCAGGTCGCGTGCAGGCGAAGTCCCGACGACGTGAAGACGGACGCCGCCTTCAGCCAGGGGCTTGCCATCCGGCGCGGAACCACATAAAAATGTGGCATGCAACTGACCGACCGCCAGCAGGCCATCCTCGACTACCTCCGCGCCCAGATCGCCGCCGAGGGCCGCCCGCCGACGCTGGCCGAGATCGCCCGCGCCTTCGGGTTCCGCCAGGCCCGCAGCGCCCAGGACCACCTGCAGGCGCTGGCCGCCAAGGGCGCGATCGAACTCGCCCCCGGCGCCCGCGGCATCCGCCTGCTCGACGCGGCCGGCGATGGCGCACCCGGCCCCGGCCACGGCCAGGCCCTCCACCTGCCCCTGCTGGGCCGGGTGGCGGCCGGCGCACCGATCGACCCGCAGGCCGCCGAGGAAGGCCGGATGCTGCTCGACCGCGCGCTGTTCTTCCCGCGGCCGGACTACCTGCTGCGGGTGCAGGGCGATTCGATGGTCGAGGACGGCATCTTCGACGGCGACCTGATCGCCGTGCGCCGCAGCCCGGTGGCCGACAACCACCAGATCGTCGTCGCCCGCCTCGACGGCGCGATCACCGTCAAGCGCCTGCGGCGGACCGGCGACCGCGTGCTGCTGCTGCCGCGCAACCCGGCGCACGCACCGATCGAAGTGCCCGCCGACGCCGATTTCGCCATCGAAGGCCTCTATTGCGGCCTCGTGCGGCGCGGCTGAATCCCCCCGCCCCCCGGACCGGAGTCCCCCCATGAACCTCCCGCGCCCTCCCGACCTCGCCGTCCTGCTCTTCGTCCTGCTGGCCAGCGCCGCCTTCGGCGCCCTGTTCGCCTGGGTGCTGCAGATCCCGTTCTGGCTGGGCATGGCCATGGTCGGCGCCGGCTTCATCGCCGCCGGGGTACGCGACGCGGCCACCCCGCTGCCCAGGCGTCGCCCCGCCCCGCTGCGCGCCGGCCGTTGATCCGCCAGCCGTCGGTCAGCCGGCCGGAGGACGCGGCGCCCGCGTGGAGGCCGCCTGCTTGACCCGGCGCAGGGCCTCGGCCACCGCCGCCTCGCCCTCGACGATGACCCCCGCGGCGTAGCCGTCGGTGCCCTCGGCGTCGCCGCGCAGGTGGATCGGCAGGTCCTGCTCGCGGAGGCCGCGGATCGCGGTGCCGGGCAGCTGCACGTCGGGCAGGATGCCGGCGGCCTGGATCGAACGCCCGGAAGGCGTGTAGTAGCGGGCGGTGGTGAGCTTGATCGCATCGCCGTTGCCGAGCTCGATCACCGACTGCACCGAGCCCTTGCCGAAACTGCGCGCGCCCAGCAGCAAGGCGCGGCCGCGGTCGCGCAGGGCGCCGGCCACCACCTCGGCGGAACTGGCGGTGCCGACGTCGATCAGCACCGCCATCGCCGCGCCTTCCAGCAGGTCGCCGGGGGTGGCGCGGTAGAGCACGTTGGCGGCCGGGCTGCGGCCGCGGGTGCTGGCGATCAGGCCGCCGTCCAGAAACAGGTCGGCCGACTCGACCGCGGTGGAGAGCAAGCCGCCGGGGTTGTTGCGCAGGTCGAGCACCAGGCCAGCCAGCGGTCCGCCGGCCTCGGCGCGCAGCCGGGCCAGGGTGCGGCGCAGTTCCTCGGCGGTGTCGCCTTCGAAGTAGGCGATCCGCAGGTAGGCGTGGCCGGGTTCCAGCAGGCGGCCGCTGACACTGGTCAGGGCGATGCTCTGCCGCACCAGGCTGACCTCGCGCGGCAGGGCCTCGCCGGGGCGCAGCAGGGTCAGGCGCACGGCGGTGCCGGCGGTGCCGCGCAGGGCGCGCGAGGGATCGTCCTCGCGGCGCAGGCCGACCGGGCGGCCGTCGACGGCGACGATCACGTCGCCGGTGCGCAGCCCGGCGCGCTGCGCGGGACTGCCGTCGATGGCACCGATCACCCGCAGGCTGCGGTCCGGGCGCACCTCGACCTCGACGCCGATGCCGTCGTAACTGCCGGCGGCCTGCTCACGCAGGTCGGCGGCGGCGCTGGCCGGCAGGTAGGCGCTGTGGGGGTCGAGGTCGGCGAGCAGGGCGCGGATGGCGGCCTGCATCAGGGCACGATCGTCGAGCGGATCGACGAAATCGGCCTGGACCCGGCGGAACACCTCGACGAAGCGGGCGATGTCCTCCAGCGGCACCGCCGGCGAAGGCGGCGGCAAGGACAACCCGGTGGTGGTGGCGGGCGCGGTGGGCGGCGCGGCGACCGGCGCGGCGGCGGGCGCTGCCGGCGGCACGGCGACCGGCACGGTGGCGGGCACAGCCCCGGCCCGGATCGGGGCGAACAGCAGGACGGACAGCAGGACGAGGCGGGAAAGGCGCATGGCAGCCACCGGAGGGGAGGCCATTATGCGGTCTCAGCGCCACCAGCCGCGGGGATCGACCGGCTCGCCGTTGCGCCGCAGTTCGAAATGGATGCCGCTGACGGCACCGCCACCGGAGCGGCCGGCGCGGGCGACCGGATCGCCGCTGCCGACCCAGTCGCCGACCTCGCGCAGCAGCCGCTCGCCCTGGCCGTAGAGGCTCATCCAGCCCTCGCCGTGGTCGATGACCAGCAGCAGGCCATGGCCGCGCAACCAACCGGCATAGACCACCCGCCCCGGGGCGACGGCATGCACCGGGCTGCCGGCCTCGGCGGCGAACAGCACGCCGTCGCTGCGCAGCCCTCCCGGCAGCTCGGCACCGAAACGGCGCAGCACCCGGCCCTGCACCGGCAGGGGCAACTCGCCGCGGCGGCTGGCGAAGGGACGGTCCTCGGCGAGCCGGCGCGGCACATCGGCGATCGCATCGCGCAGTTCGGCGAGCAGGGCCTGCAGGGCCTGGCGGTCGCGCTGCAGCGACTCGCGCTCGCCGGCGCGGGCCGCCAACCCCGCCTGCAGGGCGGCGACCGCTTCGGCCTGCGCCTGCCGGCGCGCCTGCAACTCGGCCTGCGCGGCCTCGGCGGCGGCACGGGCCGCGGCCAGGTCGGCACGGCGCTGCTCGACCCGGGCACTGGCCTCGGCCAGCGCCGCCAGCGCTGCCTGCAAGGCGGCGATCTCGGCGGCGCGGCCGCGTTGCAGGTGGCGGTGGTAGGCGAGGGCGCGCTGCGCCGCACCGACCTGGTCCTGCGCCAGCAGCAGGCGGAGCTGCTCGTGGCGGCCCTGCACGTAGGCCGCACGCAACAGCCGGGCCAGCCGTTCGCGCTCGTCGGCGAGGCGCTCGGCCAGTACGGCGCGCTCGGCTTCGCGGGCCGCCAGTTCGGCCTCGGCCTTGGCTTCGGCCTCGCGGGCGGCCTCGCGGCGACGGTCGGCCTCGGCGACCGCGGCATCGGCCGCGCGCAGGGCGACGAGCGCCTCGTCGCGGCGGGCCTCGTCGGCGCGTTGGGCTTCG
>JAGXSL010000107.1 GCA_018333835.1 Lysobacteraceae bacterium
CCCCGCCTCGGGCGCGGCCAATGCCGCGCTGGCAGGCTACCTGCAAGCCACCGGGCAGGCCACCGACCTCGGGGCGCGCTACACCGTGAGCCAGGGCCGCGAGGTCGGCCGCGACGCCCGCCTCGTGCTGCTGCACGCGGCCGGCCGCACCTGGGTCGGCGGCCGCTGCCACGATGTGGTGCAGGGCCGGCTCCGCTGGTAGCGCCGGCCCTGCCGGTGGGTCCGCCGCGGCGGGCCGTCAGAACTCCGGCTGCACGTCCACCCGCACCCGCAGCGTGCGGCCGGGGTGGTGGGCGGTACGGGTGCTGAAGGTGTGGCCGGCGTACTCGTAGGTGACGTGGTAGCCGACCACGCGGTCGGCGCGGCGGCCGCGCTCGACGCTGCGGCAGCGCTGCTCGTAGCGGACGCTCTCGCGCTCGATCACCCGGCCGCCGTGGGCGTGGGCGGGATGCGTCCAATCGCCATGGCGGCGGTAGCTGTCGCGGGCGATGGCGCTGCCGAGCAGGGCGCCGGCCACGGTGGCGGCGCGCTGGCCGTCGCCGTCGCCGATCTGGTGGCCGACCGCGGCACCGACGATGCCGCCCAGCACCTGTCCGGTGCTCGGGCCGATGCCGCCGTGGTGGCGCTCGGGGAAGTGGCCGCCGGGGTGGTACTCGCGATGGACGTAGCGCACCGGCTCCTGCCAGCACTCCTCGCGCCAGCGCGGGCCGCCGCGCGCGAAGATCGGCTCGGCGCTCAGCACGCGGGCGGTGCCCCAGCGCGGGCCGTCGTCGAAGTGGCGGTCGTGGTGCCCGTCCCAGGACCGGGCCGGGGCGGCGCCGGCAGCGGTGGCGAGGGCAAGGGCCAGGGGAATCAGGAGGGCATGGCGGGTCATCGGGGCGCTCCGGCCGCGGGATTGCGGCTCTGGGCACAGGCTCGGCCGGCGGGCATCAACCGGCGCTTAATCCGGCACCGCCGCGTGCCGGCGTTCAGCGTGGCGCCAGCCCACCGCCCCTCCGGAAGTCGACGGGTACCGGCCGGCGGCAGGCTTGACGCTGCCGCGGCCGCGGCGGAGGCTGGTGCCCCGCGATCCCCTGCCCGCCCCCCGTGCCGAAGGAGCCGCTCCATGGCCCACCGCAGTGAGCAGATCCGCAACCTCGCCCTGGTCGGGCCCTCTGGCGCCGGCAAGACCACCCTGTTCGAGGCCCTGCTGCTGCGCGCCGGGCGCATCGGGCAAGCCGGCAGCGTCGAGCGCGGCAACACGGTGTCCGACTTCGACCCGATCGAGAAGCAGCGCGGCCATTCGCTGGGGCTGGCGGTCAGCCACGTCGAGCACGGCGGCCTGCACCTCAACCTGCTCGACACGCCCGGCATGGCCGACTTCCGCGGCCCGGCCCTGTGCGCGCTGGCCGCGGTCGAAACCGCCTGCATCGTGGTCCCGGCCACGCAGGGCGTCGACCACGGCACCCGCCGGATGATGGACTACGCCCGCTCGCGCAACCTCGCCCGCGTGCTGGTGGTCAACAAGATCGACGCCGAGGGCTTCGACCCCGGCCGCCTGCTCGACGAGCTGCGCGCGGCCTTCGGCAGCGAGTGCCTGCCGCTCAACCTGCCCGCCGACGGCGGCCGGCGCGTCATCGACTGCCTGCAGAACCGCGAGGGTGGCTCCGACCTCGGCGCGGTCGCCGACTGGCACCGGCGGATCGTCGACCAGGTGGTCGAGATCAACGAGTCGGTGATGGGCCACTATCTCGACGTCGGCGAGGACGGCCTCGACGGCGAGGAACTGCATGCCGCCTTCGAGCAATGCCTGCGCGAGGGCCACCTGGTGCCGGTCTGCTTCGTCTCGGCGCGCAGCGGGGCCGGCACCGCCGAGTTCCTCGACCTGGTGGAACGCTGGTTCCCGCATCCCGGCGAGGCCAACCCGCCGCCCTTCGTGCGCGGCCAGGGCGAGGACGCCAGCCCGGTGCCCTGCGCGCCGGACCCGGCGGCGCACGTCATCGCCGACGTGTTCCAGATCAACCACGACCCCTTCGCCGGCAAGCTCGCCCTGCTGCGCGTGTTCCAGGGCACGTTGCGGCGCGACGCCCAGCTGTTCGTCGACGATGCCAGGAAGCCGGTGCGCATCGCCCACCTGTTCCGCCTGCACGGCGCCGAACGGCGCGAGGTGGCCGAGGCGGTGCCCGGAGACATCGTCGCGGTCGCCAAGATCGAGGAATTGCATTTCGACGCGGTGCTGCACGACTCCCACGACGAGGACGGCATCCACCTCGCCCCGCTGCCGTTCCCGAAGCCGATGTTCGGGCTGGCGGTCGAGGCGGCGAGCCGCGGCCAGGAGCAGAAGCTCGCGGTGGCGCTGGCCAAGCTCGCCGACGAGGACCCCTGCTTCCAGGTCGAGCAGGCCGCCGACACCCACGAGACGGTGATTCGCGGCCTCTCCGAGCTGCACCTGCGGATCCAGCTGCAGCGGCTGGCCGAACGCTTCCAGGTCGAGGTGGCGACCCGCCCGCCGAAGGTGCCCTTCCGCGAGACGGTGGGCCGCGCCGCCGAGGGCCACCACCGCCACAAGAAGCAGACCGGCGGCGCCGGCCAGTTCGGCGAGGTGCTGCTGCGGGTCGAGCCGCTGCCGCGCGGCCAGGGCTTCGCCTTCGTCAACGCGGTCAAGGGCGGCACCATCCCCGGCCAGTTCCTGCCGGCGGTCGAGAAGGGCGTGCGCCAGGCCCTGGCCCAGGGAGCGCTCGCCGGCTTCCCCCTGCAGGACCTGCGGGTGGTGGTGCTGGACGGCAAGCACCACAGCGTCGACAGCAAGGAGATCGCCTTCGTCACCGCCGGCCGCAAGGCCTTCCTCGACGCCGTCGCCAAGGCCGGGCCGCAGCTGCTGGAACCGGTCGTCGAACTGGCGGTGACGGTGCCGGCCGACGCCATGGGCGACCTCACCGGCGCGCTGGCGTCCAAGCGCGCCCGCATCCACGGCAGCGAGACCGGCCGTGGCGGCGAGGCGGTGGTCCGCGCCCACCTGCCGATGGCCGAACTCGACGGCTTCCCGGCCGAACTGAAGGCGCTGACCCAGGGCCGCGGCCGCTACGACCTCGAGTTCAGCCACTACGACGTGGCCCCGCCGGCCTTGCAGGCGCGGCTGGCCGCGGCCTGGAAACCCCGCGCCGAGGAGGATTGACGCCGGGCCGGGCGAGGCCCGGCTATGCTCGGCGCTCCCGACCCCACCCGCGCCCGCCGCCGCCATGCGCCCACCGCTCCGCCGCCTGCTCGCCCTCGCCCTCGCCGGCCTGCTGCCCGCCGCCGCCCTCGCCCAGGCGACGCAGGCCCCGGCCACCCTCGTCCGCGCCGAGCGCGTGGTCGCCGACCCGGCCACCGGCCGCGCCGCGCCCGCCACCCTCGTCGTGCGCGGCGGCCGCATCGAGGCCGTGCTGCCCGGCGCCGATGCCGTGTTCACCCCAGGGCCGGGCGAGCCGGCGCCGCGCGAGCTGCATTTCCGCGACCCCGGCTACACCCTCATCCCCGGCCTGATCGACAGCCACGTCCACCTCACCGGCAACCCGGCGCGGCCGTTCTGGGCGGTGACGGTGACCACGCCCGAGCGCGCCACCGCCACCGGCGTGGCCAATGCCCTGCGCACCCTGCGCGCCGGCTTCACCACGGTGCGCGACCTCGGCGCGCCGGCGCAGGCGGCCTACGCCCTGCGCGATGCCATCGCCGCCGGCGAGGTGCCGGGACCGCGCATCCTCGCCGCCGGCCGCATGGTCTCGATCGTCGGCGGCCACGCCGATCTGACCGGCTTCCGGCCCGAGGTGATCGAGGCGCTCAACGCCCGCAACACCTGCACTGGGCCGGTCGAATGCGCCAAGCGCGTGCGCGAGCTGTCGCAGGCCGGTGCCGACGTGGTCAAGTTCGCCGCCACCGGCGGCGTGCTCTCGCTGCAGAACCGTGGCCTCGACCAGCACTTCACCGACGAGGAGATGCAGGCCATCGTCCGCACCGCCCACCTGCTCGGCCTGCGGGTGGCGGCGCATGCCCACGGCCCGCGCGGCATCGAGGCGGCGGCGCGGGCCGGCGTCGATTCGATCGAGCACGGCACCTACATCGACGAGGCCGGCGTGCGCGCCATGCAGGCGAGCGGCAGCGTGCTGGTGCCGACCCTCTCGCCGACCATCGCCTACCGCGAGAACCTGCCGCGCGGCGTCTACGCGCCGATCGTCGAGGTCAAGATCCGCAAGCGCCTCGAAGCCACCGGCAAGAACATCGCCGCCGCCCGCCGCGCCGGCCTGACCATCGCCTTCGGCACCGATGCCGGCGTCTCCGAGCACGGCCGAAACGCCGAGGAGATGGGTCTGATGGTGCGCTACGGCGGCATGAACGCGCAGGAGGTGCTGGTCTCGGCGACCCGCACCGCCGCCGAGCTGCTCGGCCTCGAGAACGAGATCGGCCGCCTGGCCCCCGGCTTCTCGGCCGACCTCGTGGTGGTGCGCGGCGACCCGCTCGCCGACGTCGCGGCGATGCAACGCGACCGCATCAGGATGGTGATGGCGCGCGGCACGGTGGTGCCGCTCGCCGATGCCCCGGTGGCCGCCGCCACCCCCTGACCCACGCCCCGCGCCAGGGCCATGCCGATGCCGTCGCTCGACCCCGCCCTCGCCCTGGCCCTCGCCGATTTCCTGCTCGGGTTGCACGCCGCCATCGTCGCCTTCAACGTGGCGATGCCGCCGCTGGTGATCCTCGGGGCCTGGCGCGGCTGGGCCTGGGTGCGGCTGCGCTGGCTGCGCCTGCTGCACCTCGGCTCGATGCTGGTGGTGGCGTTGCAGGCGGCACTTGGCGACCTCTGCTTCCTCACCGTCTGGGAGCACGACCTGCGCGTGCACGCCGGCCAGGGCGGCTACCAGGAGAGCTTCATCGAGACCTGGCTCGCCGAATGGCTGTACGTCGACGCCTCGCTGGCGGTGCTGATCCCGATCTACCTCGGCTGGGCGGCGCTGTCGCTCGCGCTGTGGTGGCTGGTGCCGCCACGCCGGCCGGGGCCGCAGCCGGCCTGAAGCCCCGCGCCCTTCAGCCGCGGGGCGCGCGCCGGCGCTTCGGTTGCAGCAGGGTGCCGGTGCAGCGCGCCGAGCCGCAGTGGCAGGCCCAGAGCCGCTTCAGGGCGGCGCTGTGCGGTTCGTCCAGCACGATGCCGTAGTTGTAGCTCAGCTCCTCGCCGGCGGCGATGTCGCGCAGCGCGTGGATGTGGACCTTGTCCTTGTGCGGGCGGCCCTTGCGGTCCTCGGTCTGCACGGCCTCGCAGTTGGGGTTGCAGCTGTGGTTGATCCAGCGCGCCACGTTGCCGTCGCGGTTGGCGTCGATGACGTACTCGTCGCCGAGGCTGAACAGGAAGGTGTGGCCGGTCTCGTCCTCGTCGCCGTAGTCAGCGTCCACCTCGGCGTGGGTGCGCACCTCGCCCTTGTAGCGGACGATCCTCTCGCCCTTCGCGATCGGGGCGGTGGCGAACACGCCGCTGCCGTGGATGGACGACTGGCGGCGCTCGATCTTCTTCGGCATGGGCGGGGGACGCGGTGGTGAGGGCCGGCTATTCTGGCCACGATGAACGCCGCGAACCAGCCCATGGCCTCCCCGGCCATCCGCCAACGCCGCCACGCCCTCGAGGGCGGCTCCCTGCGGGCGGCGGTGTTCGGCGCCAACGACGGCCTCGTCTCCAACGCCAGCCTGATCCTCGGCATGGTCGGCGCCGGTGCCGCGCAGGACACGGTGCTGACCGCTGGCGTCGCCGGCCTGCTCGCCGGCGCGCTGTCGATGGCCGCCGGCGAGTACGTCTCGATGCGCTCGCAGCGCGAATACTTCGAGAGCCGCATCGCCCGCGCCCGGGCCGACCTCGAGGAATGCCCGAAGTCGGAGATCGAGGCCCTGGCCCTGATCTACGCCGCCCGCGGCATCGCCCCGGCGGAGGCGCGGCGGCTGGCGGCGCAGCTGGTGGCCCACCCGGAGCACGGGCTGGACGTGCTGGCCCGCGAGGTGCTCGGGCTGAACCCGGACGACCTGGGCTCGCCGCCGCGGGCGGCGGCGGCCTCCTTCCTCGCCTTCGCAAGCGGCGCCTCGGTGCCGCTCGTGCCCTTCCTGCTCGGCATCGGGCTGCCCGAAGCCGCCCTCGCCGGCGTGGGGCTCGGCGCGCTCGGCCTGTTCACGGCCGGCGCAGTGGTCGGCCGGCTCTCCGGCCGCCACCCGCTGCGCGGCGGCCTGCGCATGCTGCTGATCGGCGGCGGCGCCGGCGCGCTGGCCTTCGGCATCGGCACCCTGCTGGGCGGCGTCATCGGCTGAAGCCGCGGAATCCCGCAGTTCAAACCTGCTGGTCGAGGGCGTGGTGAAGCAGCACCACGCACTGCGAGGCGAACAGCATCGTGCGCCCCAGCGACAGCGTCCTCGCACCGAGCCGCTCCAGCCCGGCCCGGCTGTTCTTCGGCATCGGGATGTGGTCGGTGAGGAGGAAGCAGGGCCGCGGGCCGAAGGCGTGCCCGGCGACCGGCGCGCCCTTGCGGTCCATCAGGTACAGGGCGTGGTCGACGGCCAACTCGGCGGCGAGGCGCTCGAAGCTCTGCGTGCGCACCTCGAGGCCGGGCTCGACCGCGCGGCGTTCGTCCTTGCCCATGCCGGCCGAGGCCTCGAGCGCCCGGGCGATCTTCGCGAGCCAGGCCTGCTCGTGGAAGCCACCCAACCCGCGGATCGCCGCACCCTCGAAGCGGACCGTGCGCGAGAAATCGGCGGTGCTCTCCAGCACGAGGTAGGCGACCACGTCGTCGCGGTGCGACTGCGCGACGAAGAAGGCGTTCATCAGCGTGTGCGCGAGGATCTCGGCATGCGCCTCGCCACCGACTCCCGCCAGCAGCTTCCGGGGGTCGGTCGGCGCGGCGCGGGCGCGGAGGACGAAGGTACGCATCGGCGGGCTCGTGGGGCGGGCCGGGGATTGTCGCCGCAAAGCCGTGCCCACCCCACGGCGGTTGAGCTCGGCCCCGGGAATCCGTACAATTCCAGTCCTGATTCAGCTCGGGACCGCCCGGGCTCCGGCCAGCCCACCCGCCAGCCCTCCCGAGCGCCGCCCATGCTCCGCGTCACCAGGCTCACCGATTACGCCACCGTGGTGCTCACGGTGCTCGCCGAACAGGCCGAGCGCGTGCACAGCGCGGCCGAGCTGGCCGAGCGCTCGCGGGTCGAGCCGGCCACGGTCGCCAAGGTGCTGAAACTGCTGGCCCAGGCCGGGCTGGTGGAGAGCTTCCGCGGCACCCACGGCGGCTATCGGCTGGCGCGGCCACCGGAACGCATCCCGCTGGCCGCCATCGTCGAGGCGCTGGAGGGCCCGCTCGGCATGACCACCTGCAGTGTCCACGACGGCGAGTGCGGCATCGAATCGCACTGCGGCGTGCGCGCCGGCTGGCAGCGCATCAACGACGTCATCGTCGATGCCCTCGCCCGCACCACCCTGGCCGACATGCTGGCACCGGTGCCGCCACCGGTGCCCGCGAAGAACCCCAAAGCCATCCCGGCCGCGCTGGTCACGCCGACCTGAGCCGCCAAGGAGAGCCACGATGAGTGCCATCCCCCGCATCGATCCCCCCGCCCGGACCGTGGCCCCGAAGCCGCTCGAAGCCGGCGTCGAGGAAGCCCTGAACCGCCGCTACGAGGCCGGTTTCGTCACCGACATCGAGACCGAGAGCCTGCCGCCCGGCCTCTCCGAGGAGGTCGTCCGCGCCATCTCGGCGAAGAAGAACGAGCCGGAATGGATGACCGAGTGGCGCCTGAAGGCTTACCGCCACTGGCTGACGATGACGCCGCCGACCTGGGCCAAGCTGCAGATCGCGCCGATCGACTACCAGGCCATCAGCTACTTCGCCGCGCCAAAGAACGCGCCGAAGTCGCTGGACGAGATCGACCCCAAGCTGCTCGAAGCCTACGACAAGCTCGGCGTGCCCCTGCACGAGCGCGCGCGCCTGGCCGGCATCGCGGTGGATGCGGTGTTCGACTCGGTCTCGGTCGGCACCACCTACAAGGACGAGCTGAAGAAGGCCGGGGTGATCTTCTGCTCGATCAGCGAGGCCCTGCACGAGCACCCGGAGCTGGTGAGGCGTTACCTCGGCTCGGTGGTGCCGGTCGGCGACAACTACTTCGCGGCGCTGAACTCGGCGGTGTTCTCCGACGGCAGCTTCGTGTTCGTGCCGAAGGGCGTGCGCTGCCCGATGGAGCTTTCCACCTACTTCCGCATCAATGCCGGCCATACCGGCCAGTTCGAGCGCACCCTGATCATCTGCGAGGAGAAGGCCTACGTCTCCTACCTCGAGGGCTGCACGGCGCCGATGCGCGACCAGAACCAGCTGCACGCGGCGGTGGTCGAGCTGGTGGCGCTGGACGACGCCGAGATCAAGTACTCGACGGTGCAGAACTGGTACCCCGGCGACGAGAACGGCGTCGGCGGCATCTACAACTTCGTGACCAAGCGCGGCGAGTGCCGCGGCGCCCGCTCGAAGATCAGCTGGACCCAGGTCGAGACCGGCTCCGCCATCACCTGGAAGTACCCGAGCTGCGTGCTGCTCGGCGACGACTCCGTGGGCGAGTTCTACTCGGTGGCCCTCACCCACCACCGCCAGCAGGCCGACACCGGCACCAAGATGGTGCACATCGGCCGGAACACCAGGAGCACCATCGTCTCCAAGGGCATCAGCGCCGGCCGCGGCCAGAACACCTACCGCGGCCTCGTCAAGGTCGAGAAGACGGCGGCCAATGCGCGCAACCACACGCAGTGCGATTCGTTGCTGATCGGCAAGCGCTGCGGCGCGCACACCTTCCCCTACATCGAGGTGAAGAACGCCAGCGCCACCGTCGAACACGAGGCCACCACCTCGAAGATCAGCGACGACCAGCTGTTCTACTGCCGCGCCCGCGGCATCGGCGAGGAGGACGCGGTGAGCCTGATCGTCGACGGCTTCTGCAAGCAGGTCTTCAAGGAGTTGCCGATGGAGTTCGCCGTCGAGGCCAAGAAGCTGCTGGACCTCAGTCTCGAAGGCGCCGTCGGCTGAGCGCCGCCATCCAAGGTCCGCGCCCCGGGCGCGGCATGCCAGGAACACCACCATGCTGAAGATCGACAATCTCCACGTCCGCGCCGGAAACCGCGAGATCCTCAAGGGCCTGAACCTCGAGGTCGCGCCGGGCGAAGTGCACGCCATCATGGGCCCGAACGGCGCCGGCAAGAGCACGCTCGGCCACGTCCTCGCCGGCCGCGAGGGCTACGAGGTCACCGCAGGCTCGGTGACCTACCAGGGCAAGGACCTGCTGGCGCTGGAGCCGGAGGAACGCGCCGCGGAAGGGCTGTTCCTCGCCTTCCAGTACCCGGTCGAGATCCCGGGCGTGAACAACACCTACTTCCTGCGCGCGGCGCTCAACGCCCAGCGCAAGCACCGCGGCGAGCCCGAGATCGACTCGATGGGCTTCCTGAAGCTGGTGCGGCAGAAGCTCTCGGTGCTGCACATCAAGGACGAGCTGCTGAACCGCGCCGTCAATGTCGGCTTCTCCGGCGGCGAGAAGAAGCGCAACGAGATCTTCCAGCTCGCCGTGCTGGAGCCGACCCTCGCCATCCTCGACGAGACCGACTCCGGCCTCGACATCGACGCACTGAAGCTGGTGGCCGAGGGCGTGAACCTGATGCGCTCGCCGGAGCGCAGCTTCCTCGTGGTGACGCACTACCAGCGCCTGCTCGACCACCTCCAGCCGGACGTGGTGCACGTGCTGGCCGAGGGCCGCATCGTCGAGAGCGGCGGCCCGGAGCTGGCCCGCGAACTGGAACAGCACGGCTACGCCTGGGTGAAGGACCGCATCGCGCCGGGGGCCGCGGCATGAGCGTGGCAACGGCCAGCCCACTGGTCGAGGCGCTGGACGCGCAGGCCGACGCGCTGGTCGCGGATTCGGTCGATCCGGCGCTGGCGGGCGTGCGCTCCACCGCCCGCGAGGCGGCGCGTCGCCATGGCCTGCCGACGACACGCAGCGAGCGCTGGAAATACACCCACCTGCGCGCACTGGCCGCACGCCGCTTCGTGGCCCCGGCCGCAGGCGTCGGGGTCGACCCGACGGCCATCGCCGATGTCCCGGCGCCGCGCCTCGTCATCGCCAACGGCCGCTGCGTGCCGGCGCTCTCCGACCTGCACGGCCTGCCCGCGGGCCTGCGCGTGCGCCTGCTCTCGGAGGTGCTGCGGGATGCCCCCGGCGAGGCCGCGGCGTGGCTGGCCACCGACGGCAGCCGCGCCGATGCCGTCTTCCCGCAGTGGAACGGTGCGCTGGCCGGCGAGGGTTTCGTCCTCGAAGTCGAGGCCGGCCTCCGCATCGACACCCCGCTGCACCTCGTCGTGCTCGGCGTCGAGGACGGCGGCGATCGCGCCTTCCACCTGCGCCATCGCCTGGTGCTCGGTGCGGGTGCCACGCTGGCCGTCGTCGAGCATCATCTTGGCGCCGGCGCCCACCGCCACCTGCACAACAGCGTGTTCCGGATCGAGCTCGGCGAGGGGGCGGTGCTGACGCAGGCCCGCGTGCAGCACGAAGCCGACGGCGCCACCCTGATCCAGCACACCCAGGCGAGGCTCGGCGCGGACGCCCACTACCGCCGCCTCGACCTCGAACTCGGCAGCACCCTGTCGCGGCACGAACTCGAGGTCGAACTCGCCGGCGACGGCGCCGTGCTGGAAGCCAACGGCGTGCTGCTCGCCGACGGCCGCCGCCACCTCGACACCCGCCTCGGCATCGAACACCGAGGCCGCGACACCCGCAGCGAGCTCGGTTGGCGCGGCCTCGGCGCGCAGCGTGGCCGGATGGTGTTCCACGGCGGCATCCGGATCGCCGAAGGCGCCGATGGCGCGAACGCGGCGCTGTCGAACAAGAACCTGCTGCTCGACGATGGCGCCGAGATCGATACCCAACCGGTGCTGGTCATCCACGCCGACGACGTGCAGGCCGCGCACGGCGCCACGGTGGGCCGCCTCGACGAAGCCGCGCTGTTCTACCTGCGGACCCGCGGCCTGCCGCTGGCGGAAGCCACGGCGCTGCTGACCGGCGCCTTCCTGCGCGAGCCGCTGGCGGTGCTGGAACCGTCGGGGCTGGAGGCCCTGCTGTCCACCGCGTTGGACGCACGGCTCGCGCTGGCGGCCGGACGGCATGGAGCCGGCAGCCGATGAACGCGACGCTTCCGGCCCGGGACGGGATGGCGGTGGACCCGCGCCCGCCCATCGACTGGGCGGCGGTCCGCGCGCAGTTCCCGATCCTGTCGCGGACCGTGCACGGCAAGCCCCTCGTCTACCTCGATTCGGCCAACACCGGGCAGAAGCCGCAGGCCGTCATCGACGCCGTCGCCGAGTTCAGCGCGAGGCACAACGCCAACGTCAGCCGTGCGGTGCACGCCCTCGGCAGCGAGGCCACCGAGGCCTACGAGGGCGCACGCACGACGCTGGCGCGCTTCCTCAACGTGCACCGCGACGAACTGGTGCTGTGCAGCGGCACGACCTTCGCGCTGAACCTGGTCGCCTATTCGTGGGCCTTGCCGCGGCTGAAACCCGGCGACGCCATCGTGCTCACGCGGATGGAGCACCACGCCAACATCGTGCCCTGGCAGATCGTCGCCGAGCGCACCGGCGCCACGATCAAGGTCGCCGAGCTCACGCCCGAGGGCGAGCTCGACCTCGACGGCCTGTGGCAGCTGCTGACGCCCGAGGTCAGGCTGCTCGCCTTCGCGCACGTGTCGAACGTGCTGGGCACGGTGAACCCGGTGCGCGAGATCTGCCGCGAAGCCGCGAAGCGCGGCATCGTCACCGTGGTCGACGGCTCGCAGGCGGTGCCGCACCGCGCGGTCGACGTCGCCGCGCTGGGCTGCGATTTCTACGCCTTCACCGGCCACAAGATGTGCGGCCCCACCGGCACCGGCGGGCTCTGGGGCCGCCGCGAGCTGCTGGCGCAGATGCCGCCCTTCCTCGGCGGTGGCGAGATGATCCGGGAGGTGCGCTTCGAGGGCACCGTGTTCAACGAGCCGCCGATGCGCTTCGAGGCCGGCACCCCGAACATCGCCGGCCATGTCGGCCTCGGCGCCGCGGCGGAATGGCTCGCCGCGCTGGGCATGGCCAAGGTCGAAGCCCGCGAACAGCAACTGCTCGAACACGCCACCGCGGCGCTTTCCGCCATCCCGGGCCTGCGGATCCTCGGCAGCGCGCGCGAGAAGGCCGCGGTGATCTCCTTCGCCATCGAGGGCGCGCACGCGCACGATCTTGCCACCCTGCTCGACCTCGAGGGCATCGCGGTGCGCTCCGGCCAGCACTGCGCGCATCCGCTGCTGGCGTGGTTCGGCGTCCCGGCCACCTGCCGCGCCTCCTTCGCCTTCTACAACACCGAGGCCGAGATCGACGCGCTGGTGGCGGCCCTGCACAAGGTCCGCGGCCTGCTGCTCTGAAACGCAAGCGCCAGCACCCCGCCGCCACCCATGCCCGCCACCGCCACGATGGTCCAGCGCCTGCACTTCCGCCCGGCCACGCCGGCCGACCGCGACGCGATCATCGCGCTGGTCACCTCGGCCTACCGCGGCGAGGCCAGCCGCGCCGGCTGGACCACCGAGGCCGACCTGCTCGACGGCCCGCGCATCGTCCCGGAAGTGCTGGACCAGGAACTGGCGCGGCCGCGTAGCCTGGTGCTGCTCGCCGAGCACGGCGAGCCGCCGGATGCCGCCGCTGCCGCTCCGCACGGCGAGCCGCTGGATGCCACCGCCCCGCCCGGCGCGGCGGAGCCGCCGCGCCGCCTCGTCGCCTGCGCCCAGGTCTGCGACGAGGCCGGCGTCGGCCAGTTCGGGATGTTCGCGGTCGCCCCGACGCGGCAGGGCGCCGGCATCGGCGATGCCGTGCTGCGCGAATGCGAGCGCATCGCCCGCGACGACTGGGGCCTGCCGCGGATGCGCATGGCCGTCATCGATCGGCGCGAGGAGTTGATCGCGTGGTACGGCCGCCGCGGCTACCGGCGGACCGGCGAGTCCAGGCCCTTCCCCTACGGCGATGCGCGCTTCGGCCGGCCGAAATGCGACGACCTGCGTTTCGCGGTGCTGGAGAAGGCCCTGGCCACGGCCGCCAACCCCTCCCCGCAGGACGGGGGGTCTGCCCGATGACGTGGGTCCGTGTCTGCGCCGAGAACGAGCTCGCCCCCGGCGAGACGCGGGTGGTCTGGGACGGCAACACCGCCATCCTCGTCCTCAACTTCGACGGCGGGCTGTATGCCGTCGAGGATCGCTGCACCCACGAGGACTACGAGCTTTCCGCCGGCCCCTTCGATGCCGAGGAAGGCGTACTGGAATGCCTGCTGCACTCGGCGAAGTTCGACGTCCGCAGCGGTGCGGCGCTGTGCGGCCCGGCTCAGCTGCCGCTGGTGAAGTTCCCGGTCAAGGTCGAGGACGGCGTGGTCTGGACCCGCGACGACCGTTGAAGCCGGGCCAGCAGCAGCTCGCCGCCGCCCTCGATGACGAGGCGCTCGCCCGGCGGGACCGCCAGCCGCGCCGCGTCGCCACGCTCGAGCCCACCGGCGGGGGTGCGCACCTGCCCGGCGAGCACGTAGAGCACCCAGACGAGCTCCGGCTCGCCGAAGAACAGCATCGAACCGACGATCGGCCGGTGCAGCAGCTGGGCGTCGACGGCGCCGCGCTTCCAGATCAGGTTGAAATCGACGGTGGGGCCTTCGATCAGGCGCACCGACAGCGGCCGCTCGCCCGCGAAGCGGAAGCGGCCGTGCGGCGGCCCGAGGTGGTGGGTCTCGCCGTCGGCGAAATCGAGGTGCATGCCCTGACCGGCGAGCAGGACGATCTCGCGCTCGCAGCCGGGGAACAGCGAGAACGGGCCGTCGCCGCCGACTTCGGCCACCGAGACCCGCCAGTCCCAGTCGTCCCCGGCGGGGGAACGCAGGATCTCGCGGGTCCAGCCGCCGCCGTTCTTCCAGCGTTCGCGGCGGTGCAGGGTGGCGGGCAGCAGTTCGATCATTCGCGGCGCATCCGGGGATCGGCACCGCGACAGTCTCTCCCGCGCCGTGGGCCGGCGGAAAGCCTCGCAAAGAAAAGGCCCGGCCGCCCATCCCTGGGCGACACCGGGCGGCGTCCCTGCGAACGGGGCGGGCGGTGTACCGACCGTCCCCGCGTCCTGTTCGTCCCTGAGCCGCCGTCGCCTCCTGCGAACGGCGGTGTCCTTCCTGTTTCCCGGCTTCAGCGCGTCCCCGCCGCCGGGGCGGGCGCGGGGGCGGGCGCCGGAGCGCGGCGGGCGGCCGCCTGCGGGGCTGCCGGCCGTACCGCCGGAGCCTGCGCCGGGCCCACCACCAGCCGCGCGCGGTTGCGCTCCAGGGTGGCCAAGCCGATGCCGCGGACATCGATCAGCTGGTCGACGCTGCGGAACGGCCCGTTGGCGCGGCGGTGCTCGACGATGGCGGCGGACTTGGCCGGGCCGACGCCGTCCATGACACGGTCGAAGGCCGCCGCATCGGCGGTGTTGATATTGATCCGCTCGACCGCCGAAGCCACGCCCGGCAGGGCGAGGGCAGCGGCGAGGAAGAGCGGGGCGAGGATGTTCTTCAGCTCCATGCGGGGTCTCCAGTCCTTGGGCCGTGGCGGGTGCCGCGGTGGAGACAGCTTCCCCGATCCCTGCCACGCAGGTTATCGAGGTCCACCGTGGCCGGAGCTAGGAATCGCCCGCGTCGCCGTGTAAGCCTTTTCCTACCCCCGGTGCCGCAGCGGCGCGGCCGCCGGCCTACAATCGCGTGGCCTTCGCCCGCCGCCCGCCGCACCGGAGCCTCCCGTGGACCACGCCCGAACCCGCGATTTCGTCGAGCAGATGTGGGATGACGACATCGTCCCGCGCCTCGTCGAGTACATCCGCATCCCCAACAAGTCGCCGATGTTCGACGCCGACTGGGCGAAGCACGGCTACATGGAGGACGCCACCCAGCTGCTGGCGAACTGGGCGAAGCGGCAGCCGGTCAAGGGGATGACGGTCGAGATCGTGCGCCTCGAGGGCCGCACGCCGCTGATCTTCATCGAGATTCCGTCCCATGCGGGCGGAGACGGCGACGGCGGCGCTGCCGCCGCGGACGACGCCAGAGCCGACACCGTGCTGCTCTACGGGCATCTGGACAAGCAGCCGGAAATGACCGGCTGGGACGCCGACCTCGGCCCCTGGCTGCCGGTGATCAAGGGCGACAAGCTCTACGGCCGCGGCGGCGCCGACGATGGCTACGCCCTGTTCGGCTCGCTGGCCGCGATCCAGGCCCTGCAGGACCAGGGCAAGCCGCACTGCCGCGCGGTGATCCTGATCGAAGCCTGCGAGGAATCCGGCAGCTACGATCTGCCCTTCTACGTCGACCACCTGGCGACGCGCATCGGCAAGCCCTCGCTGGTGGTCTGCCTCGACTCCGGCTGCGGCAACTACGAGCAGCTCTGGTGCACCACCTCGCTGCGCGGCCTCGCCGGCGGCAACCTGCGCGTCGACGTGCTGGAGGAAGGCGTGCACTCCGGCGACGCCAGCGGCATCGTGCCGTCCAGCTTCCGCATCCTGCGCCAGTTGCTGGCGCGCATCGAGGACGTCGAGACCGGCCGCATCACCCTCGAGGCACTGCACGCCACCATCCCGCCGGAGCGCATCGAGCAGGCGAAGAAGGCCGCCGAGGTGCTGGGTCGGGAGGTGTATGCCAAGTTCCCCTTCGTCGAGGGCATGCGCCCCGCCCTCGACGACCTCGCCGAGCTGGTGCTCCAGCGCACCTGGCGGCCGGCGCTGTCGGTGACCGGGGCGGAAGGCTGGCCACCGCTCGGCAATGCCGGCAATGTGCTGCGCCCGTACACCGCGCTGAAGCTCTCGATGCGGCTGCCGCCCACGGTCGATGGCAAGACGGCCGGCGAAGCCCTGCGCCGGACCCTGCTCGCCAACCCGCCCTACGGCGCCAGGGTGTCGTTCGAGCTGGAGAAGAGCAGCACCGGCTGGAACGCCCCGGCGATGAGCCCCTGGCTGGCGCAGGCCATCGACCACGCCTCGCGGCACGCCTTCGGCGCACCGGCGATGTTCATGGGCGAGGGCGGCACCATCCCCTTCATGGGCATGCTGGGCGAGAAGTTCCCCGGCGCGCAGTTCATGATCACCGGCGTGCTCGGGCCGCACAGCAATGCGCACGGCCCCAACGAGTTCCTGCACATTCCCACCGGCAAGCGCGTCACCATGGCGGTGGCGCAGGTCATCGCCGAGCACTACGAGGCCTCGAAGAAGGGCCTGACCCGCGGTGTCGGCGTGGCCGCCGGTGGTGCGCGGTTCGGCGACCACGGCTGCTGCTGACGCAGGCCGTACCATCCCCACTCCCACCCCGGACACGGAGACAAACCCATGGACTTCTCTTTCCTCGGCCACGGCTGGGTGCAGGTGCTGCTGCTGGGCTTCCTCGCCGGCCTGCTCGCCCGCTGGATCCTGCCCGGCCGGCAGAAGATGGGGCTGATCCTGACGACGCTGCTCGGCATGGCCGGTGCCATCTGCGCCTCGTGGCTGCTCGATACCTTCGACATCACCATCGGTGGCCCATGGATGCGCTTCGCCGCGGCGGTGGGCGGCGCGATCGGCCTGCTGGCCCTGGTGCAGGCGCTCAGGAACAAGTGAAGCGGTGGGCGGGGTGACCGCGGCGAACCCCTCGACCGCCGGCAGGGCGACGGCGGCCGACGAGGGCGCGCGCGCCGAAGCCCGCCTCGCCTTCGCCCGCGCGGCGCTGGGCGATTCCGCCGTGGCGCTGGAGCGCGCCTCGGTCGATGCGGGATTCCGCAGCTACTGGCGCAGCAGCGGCAGCCCCTCGCGCATCCTCATGGACGCGCCGCCGGGGAAGGAGGACGTGCGGCCCTGGCTCGCGGTTCGCAATCTGCTCGAAGCCGGCGGCGTGCGCGTGCCGCGGGTGCTGGCCCGCGAGGTGGAGGCCGGCTTCCTGCTGCTGGAGGACCTCGGCACGCAGACCCTGCTGCAAGTGATCGACGAATCGAACGCCGCGCACTGGTTCGAGGCCGCGCTCGACCAGTTGCTGCCATTGCAGAAGACCGCCCCGCCCGCGGGCTTCCCGCGCTACGACGAGGCCCTGCTCACCCGCGAGCTGAAGCTGTTCGACGAATGGCTGCTGGGCAAGCACCTCGGCCAGGCGCTGGACTGCGCGCTGGCCGACCCGCTGGAGCGGGTCTACCGCCGGCTGCTGGACGCCATCCTCGCCCAGCCCACCGTTCTCGTGCACCGCGACTTCATGCCGCGCAACCTGATGCCGCTGGCCGGGGGCGGGCTCGCCGTGCTGGACTTCCAGGACGCCGTGCTCGGGCCGATCGGCTACGACGTGCTCTCGCTGTTCAAGGACGCCTTCGCGAGCTGGCCGCCCGAGCTCGTGGACTGGGGCGTGGCACGCTACCGCGAGCGCGCGGCCCGGGCCGGCCTGCCGGTGCCGGGGCTTGCCGAGTTCCGCCGCGACCTCGACTTCATCGGCGTGCAGCGGCACCTGAAGGTGCTCGGCATCTTCGCGCGCCTGAAGCACCGCGACGGCAAGCCGAAGTACCTCGATGACGCGCCGCGCTTCGTGCGCTACCTGCTCGACGTGCTGCCGAGGCATCGCGCGCTCGAGCCGCTGCGCCCGATCCTCGAGGAGCGCGTGCTGCCGCAGGTCGGCGCGCTGCCGCCGCGCTGATGGGCGCGCAGTCCGCCCCGCTGCCGCCATGACCGTCCGCCCGACGCACGCCCTCGTCTTCGCCGCCGGCCGCGGCGAGCGCATGCGCCCGCTCACCGACACCACGCCGAAGCCCCTGCTCGTGGCCGGCGGCAAGCCGCTGATCGCCTGGCATCTGGAGAAGCTCGCCGCGCTCGGCGTGCGCGAGGTCGTCATCAACACCAGCTGGCTCGCCGAACGCTTCGCCCCGGCGCTCGGCGATGGCGCCGTCTGGGGCCTGCGCCTGCATTACCTGTACGAAGGCCCGGAACCGCTGGAGACCGGCGGCGGCATGCTCAACGCCCTGCCCCTGCTCGGGGACGCGCCCTTCCTCGCCATCGCCGCCGACGTCTGGACCGACTTCGATTTCGCCCGCCTGCCCGCCGAACCCGCAGGCCTCGCGCATCTGGTGATGGTGGCGAACCCGGACCACCACGGCGGTGGCGATTTCGCCCTGGACGCGGACGGGACGCTGCGTGCCGCCGCGGCCGGCACCCGGCCGCCGCAGGCGCTGACCTTCTCCGGCATCGGCCTCTACCGCCGGGCCTTCCTCGACGGCTGGCGGAGCATCGTCGGCAACACGCCGGGCGCCGGCGATACCCCGCCGCGCTTCCGGCTGCGGCCGCTGTTCGAGGCCGCCATCGCCCGCGGGCAACTCGGCGGCCAGCACCATCCGGGCCGCTGGACCGACGTGGGAACCCCGGAGCGGCTGGCGGCCCTGCAAACCTCGTTGCGGGGCTGAGCGGGCCGCGGGGTCGAACGGGCTGCGGGAGCCGGCCGGACTTCAGCCGGCCATCCACGCCTCGATGGCCGCGGCATCCTTGGGCACCGCCGCTGTCAGCACCTCGTGGCCGTCGGCCGTGACCAGCACCTCGTCCTCGATGCGGATGCCGATGCCACGCCACTTGGCCGGCACCTTGGCGTCCGGCGCGATGTAGAGGCCCGGTTCGACGGTGAACACCATCCCCGGTTCGAGCAGGCGCGACTCGCCGCCGACCCGGTAGTCGCCGACGTCGTGCACGTCGAGGCCGATCCAGTGCCCGGTCTTGTGCATGTAGAAGGCCTTGTAAGCCTCGGCCTCCAGCACTTTCCTCAAGCTGCCCTTGAGCAGGCCGAGGTCCAGCAGGCCCTCGCTCAGCACGCGAACGGCGGCCTCGTGCACGGCCGAATACGGCCGCCCCGGCCGGGCCTCGGCGATCGCGGCGGCCTGCGCCGCCAGCACCAGGTCGTAGAGCGCGCGCTGCTCCTTCGAGTAGCGGCCAGCCACCGGCCAGGTGCGGGTGATGTCGCTGGCATAGCCGCGGAATTCCGCGCCGGCGTCGCAGAGCAGCAGCTCGCCCTCGCGCAGGGGGCCGTTGTTGGCCGTGTGGTGCAGCACGCAGGCATTGGCGCCGGCACCGACGATGGGGCTGTAGGCCGGCACGGCGTCGTGGCGGCGCCAGATCGCCCACAGCGCGGCCTCGACCTCGTACTCGTGGCCTCCCGGGCGGGTGGCCCGCATCGCCGCCTTCTGCGCCTCGGCGGCGATGGCCGCGGCGTGGCGCATCTGCCGCAGTTCCGCCGGCGACTTGAACAGGCGCAACTCGTGCAGCAGATGGCCCAGTTCGAGGAACTCGTGCGGCGGCTGCTTGCCCTGTCGGACCTGGGCGCGCACGCGGTTGACCCAGCCGATCAGCTTGAGGTCGAAATCGCGGTCGCGGCCGAAGTGGTAGTAGACCCGCGAGCGGCCCTCCAGCAGGCCGGGCAGGATCTCGTCGATGTCGGCGATCGGGAAGGCGTCGTCGAACCCGTAGGTGCCGACGGCACCCTCGGGGCCGGCCCGCGGGCCGTCCCACTGCTCGCGGGCGGGATCGCGCTCGCGGCAGAACAGCAGGGTCTCGCCGTGGCGCCGCCCCGGCACCAGCACCAGCACCGCCTCCGGCTCGGGGAAGCCGCTGAGGTAGAGGAAATCGGAATCCTGCCGGTAGGGGTGGTGGGTGTCGTGGCTGCGGATCCGCTCGGGCGCCGCCGCCAGCACCAGGATGCTGTCCTCGCCGGCCAGCTCGACCAGGGCGCGGCGGCGGCGCTGATACTCGGTAGCCGGCAGGGGCGCCGGCGGCTTCCCGGGCGATGCGGACGGGCGCGGCACCATCAGTGCAGCCTCCGCCGTTCCTGGGCGACGAGGCAGTCGCCGTGGACCAGCAGGGTGGCGACCCGGACGAACTCCGCGAGTTCGGCCAGCGCCTCCTCGTCGGCCTCCGGGTCCTCGTAGCTGACGTCCGATTCGGCGATCCGCGCCACGTCGCCCAAGGCCTCGCGGGTCTCCTCGGCGAGCGCGCCGTGCAGGCCGGCCAGGCCGACCCCGCCGAGGAAGCCGCGGCACCAGGCCACCAGGGCCTCGCCGCGCTCGCTCACCGGGGCATCGTCCTCGGGCAGCAGCAGTTCGAGGCCGAAGTCGGCGGCCCCGAGCTGGGCCACGGTGGCGGTATCGAGCAGGGCCAGCGGCGAACCGGGCGCTGGCGGCGCGATGGCCTCGTCGCCCATCGCCTCGGCCAGCCAGTTGGTCCGCGGCGGGTCGCCGCAGCGCAGGGCGCACAGCGAGCCGTGCAGCTCGGAAGGATCGACCGAGAGTGCCAGCGCCTCGATCTGGGCGGCGACGGCGGCGTAGGCGGGAAGGGAATCGGGCACGGCGGCGGATTGCATGGACGCTGCCGGCAGTCTAGCAGCCCGCCGGCTGGAGTCGCCGGCAAGGCCCGCGCGTGCGCCCCGCGTATACACTGTGCGCCCGATGACGATGCGATCCGAGAGGTTGGCGCGATGCTGACCACCGCGGCCACGTCCGACCTCGCCGCCGCCACCGCCGGCGGCGCGGGCGGGGCGTGGTTCGTTGCCGCCCTGCTCGCCCTGGCCCTGCTGGGTGTGCTGCTGGCCTGGCGGCAATCGGTCCGGCGCCTGCGCCGCGACCACCAGCAGCTCGGCGCGCAACGGCTGCGCTTGCAGCAGCAGTTCGAACGCCTGCTGGCCAGCGGCGGCGACTTCTACTGGGAGATCGACCTCCGCGAAGGCCGCCTGCTGCGCCTCGGCGGCGCACGGGCCGCCGACCCGCAGGCCGGGGTCGACCTGCGGCAGGACCCGCTGCTGCACCCCGACGACCGCGAGGCCTTCCGCGTGCAGGTGCAGGCCCTGGCCAGCGGCACGGCCACGGAACTCGACCTCGAGCAGCGGCTCCGCGACGGCGACGGGGGCTGGCGCTGGTGGCGGACCCGCGGCCGGGTGGTCGAGCGCGACGGCAAGGGCCGTGCGCTGCGGCTGGCCGGCAGCAGCCGCGACATCCACGCGCTGCGGCAGAGCGAGCGCGAGAACCGGGTGGCCCTGCAGGTGCTGGACAGCATGGCCGAGGCGGTCTCGGTGGTCGACCCGGAGTTCCGCTTCGTGGCGGTGAACCCGGCGTTCGCCCGGATCACCGGCTGGAGCGAGCGCGACGTGCTCGGCCAGCCGGCGAGCCTGCTCGATTCCAGCCAGCACGGCAGCGAGTTCTACCAGCGCGTGCGCGCCATCGCCGCCCGCGACGGCCACTGGTCGGGCGAGATGTGGCAGCGCCGCAAGGACGGAGGCGAATTCCTCGGCTGGCTGGCGCTGTCCGAGGTGCGTGACGGCGGCGGCCAGCGCAGCCATTTCGTCGCGGTGGTGACCGACATCACGCAGAAGAAGCGCGCCGAGCAGGAGCTGCGCTACCTCGCCAACTACGACACCCTGACCGGCCTGCCGAACCGCACCCTGCTGGCCGAACGGCTGTCGCAGTCGATCGTGCGGGCGCGCCGGCAGGAGCTTCGCGTCGCCGTGCTGTTCATCGACCTCGACCATTTCAAGGAGGTCAACGATTCGCTGGGCCACGCCGCCGGCGACCGCCTGCTGCGGGCGGTGGCGGCGCGCCTGCAGTTCGCGGTCGGACCCAGCGACACCATCGCCCGGCTCGGCGGCGACGAGTTCACCGTGGTGCTGGAGGACCTCGCCGACGCCGAGGCGGCGCTGGCGGCGGCCCGCGGCATCGTCGCCGGCTTCGCCACCCCGCTGGTGGTGGACGAGCGCCACCAGGTCGCGATCACCCCGTCGATCGGCATCAGCCTCTACCCCGACCACGCCCTGGTGCCGACCGACCTGCTCAAGTACGCCGACACCGCGATGTACCAGGCCAAGTCGCGCGGCCGCAACACGGTGATGCTCTACAGCGAGACGATGGACGCCGAGGCGCGGCGCCGCGCCGGCCTGCTGGCCGCGCTGCGGCGGGCGCTGCCGCAGGACGAGTTCCGGCTGGTGTTCCAGCCCCGGCTCGACCTGCGCAGCGGCCGCATCGTCGGCGTCGAGGCGCTGCTGCGCTGGCGTTCGGCCGAACTCGGCGAGGTCGGCCCGGCGCAGTTCATCCCGCTGGCCGAGGAGAGCGGCCTGATCCTGCCGATCGGGGAGTGGGTGCTGGGCGAGGCCTGCCGGACCCTGCGGCACTGGCAGGACCAGGGCCTGCACGGGCTGGCGTGCAGCATCAACGTCTCGGTGCTGCAACTGCTGCGCGCCCCGCTGGCGGCGCAGATCGAGGCGGTGCTCGCCGAGACCGGCATCGCCCCGGGCCGGATCGAGCTGGAGCTGACCGAGAGCATGGTCATGCAGAACGCCGAGCAGACCCTGTCGGCACTGCATGAACTGCGCCGGGTGGGGGTGCGGATCGCCATCGACGACTTCGGCACCGGCTACTCCTCGCTGGTCTACCTGAAGCGCCTGCCGATCGACACCATCAAGATCGACAAGGAGTTCATCGGCGACCTCACCGACGACCCCGACGACAAGGCGATCACCGCCACCGTCATCAGCATGGCGCAGTCGCTCGGGCTGCATGTCGTCGCCGAGGGGGTCGAGACCGAGGCGCAATTGGGCTACCTTCGCGACCGGGGCTGCGACGAGATCCAGGGCTACTGGTTCTCGCCGCCGCTCGAAGCGGCCGAGGCGCTGGAATTCCTGCGCCGCGGCAGCGCGTCCCACCCGCTCCTCCCGTGAACCCCGGAGTGCCCATGTCCGCGCCGATCGATCCCCGAACCGAACTCGCCCGGCTCGATGCCCGCATCGAGGACCTCTCGACGCTGGTCCGGCGGCTCGCCGAGGAGAACCAGCGGCTGCGCACGGCGCAGGCGCAGCTGGCCGACGAGCGCGCGCAACTGCTCTCGCGCAACGAGCTGGCGCGCAGCCGGGTGGAGGCGATGATCCAGCGCCTGAAGTCGCTGGAGGCACGGCCGTGAGCGAAGGCATCGCCATCCGCATCCTCGACCGCGAGTTCATGATCGGCTGCAAGCCCGAGGAGCGCGAGGCGCTGCAGGCGGCCGCGCAACTGCTGGACGCGCGGATGCGCGGCATCCGCGGCGAGCACCGGATGGCCGCCTTCGACCGCATCGCGGTGATCGCGGCCCTCAACCTCGCCGCCGAGGTCCACAGCTTCCGCCGCGAACTGGAGGGCCGCGACGGCGACCTCGCGCGCGGCCTGGCCGACCTCGGCCGCAAGGTCGATGCCCTGCTGCTGGCCCATGGCGGGCGCTGAACCCCGGCGCGGGGCTGCCACGCCGACGGGGAATCGACGGGGCGGGCGGCTATACTGCGGTCGCGTCCTCTGCCGTGCGCGACAGCCCACACCAACATTTCGCCTTGACCCATAACCACGGCCCGGGGATCCCGCTTCAACGCCGGTGTGCAGGTCCGCCCCGTTGCGGAAAGCCTGAAGGCGATGACGGCATCCCCACTTGATCCTCGGGATCAAGGTCGTTGTGCGGGCATCGGCATGGCGGAGGCCGCTTCCCTTCCCACCCCGGTTGCGATCCCCATGGCCGAAGCCGACGCCGAAGCCGACGCCCGCCGCCACCTGCGCGCGGCGATGCGCCGGCGCCGCCATGCGCTGCCGGTGCGCGAGCGCCTCGAAGCCGCCGCCGCGCTCGCCTCGCAGCTGCTGCCGGAACTCGCCGCGCACCGGGGCCGGGTCGCCGGCTACTGGGCGGTCGGCGGCGAACTGCCCCTGCACGCCGTGCAGTCGGCGCTGCCGGCCACCCTGCGCTGGTGCCTGCCGGTGCTGCACGACGACGGCCGCCTGCGCTTCCGCGAATGGGCCGCGGGGCAGGCGCTCGGCAGCAACCGCCACGGCATCCCCGAGCCCGCCGAAGGCCCGCTGCTCGAGGCCACGGCGCTCGCCGTCGTGCTGGTGCCGCTGCTCGCCTTCGACGCCCGCGGCCAGCGCCTCGGCCAGGGCGGTGGCTGGTACGACCGCAGCTTCGCGTTCCGCCGCCTCCCGCCCGGGGGGGCGCACGCGACCGGCCCAACTTCGCCGCCCGGGCCCGCGCCTTCCGCCGCCATCCCGCGCCTGATCGGCATCGGCTACGACTGGCAGCAGGTCGAGGCGCTCGCGGCGACCGACTGGGACGTGCCGCTCGACGCGGTCGCCACCCCGGGTGGCTTCCATCGCTTCGCGAAGGCCTGACGATGCCCGCCCCCGCCCGCCAGTACTGGCTGATGAAGTCCGAGCCGGACGAGTTCTCCATCGACGACCTCGCCCGCGTCGGCACCGAGCCCTGGACCGGCGTTCGCAACTACCAGGCCCGCAACTTCATGTGGAAGCAGATGCGCGTCGGCGACGGCGTGTTCTTCTACCACTCGAATGCCGCGGTGCCGGGCATCCATGGCCTGGCCAGGGTGGCCTCGACGCCCTACCCCGACCCGACCCAGTTCGAGCCGGGCTCCGACTACTTCGACCCGAAGAGCCGCCGCGAGGAGCCGCGCTGGTGGCTGGTCGACGTCGGCTTCGAGCGCAAGCTGGCGCGGGCGATTTCCCTCGACGAGCTGCGCGGGCATGCCGGGGCGCTCGACGATTTCCCCCTGCTGCGCCGCGGCAACCGTCTGTCCGTGCTGCCGGTGACCGCCGCGCAGTGGAAGTACATCCTCACGCTGGAGAAGAAGCGCCCATGAACACCGCCGACGAACAGAAGCGCGCCTCGGCGCGGAAGGCCCTCGAGTACGTCGAGGACGGCATGGTCGTCGGCGTCGGCACCGGCTCGACGGTGAAGCACTTCATCGACGGGCTGGCGGCGATGCGGGACCGCATCGAGGGCGCGGTCTCCAGCTCCGAGCAGAGCACCACCCTGCTCAAGGCCCACGGCATCCGCGTGTTCGACCTCAACGCCGTCGGGCCGCTCCCGCTCTACGTCGACGGCGCCGACGAATGCGACCCGCACCAGAGGCTCATCAAGGGCGGCGGCGGCGCGCTGACCCGCGAGAAGATCATCGCCGAGGCCAGCGAGCGCTTCGTCTGCATCATCGACCGGGCCAAGGAGGTCGAGTTGCTCGGCCGCTTCCCGCTGCCGGTCGAGGTGATCCCGATGGCGCGCTCGCTGGTGGGACGGAAGATCGTCGCCCTCGGCGGCCAGCCGGTGTGGCGCGAGGGCGTCACCACCGACAACGGCAACTGGATCCTCGACGTGCACAACCTGCGCATCGTCGATCCGCTGGGCCTCGAGCGCGAGCTGAACCAGATCCCCGGCGTGGTCGCCAACGGCCTGTTCGCACGGCGCGCCGCCGATGTGGTGATCAGCGCCGGCGAGGTGCGGAAGCAGCGCTGACCGGGCCGAGGCCGGTGCGGGCCTACAAGCCGCGCGGAATCGCCGCCAGCAGCTCGCGGGTGTAGGCCTGCTGCGGATCGGTGTAGATCTGCCCGGCGGTGCCGTACTCGACCAGCTTGCCGCGGTTCATCACGGCGACGTGGTCGGAGATGAAATTGACCACGCTGAGGTCGTGCGAGATGAACAGGTAGGTGAGGCCGAATTCCTGCTGCAGGTCGAGCAGCAGGTTGAGGATTTGCGCCTGCACCGAGACGTCGAGTGCCGAAACCGGTTCGTCGCAGACCAGGAACTCGGGGTTGACCGCCAGCGCGCGGGCGATGCCGATGCGCTGGCGCTGGCCGCCGGAGAACTCGTGCGGATAGCGGCCGAGATGGCTGGGCTCGAGGCCGACGCGCTCGAGCAGGGCGCTGGCCGCGTCGCGATGCTCGGCCCGCGACGCCTGCGGGCGGTACTCGCGGAGCGCCTCGAACAGGATGTCGGCCACCGTCATGCGCGGGTTGAGCGAGGAATACGGGTCCTGGAAAACGATCTGCATGCGCTTGCGCAGGCGGCGCAGTGCTTCGGGGTCGGCGGCGGTGACGTCCTCGCCATCGAACAGCACGCGGCCGGCGGTCGGCTCGGTCAAGCGCAACAGGCTCCTGCCCAACGTGGTCTTGCCGCAGCCGGACTCGCCGACCAGGCCGAGGGTCTGGCCGCGGCGGATCGCCAGGGACACGCCATCGACCGCGCGGACATGGTCGACCACGCGCCCGAACAGGCCGCTGGTGACGGGATAGTGTGTCCGCAGGTCGCGCACCTCGACCAGCACCGGGGCCTGTTCCAGCTCGGCCTCGGTGCGCTTGACCTGCGGCAGCAGGCGCTCTTCGGGCACGTCCAGCCGCTGCTCGTCCGGGCCCATGAAGTCGGCCACCGTCAGCAGGCGGCGCGGGTTGCGCTCGAGCCCGGGCCGGCAGGCGATCAGGCCCCGTGTGTAGGGGTGCCCGGCGGCACGGAACAACTGGGCGGTTTCGCCTTCCTCGACCTTGCGGCTGCGGTACATCACCACCACCCGGCTGGCCACCTCGGCAATCACGCCAAGGTCATGGGTGATGAACAGCAGGCTCATGCCGTAGCGCGCCTGCAATTCGCCCATCAGGTCCAGCACCTGCTTCTGGATCGTGACGTCGAGCGCGGTGGTCGGCTCGTCGGCGATCAGCAGGTCGGGTTCGCAGGACATCGCCTGGGCGATCATCACCCGCTGCTTCTGGCCGCCGGAGAGCTGGTGCGGGTAGCTGTCGACCAGTTGCTTCGGGCGCGGCAGGCCGACCTGGTCGAGCAGTTCGATCGTCCGGTCGCGCGCGGCACGGCGCGACAGGCCCTCGTGCTGGCGCAGCACCTCGGCCACCTGCTCGCCGATCCGGTAGACCGGGTTCAGGCTGGTCATCGGCTCCTGGAAGATCATGCCGATCCGCTTGCCACGGATACGCCGCATCTGGCGTTCCGGGAGCGCCAGCAGGTCCTGTCCGTCGAAGTCGATGCTGCCCGCGCTGATCTCGCCCGGGGGTGTCGGGATCAGGCGCATCAAGGTCAACGCGGTGACGCTCTTGCCGGAGCCGGACTCGCCGACCAGGCCCACCGTGCCCCCGCGCGGGATATCGAAACTCAGGTTCTCGACCGCGCGCACGCGGCCGTCCTCGGTGTGGAAATCGACCGTCAAGCCGGCGATCCTGACCAGCGGCGCGGGACCCATGTCAGCGGTCCTTCGGGTCGAGCGCGTCGCGCAGGCCGTCGCCGAGGAAGTTCAGGCAGAACAGCGTGGCGGCGAGGAAGGCTGCCGGGAAGAACAAGCCCCATGGGGCCGATTCCATGTCCTGCGCACCGGCGCTGACCAGCGCCCCCCACGAGGTGCTCGGCTCCTGCACCCCGAGGCCGAGGAAGCTCAGGAAGCTCTCCACCAGGATCACCCTGGGCACCGTCAGCGTCAGGTAGACGGCCACGATGCCGAGCAGGTTCGGCACAATGTGGCGCCAGATGATCACCCGCGAGCGCACGCCGAGCGCCTGTGCGGCCTCGACGAATTCCTTCTGCCGGAGGCTCAGGGTCTGGCCACGCACGATGCGCGCCATGTCGAGCCAGATGTAGCTGCCGATGGCGACGAAGATCAGCAGGATGTTGCGGCCGAACACCACCATCAGCAGGATCACCAGGAACATGAACGGCAACGCGTAGAGGATGTCGACGATGCGCATCATCAGGTTGTCGACCCGGCCGCCGACGAAGCCGGCGATCGCGCCCCAGGCCACGCCGATCAACAGCGCCACCCCGGTGGCGATCAGGCCCACCATCAGGCTGATCCGGCCGCCGTGCATGGTGCGGACGAACAGGTCGCGCCCGATCGA
>JAGXSL010000108.1 GCA_018333835.1 Lysobacteraceae bacterium
CCGCGCGATCGGGCGTCCTGCCCTCACGCGCGGCGCTCGGCTCCTGCCTCGCTGCCGCAGGTCGGCCCTCACCGCCGCGGCTCGCCCACCAGGCACCGCGCTCGCGTTTGCAGCACGCCACGGCCGCACGTGCGCGTTGCCGCGGGGTGCTCGCGATCCCGGCCTGCCGGGAACGATCCGCGCCGCGCCCGTGGGCCATGGGGATCGCAGGAGGCGCACACGACGTGCGCCGTCCGGCGACTGCGGAGCGGGACGCGTAGCCGTCGCCGGCCGCGACCCCGTGGCCCACGAAGGCAGGCGCGCCCGGCACGGTCGGCCCCGTGGCCCACGAAGGCAGGCGCGCTCGTGGAGGTGGCGAGCCTGTCGACGGATCGGGCCACCTGCTTTCCGCGCGATCGGGCGTCCTGCCCTCACGCGCGGCGCTCGGCTCCTGCCTCGCTGCCGCAGGTCGGCCCTCACCGCCGCGGCTCGCCCACCAGGCACCGCGCTCGCGTTTGCAGCACGCCACGGCCGCACGTGCGCGTTGCCGCGGGGTGTTCGCGATCCCGGCCTGCCGGGAACGATCCGCGCCGCGCCCGTGGGCCATGGGGATCGCAGGAGGCGCACACGATGTGCGCCGTCCGGCGACTGCGGAGCGGGACGCGTAGCCGTCGCCGGCCGCGACCCCGTGGCCCACGAAGGCAGGCGCGCCCGGAACGGTCGGCCCCATGGACCACGAGGGCAGGCGCGCCCGGGACGCGTCAGGCCAGGACGTAGTCGATCGCCGCCCGTACCGCCGCCACCTGCGCATCGACGCACTGCGCCGGCGTGGCCCGCGGGCTGTCCGGGTAGACCTCGGTGGTGGTGGTGTAGGCCGCGTCGGTCAGGCCGGCGCACAGGCCGAGCGCCTTGAACGGGTAGAGGATGACGCCGGGCGCGACGAGCTCGGAGCCGATGATCCGGCCGTCGGCATCGGGCGGTGCGATGTGGGTGACCGCGGACACCGCCGCGATGATGTGGCGCTGGAAGTCGAGCTGCGGGTTCGCCGCGTCGCCGACCACATAGAAGCCGTCCGGGACGTGGCCGGGCTCGAAGGGTTTGCCGTCACGGGCGGCGAGCGCGGGGCGGAATTCCTGCTCGTCGCTGTCGGTGGTCTCGTGCAGGTCGATGTGCAGGCGGACGCGGCCCGCGAGCGGCGCCAGCAACGCGACCAGCGCCGCCGACTCGGCGCAGGGGCTGCCGGCGCGGAAATGGCGGTTGGGGTCGAGCGCCTCGGCGTTCCAGCGCTGCACCCGCTCGTAGGCCCAGGGGCTCACGCAGGGCGCGACCAGCAGGTCGACGTGCCCGGCACAGGCTTCGCCGTGGCGTTCGAGGAAGGCGAGCGCGCCGTGCACCCCGCTTGTCTCGTAGCCGTGCACGCCACCCGTGACCAGCACCAGCGGCCGCCCGGCGGCACCGGCGCGGCTGCGCAGGGCGAGCAGCGGGTAGGCCTCGCCTTCGACCACCACCCGGCCGTATTCGTGCACGTCGAAACGGCCATCGAGGGCCGCGATGCGCGGCAGCACGTCCTCGGCGTAACGGCGCTGGACGCGCTGGCGGGCGAGCCAGGCGGCGCGCTCGGCGTCTCCCCAGGGTTGGCCGGGGGTGCCGATCGGGTAGGCGGTTTGTGGCATCGCGGTGGCCCTGGCGGTTCAGGAGCCGTTGAGGATACCCACCGCGAGCTCGGCCCAGGTGAGCAGGAAAGCCATGCCGACGACGAGCAGCGCACCAAGGACGACGCGGCGCCGTCGGCTGCGCCACACCACCCCTTCGACCAGTCCACCCGCCACCGCGAGCATCACGCCGAACACCAGGAAGTCCATCGCATCCCAGCGGACCTCGTTGGTGAAGCGCATCGCCACCCAGGGCGCGGCAAGCAGCAGCGCGGCCAACGACCACAGCGCGATGCGGGCCGTGGCGATCGTGCGGCCGGAGAATTCGCCTTGCAGAAATCCGCTCATCGTCATTGGCTCCTCAGTCGGTGGTCTCGGCCGCCTCGCGGCCCTGTTGGCGGATGATCGCTTCCTCGCGGGCATCGTGGATGGCCTGGCGCACGCCGTCGAGGTCGATTTCGGATTCGTCCGGCGTCCATTCGCCGCTGAGCACGGTGTCCGGCAGCAGTTCGCCGGCCTCGAACAGCGCCCACATCTCCTCGCCGTACCAGGTGTCCAGCAATTCCGGCGCGAAGCGGCCCAGCGTGGCGGTGAGGTTGTTGACGTCGCGCAGCAGCATGGCCCGCGCATTGTTGTTGCCGGCGGCACTCACCACCTGCGGGAAGTCGATCACCACCGGGCCGTCGAGACCGACCAGCACGTTGTAGGCCGAGAGATCGCCGTGGATCAGCCCGCAGCAAAGCATCCGCACCACCTCGCGCACGAGTGCCGCGTGGTAGTCGCGGGCCAGTGCGGGTTCGAGCTCCACCTCGCCGAGACGCGGCGCGCTGGAGCCCGCCGCATCGGTCACCAGCTCCATCACCAGCACGCCGTGGAAATAGCCGAAAGGCTGCGGCACGCGCACGCCGGCCTCGCGCAGCCGGTAGAGCGCGTCGACTTCGGCGTTCTTCCACGCCGCCTCGGCCTGTTTGCGGCCGAAGCTGCTGGCCTTGCCCATGGCGCGGGCCTCGCGGCTGCCACGGCTCTTGCGGCCTTCCTGGTACTGGACGCGCTTCTGGAAGCTGCGCTGCGCCATGTCCTTGTAGACCTTGGCGCAACGCACCTCATCGCCACTGCGCACCACGTACACGGCGGCCTCCTTGCCGCTCTTGAGCGGGCGCAGCACCTCGTCGATGACGCCGTCATCGATCAGCACCTGCAGGGCCTGGGGGGTTCTCACGCGACGAAGGATCTCACGGCGGGATGCGGCCGTAACGCTGCTCGAACTCGCCGGCCGGCATCGCCTTCGCCACCAGCCAGCCCTGCATCTCGTGGCAGCCGATCGAAAGCAGGAACTCGGACTGCGCCTCGGTCTCCACGCCCTCGGCGGTGACCGAGAGCCGCAATGCCCGGCCCATCTGGACGATGGCGGTGACGATGGCCTCGCTCTCGGCGCTGCCCGGCAGGTCGGCGATGAAGCTGCGGTCGATCTTGATGCGCTCGATCGGGAAGCGCTTGAGGTAGGAGAGCGAGGAATAGCCGGTGCCGAAGTCGTCGATCGCGAGCCGCACCCCGAGCGCGCTCAGCGCGGTCAGCCGGCGCATCGCCTCGTCGACATCGGCGACCAGGATCGACTCGGTGAGCTCCAGCTCCAGGGCCTCGCCCGGCAGGGAATGGCGGCGCAGCCCATCGGCCACGCTTTCGACGAAATCGGACTGGTGGAACTGGAAGGCCGAGACGTTCACCGCCACCGGCAGGCACAGGCCCTGCCGCCACCATCCGCCGAGGCGGGCCAGCGTGGTCTCCAGCACGAAGCGCCCGAGCGGGACGATCGCACCGCTTTCCTCGGCAACCGGGATGAAGCGCGAAGGCGAGACCTCGCCCAGTTCGGGGTCGCTCCAGCGCACCAGCGCCTCGGCGCCGATCAGGCGGCGCTCGGCGAGCGTGACCTTGGGCTGGAAGTGCACGTCGAGGGACTCGGCGAGCAGGGCCTCGCGCAACGCGTGGTCGAGTTTCATCCGCGACAGCAGGCCGATGTTCATCTGCCGCTGGTAGAAGCGCAGGTCGGCGCGGCCGCGCTCCTTGACCGCGTGCATCGCGCTGTCGGCGTTGCGGGTCAGCTCCTCGGCATCGGTGCCGTCCTCGGGGAACATGGCGATGCCGATCGAGACGCTCAGCCGGAAGCTCATCTCGGCCACCTCGACCGGCTGGGCGATGGCGTTGAGGATGCGTCGCGCCGCCAGCTCGGCGCCCCCGGCGTCGACCCCGGCGAGCAGGATGATGAACTCGTCGCCGCCGGTGCGTGCCGCGGTGTCGACCTGGCGGATGCAGTCGCGCAGCCGGTCGGCCACTGCCGCCAGGACGCGGTCGCCGTAGCCATGGCCCAGCGAGTCGTTGATCTGCTTGAAGCGGTCGAGGTCGATGAACAGCACCGCGAAGGGCTTGCGCTCGCGGCGGGCGTAGTTGATCGCCATCTCGAAGCGTTCGCGCAGCAGCACCCGGTTCGGCAGGCCGGTGAGCGGATCGGTGAAGGCCAGCTCCTCGATGCGCCTGCGCGCCGCCACCGTCTCGCTCAGGTCCTTGGCGAAGCCGATGTAGTGCAGCGTCCTGCCGTCGCCGTCGGCCACCCGCACCATCGACAGCAGGCAGGGATGCGACTGGCCGTCCGGGCGGCGCGACCACAGTTCGCCCTGCCAGTAGTCCCTGGTGCGCAGGGCGCGGTGGATCGAGCGCAGGCTGGGGCCGCCATCCTGCCCGCTGCACAGGCTGGCCACCGGGTGTCCGAGCAGTTCGGCGGCGGGAAGCCCGGTGAAGCGTTCGAACATCGGGTTGCCGGCGACCAGACGGAAGCGCGGATCGGTGACGAACACGCCCTCCAGGCTGGATTCGAAGACCCGCGCCGCCAGCTTGAGGCGGGCCTCGTCGGCCAGCCGCTGGGTGATGTCGCGGTAGGAGAACACCCGACCGATGGCCCGGCCACGGGCGAACTGCGGCAGGGTGACGCGCTCCAGCACCCGGCCGGAGCGCAGGACCAGAACGTCCTCGGCCTCGAGCAGCGGCGAGCGGGCGATCTGCCCCAGCCGTTCGCGGTAGGCCGGGGGATCGCCGACCTGGCCGGCCAGCCATTCGAAGATCGCGGCGTCGTCGCGGCGCTGCAGCAGTTCCGCCGGCAACGCCCAGAGCTCGGCGAAGCGCTGGTTGAAGCCGCGGATCGCGCCGTCCATGTCGAGCACGAGGATGCCGTCGGCGGTGGATTCGAGCGTGGCGCGCAATTCGGCGATGATGCTTTCCAGCTGCATCTCGACGCTGCGCTGCTCGCTGCGGTCCACCATCGAGACGACGAAGCCGGCGTTGGCCTGCCCCAGCACCAGCGGGCCGACCCGCCGCTCGACCTGGCGGGCCTCGCCGTCGGCGCGGCGCAGC
>JAGXSL010000109.1 GCA_018333835.1 Lysobacteraceae bacterium
CTGGCCTTCCTCGTGACCATGGTGAACCGGCTGCTGACCCGGCCGGCGCTGGCCAACCGCCGGGACGCCGACCCGCGCGCGCTGATCCTCGCGCCGACCCGCGAGCTCGCCATCCAGATCCACAAGGACGCCTTGAAGTTCGGCGGCGCGCTCGGCCTGCGCTATGCCCTGATCTACGGCGGCGTCGACTACGACAAGCAGCGCGAGCAGCTGCAGGCCGGCACCGACGTCATCATCGCCACGCCGGGCCGCCTGATCGACTACGTCAGGCAGCACGTGGTCAGCCTGCACGCCTGCGAGGTCTGCGTCCTCGACGAGGCCGACCGCATGTTCGACCTGGGCTTCATCAAGGACCTGCGCTTCCTGTTGCGCCGGCTGCCGGCCCGCCACGAGCGCCAGACCCTGCTGTTCTCGGCGACGCTCAGCCATCGCGTGCTGGAGCTCGCCTACGAGCACATGAACGAGCCGGAGAAGCTGGTCGTCGAGACCGAATCGATCACCGCCGCCCGCGTGCGGCAGGCGATCTACTTCCCGGCCAACGAGGAGAAGATCCCGCTGCTGCTTGGCCTGCTCTCGCGCAGCCCGGGCAACCGCACCATGGTCTTCGTCAACACCAAGGCCATGGTCGAGCGCGTCGCCCGGGCGCTGGAGAAGGGCGGCTACCGGGTCGGCGTGCTCTCTGGCGACGTGCCGCAGAAGAAGCGCCAGAGCCTGCTCGGCAAGTTCCAGCGCGGTGAGCTGGAGTTGCTGGTCGCCACCGACGTGGCCGCCCGCGGCCTGCACATCGACGGCGTCAGCCACGTCTACAACTTCGACCTGCCCTTCGAGGCCGAGGACTACGTGCACCGCATCGGCCGCACGGCTCGGCTCGGAGCGGAGGGCGATGCCATCACCTTCGCCTGCGAGCTCTACGCCCAGCACCTGCCGGCGGTCGAGGCCTACATCGAACAGAAGATCCCGGTCGAGGCGGTCACCGCCGACCTCCTGACCGCCTTGCCGCGCCCGGAGCGCGCCGCGCTGCCGGAGGGTGCCGAGCCGCTCGAGCGGATCGGCGACATCTTCCGCGAGGCCCGCGCCGAGATGGCCGAGAAGGACGCCAAGCATGGCCGCGGCGGCCGTGGTGGCGGTGGCCGTGGCGGCGCCCCGCGTCGCGAGGGTCGCGACGACGGCCGTGGCGATCGCGGCCCGCGTCCGCCGCGCGGCCCGCGCCCCGAGCGGGTGGCGAAGCCGGAAGGCGAGGCCGCCGCCGTGCCGCCGGTCGTCGTCCCGCTGCCCACCGTGGTCCCGCCGACCGCCGCCGGCACGCCCCCGAACGCCGCCGAGAGCCCGGCCGAGGCGGAGCGCCGCCGCCGCCGTCGCCGCCGCAGGCCACGCGGCGAACGCGTCGCGGAAGGCACCGGGAGCGCGGCCGCGGTCGCCGCTTCGAGCGGTCCGGTCGGGGTGTCGAAGGAAAGCTTCCTCGCCCGCATGGCCGCCCGCGTGAAGGGCTGGTTCCGCGCCTGACCATGGCGCTCCTGCGCTTGGAGGGGGTCTGCAAGGCCTATCCGGGCGGCCAGGCCGCGCTCGTGGACGTCGGTTTCTCCGTCGCCGCCGGCGAACTCGTGTTCCTCACCGGCCACAGCGGAGCCGGCAAGAGCACCTTGCTCAAGCTGCTGCACCTCGCCGAGCGCCCCGACCGCGGCGCCGTGCTGGTCGAGGAGCGCAACCTCGCCGCGGTGCGCGGCCGCGACGTGGCGCGCTACCGCCGCCGGCTCGGGGTGGTGTTCCAGGACCACCGCCTGCTGCCGGACTGGAGCCTGCACGACAACGTCGCCCTGCCCTTGCGCCTGGCCGGCATCGCCGAGGCCGAGGTCGGCCCGCGGGTGCGCGAGGTGCTGGCCCGCGTGGGCCTCGGCGACCGCCTCGCCGCCCGCCCGCCGCAGCTCTCCACCGGCGAGCAGCAACGCGCCGGCATCGCCCGCGCGGTGGTCGGCCGGCCGCTGCTGCTGCTGGCCGACGAGCCCACCGGCAACCTCGACCCGCAGCTCGCCGCCGAGATCATGGGCCTGTTCCTCGAGTTGCCGGAGCGCGGTACCACCGTGCTGGTCGCCAGCCACGACCTCGCGTTGATCAAGCGCACCCGCCGGCGCACCCTGGTGCTGCACGCCGGCCGGCTGGTCGACGACATCGCCGCGGCGGACCTGGCGGCATGAGTGCGACCCGCCAGCGCCCGGCCGCCGAGCGGCGCAGGATCTACGCCGGCAGCGGCACCGCCGCCTGGGGCCGCGGCCATGCCCGTGCCTTCGCCTTCGCGCTCGCCCGCTGGCGCGCCGCCCCGCTCGCCAGCGCCGCCACCACCGCCGTGCTGGGCCTCGCCCTGCTGCTGCCGCTGCTGTTCGGGCTGGCGCTGGCCAACGCCACGCGCCTGGCCGGTACCCTCGAGGCCTCGCGGGAGATCAGCCTGTTCCTCGCCATGGACCGCGACGGCAGCGATGCCGAGGCCCTGGCCCTGCGCTTGCGGGCGCGCCCCGACGTCGCCGCGGTCGCCCTGCGCAGTCCCGAGCAGGGGCTCGCCGAGTTCCGGCGCATGAGCGATCTCGCCGACAGCCTCGACCTGCTCGACGGCAACCCGCTGCCCTGGGTGCTGGTGGTGACGCCGGATGGCGAACCCGCGCCGCTCGCCCGCGCGCTCGCGGCCGAGCCCGGCATCGAGACGGTGCAGTACGACGCCGCCTGGCGCGCCCGCCTCGACGCCTGGCTGGACCTGGCCCGGCGCGTGCTCTGGCTGCTGGCCGCCTTGCTGGCCGCCGGGGCCCTGCTGGTGGTCGGCAACACCGTGCGCCTCGACCTCGGCGGGCGCCGCGAGGAGATCGCCCTGCTGCAACTGCTGGGCGCCGAGGACGCCGACATCCGCCGGCCGTTGCTCTGGCTCGGCCTGCTGCATGGCCTCGGCGGCGCCGTGCTGGCCCTGGCCGGCGCCGCCCTGGCGGCGTTGCTGCTGGCCGCGCCGCTGGCCGCGCTGGCGGCCAGCTACGGCGGCGGGCTCGCCCTGCAGGGACCCGGCGCGGGCGGCATCGGCGCGACCCTCGCCGCCGGCGCCGCGCTCGGCTGGCTTGGCGCGCGGGTGGCCGCGGGCCATTATCTCCGGACTTCGCGCCCGGCCGACCGATGAGCACTCCCGCGTTCCGCACCTTCGACAGCACGTCGCCGCGCATCCTCGTGGTCGATGGCTCGAAGGTCGTGCGGAGGATGATCGAGGGCGTGCTCCGGCAGCAGTTGCCACAGGCCGAGCTGATCGCCTGCGGCACCGGCGCCGAGGCGCAGCAGGCGCTGCAGCAGGGCGCCATCAGTCTGGTCACCACCGCGCTGCGGCTGCCCGACATGGACGGCCTCGATCTCGCCCGCTACCTGCGCGAGCACACGCCGCAGGCCTTCATCCCGATCATCGTGGTCTCCGGCGACGTGCAGGACCGGCTGGAGACGCGCTCGATCACCGACGACGTCACCGACTACTTCGACAAGTCGCTCGGCTTCAGCGCACTGGCCGCCTTCATCCAAGGCTACGTGGCGCCGGAGGGCGCGCCCGGCGGCGAGGTGCTCTACGTCGAGGACAGCAAGGTGGTCGCCATGGCCACCCGCCGCATGCTGGAGAAGCACGGCCTCAAGGTCATCCACTGCAGCGGCGTCGAGGACGCCATCGCCTGCCTGGAATCGGCCCTGGTGCAGGGCCGGGTGCCCGGCGTCGACGTGGTGCTGACCGATGTCTACCTGAAGGGCGAACTGACCGGCAAGGACCTGGTCCAGGCGATCCGCCGCGACTTCGGCTACCCCAAGGGCCAGTTGCCGGTGCTGGTGATGACCGGCGACGCCAACCCCGCGAACCAGACCGGGCTGCTGCGCGCCGGCGCCAACGACCTCGTGCTCAAGCCGATCGAGGAGCGCCTGCTCATCACCAAGCTGCTGTTCCAGCTGCGGGTGGGGCGGATGCTGCGTGCGCGCCACGGCCATGCCTGAGCCGGCCGCCGCGGGCCCTCGGCTCGAGGCCTCGTGGCGGGCGCGGCTCGGCGGCCACTTCGAGCGCGAGAACATGCGCACGCTGGCCGCCTTCCTGCGCGCCGAGAAGGCCGCCGGCAAGCGCATCCATCCGCCCGGACGGTCGATGTTCGCGGCGCTCGACGCCACCCCCTTCGAGGCGGTGAAGGTGGTGATCCTGGGGCAGGACCCCTACCACGGCCCCGGCCAGGCCCACGGCCTCGCCTTCTCGGTGCCGCCGGGCGTGGCCATCCCGCCCTCGCTGCTGAACATCTTCAAGGAGATCGAGCGCGACCTCGGCCTGCCGCCGCCGGGCCACGGCTGCCTCGCGCACTGGGCGGCGCAGGGCGTGCTGCTGCTGAACGCCGTGTTGAGCGTCGAGGAGGGTCGCGCCGGCAGCCACGCCGGGCGCGGCTGGGAGGGCTTCACCGATGCGGCCATCGAAGCGCTCAGCCGCGAGCGCGAGGGCCTCGTGTTCCTGCTCTGGGGCAGCTACGCGCAGAAGAAGGGCGGGCTGGTCGACCGCCAGCGCCACTGCGTGCTGAAGGCCCCGCACCCCTCGCCGCTGTCGGCCCACCGCGGTTTCCTCGGCTGCGGGCACTTCGGCAAGGCCAACCGCTGGCTGCAGGGCCGGGGGCTGGCGCCAATCGACTGGTCGCTGCCGCCGCTCCGGACGGGCCCGGAAGCAGGCACCGGGTGAGCGGCGGGCCGCCTTGGCGCCCTCCACGCAAGGCCGTGGAACTTCCCCGCGGATTAGCACTCGTAACATGAGAGTGCTAAATTGTCGCCCGTGACCCCCCGGAGGGACTCCCGCATGACCACCGCCCTGATCACCGCCAGCTACCCCATCCCCAGCGCGCTGGGGTCTTTCGAGGCCTACGTCGCCGCCGTGCACCGGATCCCGGTGCTCAGCGCCGAGGACGAGCAGGCGCTCGCCCGCCGCCTGCGCGACGACGGCGACCTCGAGGCCGCCAAGGCCCTCGTCGTCTCGCACCTGCGCTTCGTCGTCCACGTCGCCCGCGGCTACCAGGGCTACGGCCTCGGTGTCGGCGACCTGGTGCAGGAAGGCAACATCGGCCTGATGAAGGCCGTCAAGCGCTTCGACCCCGACCTCGGCGTGCGCCTGGTCAGCTTCGCCGTGCACTGGATCCGCGCCGAGATCCACGAGTTCATCCTGAAGAACTGGCGCATCGTCAAGATCGCCACCACCAAGGCGCAGCGCAAGCTGTTCTTCAACCTGCGCAAGAGCAAGAAGCGCCTCGGCTGGATGAACGCCGCCGAAGTCGCCGCGGTCGCCCGCGACCTCAAGGTCTCCGAGCGCGAGGTGCTGGAGATGGAATCGCGCCTGTCCGGCCGCGACATCGGCTTCGACGCCCCGGTGGGCGAGGACGAGGACCACGCGCCGCCCGCCCCGATCGCCTACCTCGAGCAGGCCGATGCCGACCCGGCCGCGCTGTTCGAGCGCGAGAACCACGAGGAGAAGCAGCTCGACGCCCTCGGCGAAGGGCTGGACAGCCTCGACGCCCGTTCGCGTACCATCCTGCAGCGCCGCTTCCTCGGTGAGTCCAAGGCCACCCTGCAGGAGCTGGCCGAGGAGTACGGTGTCTCCGCCGAACGCGTGCGCCAGATCGAGGCCCACGCCCTGAAGAAACTGCGCGGCCTGTTGCTCGCCTGACCATGAACACCCCATTCCCGCCCCCGCCCGCCGCCCGCCGCCCCCGCGCCCTCTGGCCCTGGCTGCTCGGCTGCTTCACCCTGCTGCTGCTGGCCGGCGTGCTGCTGGTCGCCGCCATCTGGTTCGGCATCCGCGCGCTCGGCCAGATGGGCAACCAGATGGTCGCCGCCATCCCCGGGGTGCAGGCCCAGTTCGGCGAGATCAGCGACGTCGGCATCGACTGGGCGGGCATCCGCGCCGCCGCCGTCGCCGGCCGCCAGGCCATCGTGCTCGATCTGAGCGGGGCGACCGGCACGGGCCAGCTCGAACTCGAGATCGACCCGGCCTCCGGCGCTTTCCGCGGCGCCATCCTCACCCTGCCGAGCGGCGAGGTGCGCGAGTTCGACGCCGCCATGCTGGCGCAGCTGCAGGCCCTGCAGGAGGGGCAGATGCTGCCCTTGCTGCCGCTCCTGCTGCCGGCGCCGGAGGCCGCCCCGGCCCCGTCCCCGCCGACCCCGGCCGAGCCCGAGCCCGAGCCGGTACCCGAGGCCGCGCCCCCCGCGAACTGAGGGCCCACGGGCACGGCGCGGATCGTTCCTCGCGGGTCGTGGAGCGAAGCATCCGGCCAGCCGGTTGCGCGAGTCGCTGCCGGAGCGAATCGGCGTCACGAGGCACCGCTGCGACGGAGCGCGGTGCTGGCGGGCGAGCCGCGGCGGTGAGGGCCGACCTGCGGCAGCGAGGCAGGAGCCGAGCGCCGCGCGTGAGGGCAGGACGCCCGATCGCGCGGGAAGCAGATGGCCCGATCCGCCGACAGGCTCGCCCTGCCGAGGCCG
>JAGXSL010000110.1 GCA_018333835.1 Lysobacteraceae bacterium
CTCACGCGCGGCGCTCGGCTCCTGCCTCGCTGCCGCAGGTCGGCCCTCACCACCGCGGCTCGCCCACCCGGCACCGCGCTCACGACTGCGGCTCGCCACGACCGTCGCGTGCGCGTTGCCGCGGCGTGCTCGCGAGACCAACACACCGCGGACGATTCGCGCCGCGCCCGTGGGCCATGGCGGTCGCAGGAGGCGCACAGGGACGTGCGCCGTCCGGCGACTGCGGAGCGGGACGCGTAGCCGTCGCCGGCCGCGACCCCATGGACCACGAAGGCAGGCGCGCTCGGAACGGTGGGCCTCAGGGGCCACGCAAGCAGGCTCACCTGGGACGATGGGCCGAGTCGACCGCAAAGGCAGGCGCTTCCGGGACTGCGTGCTCGAGCCTAGACCGGCGCCAGCGCCTCGATCGGCAGCTCGTGGGCGAGCCGCACCGTGCCACCCAGCGCCCGCACCGAGAGACGCAAACGGCGCGCCGGCCAGTCGATCTCGACCAGGCCGAAGTTCTCGACCGCATGCGCCTCGCCGACGCGCAGGGCGTTCGGTACCGGGATGGTCCAGACCTCGGTCAGGCCGCTGGAGGTGAGGTCGTAGAGCGGGTACGGCACGTTGGTGTCCTGCCGGCTCAGCTCGCCGTAGTGCATGTCGCCGGAGAGGAAGACCACGCCGCGGGCGTCGGCGCGGCGGATCGCGTCGAACAGCCGGGCCTGGTCCTGCGGGTAATTGGCCCAGGCCTCCCAGCCGGTGAAGTCGGCGAGCACTTGCAGGCTGGAGCCGATCAAGCGGACCTCGGCCGGTTGACGCAACTGCTCGTGCAGCCAGGCCCACTGGCGCTCGCCGAGCATGGAGGCGGCCGGGTCGGGGTTGCGGGCGTAAGGGCCGGGCACGGCACGGCCGGCGGCCAGTTCGCGGCGTACCCAACGTTCGTAGACCTGGTCGTCGGGGAAGGCGATGTGGCGGGTGATCGGGCTGCGGTTGTAGCGCAGGTCGAGCAGGATCAACTGCACGCGCCGCCCCGGCGGACCGAACAGGGCGCTGGTGTAGACGCCGTCGCGTGACCAGCGCGGCGAGCCTTCCGGCTCCTGCCAGAAGCGCAGGAAGGCCTGCCGGAAGGGCTCCTTCATCGGGAACTCGGCACCGGCGTCGTTCTCGCCGAAGTCATGGTCGTCCCAAGTCGCCATCACCCGGGTCGAGGCGCGCAGGCGCTGGAAGCCCGGCTGGGCGGCGAGCTTGCTGTACTCGCGTTCGAGCACGGCGAGTTCGCGAGTGTCGCCGTAGATGTTGTCGCCGAGGAAGACGAAAAGATCCGGGCGGACCGCCAGCACGTCGTCCCAGATCGGCTGCGGGCGGTCCTGGTGGACGCAGGAGCCGAAGGCGATCCGTTGGATCGCCCCGTCGCCGGCCAGGTCGGGCGGCGGCGGGGCGGCCGCGACCGCCCGGCCGGGCCCGACGAGGCAGGCGCCGGAGAGGGCGAGCGCGGCGCGCAAGGCGTTCCGGCGGCCCTCGTCCTGCATCAGAAGCGGCCTTGCAGGGTGAAAAACATCTGCCGCGGAGCGCCGGCCGACAGGGTGTGGAAGCCGCCCACCCAGTTCGGATAGCTGGCGAGGAAGCCGTTGGTGCCGACGGTGGCGAAGTACTCCTCGTCGAACAGGTTGGTGATGTTGAAGGTGGCCGTCAGCTCGCGCGCCCAGCCGAACGCGCCGAGGTCGTAGGAGAGCGAGGCGTCGGTGACCCAGTAGTCCGGCACCTTGGCGTCGTTGAGGAAGGTGATGAAGCGCTCGTCGGTGTACTTGGCGCCGATCCGCGCGTCCCAGCCACCCCCCTGCCAGCGCAGTTCGACGTTCATCAGCAGCTCGGGCGAGTCGACCACGGTCTTGCCGTTGGTGCGGACCACGGTGGTGCCGTCGAGGTAGTCGGCGGCATAGGTCGACTCGTTGTGCGAGATCGAGCCGAACACCGAGAGCCCCTCGCCGAGCGCCAGGTCGACGGCCGCCTCGATGCCGCGGGTCTCGACGTCGCCGACGTTGGCGAGCGCTGCCGGGCAGCCGAGGATGCCGACGCACTGGGCGATCGACAACAGGCGGTCCTGGAAGTCGACGCTGTAGAGCGTGAGCGAGGTCTGCACGGCGTCGTTGGCCCAGCGCAGGCCGCCTTCGAGGGTGGTCGAGGTTTCCGGGCGCAGGTTGTCGCGCAGGGCGGTGAAGGCGGCCTGGCTGGCGACGAACGGGCTGCCGCCGACGCCGGCGCGGAAGGCCGCCATGTTCTCGGAGTAGGAACCGAACAGCTCGAAGCGCGGCGCGATCTCGAAGCGCGCGCCGACCTGCGGCAGGAAATTGTCGCTGGCCTCGATGGTGCCGCTGGCGCGGGTGCCGACGCGGGAGATCGCCTCGTTCTCCACGTTCAAGCTGCGGAAGCCGGCGTCCACCAGCAGGCGGCCGTCCTGCAGGCTCATGCGGTGGTTGACGAAGTAGACGCTGGTGCGGGTGTCGAAGTCCTGCTCGAACACGCGCACGTCGGGGTGGCGGAAGAAGTGGCCGCGGTTGGGGGGCGAGTCCGCGTTGAGGTTGTAGAAGTTGCGCTGCAGGTTGTGCTCGTTGCGCTCGAACCACAGGCCGGCGGTCAGGGTGTGGATGCCGAAGGGCAGCTCGACCGAGGCGGTGACGCCGTCGCGGTCGATCAGGTACTCGGTGGTGCGCAGGCTGAGCGGCAGGTCCGGCGAGCTGGCGCGGTAGGGCGTGACCCAGTGGCCCTGGCCCTCGTTGGTGTGGCGGTAGTACTGGGCGCGCAGCGTGCCCTCGCCGAGCGCGGCCTCGGCGTTCAGCGCGAACAGGTTGTCGTCGCGCAGGCCGCGGCCGAGGTAGTAGGCATCATCAAGACTGATGACGCCGCCGCTGAACTGGCCGGCGGCGGCGCGGATCGCGCGCACCCAGTCGAGCGCGTAGTTGTCCCAGTCGAAGCCCAAGCGGCGGGCCGAGTCGAGCGAGAGGTCGGCGTAGTCGGTCTCGTTGCGGCGCGAGGTGTTGAGCAGCATGCCGACGTTCCAGTCGTCGGTGGCGAAACGCAGCTGGCCGTTGAACTGGCGCGAATCCTGTGGGCCCCAGCCCTTCCACTTCTCGGCGTCGTGGCGCAGCACCGAGACGAAGCTGGAGAAGCCGTTGTTCTCGCCGCTGTCGTAGCGGATGAAAGTGCGGAAGGTGTCGTCGCTGCCGACCGTCTGCGCGATTTCGAGGCCGCGCTCGGCCTGCGGGCCGCGGGTGGTGAAGCGCACCGCGCCGCCGAGGTTGGAGGTCGAGGGCGTGTCGATCGCCGCGCTGCCCTGCGAGACCTCGGCGGCGCCGAGGTTCTCGGCGATCAGCGCACGGCTGATGTGCAGGCCGTTGTGGTTGCCGTAGCTCATGTCGCCGAGCGGGATGCCGTCCAGCGTGAAGCCGAGCTGCTGCTGGTTGAAGCCGCGGATGCTGATGCGCTTGGCCCACTCGTAGTTGCCCCAGGGGTCGGCGGCGGAGAAGTGCACGCCCGGCAGCTTGGCGAACAGCTGCAGCGGGCTGGTGCCGGCCGGCTGGCTCGGCAGTTCCTCGCGGCCGATCTCCTGCACCTGCCGGGTCTCGCCGACGCCGACCACGTTGACGGCATCGAGGCGGGTGGCATCGTCGGCGGTGGCGGCCGGGGCGGCGTGGACGGCGCCGGCGAGCGCGATGCCGACGGCGAGCGGCAACAGGGCGAAGCGGACGGGGCGGGGGGCGGCAGACATCGGGCGACTCCGGGGGATGGTTGGTTAAAAAAGTGCTTGGATGCTGGCGATGTGAAGTGACACCGCCATGAAGGAAAAACGGCAGCCGACGCCGTCATACCGCGGTCATCGCGGCGTCATCGACATGCCGTGCCGGCGCCGCAGGCTGGCGGCATGGCCCCGACGACTCGCTACGACCTCATCACCGAAACCTACCCGCCGGAGATCAACGGCGTGGCCCTGACCGTGCAGTCCCTGCACGAGGGCCTGCTGCAACTCGGGCATGGGGTCGGTCTGGTGCGCCCGGCACGCGCCGAGGAGGAACCCGGCGAAGAAGACGACCTGCTGCGGGTGGGGGGCGCGCCGGTCCCGCGCTACCCGGGCCTGCGCTTCGGCCTGCCGGCCGGCGGCACGCTGGAGGCGCGCTGGCGGCGGCAGCGCCCGGACGCGATCTACATCGCCACCGAAGGCCCGCTCGGCTGGTCCGCCCTGCGCACCGCCCGCCGCATGGGCATCCCGGCCGCCACCGGCTTCCACACCCGCTTCGACGACTACGTCGGCCGCTACGGCGCGGGCTTCCTCTCCTCCTGGGTGTTCGCCTGGCTGCGCCGCTTCCACAACGGCGGACAAGCCACCCTGGTGCCGACCAACGAACTCGTCGAAGACCTCGGCCGGCAGGGTTTCCGGCAGGTCGTGCGGCTCGGCCGCGCGGTCGACACCGCACGCTTCCATCCCTCGCGGCGCTCCGAGGCGCTGCGACTGCAATGGGGTGTCGAGGCCGGTGGCCCGGTGCTGGTGCACGTCGGCCGGATCGCACCGGAGAAGAACCTCCCGCTGCTGCTGCGCGCCTACGACGCGCTCAAGGCCGAGCGCCCGGGCGCACGCCTGTTGATGGTCGGTGACGGCCCGGAACGCGCCGCCCTCGCCGACTCGCGGCCCGACCTCATCTTCACCGGCATGCTGCGCGGCGAGGTGCTGGCCACCCACTTCGCCTCGGCCGACCTGTTCGTGTTCCCCAGCCTTTCGGAGACCTTCGGCAACGTCACCCTGGAGGCGATGGCCTCGGGGCTCGCCACCGTCGCCTTCGACTACGGGGCGGCCCGCGAACACCTGGTCGACGGCCAGCACGGTGCCTGCGTGCCCTTCGGGGACGAGGCCCGCTTCGTCGACCGCGTGCTCGCCACCGCGCTGCGGCCCGACCTCGCCGCGCTCGGCGCGGCCGCCCGCGCGGCGGTCGAATCGCTCTCGCCGGAGGTCGTGGCCCGCGACTTCGCCACCCTGCTGGCTGGCCTCGCCGAGGCCGCGACGCGGAGGGTCGCCTGATGGACACCCGCCTGCCGCGCCTGCGCCGCGAACACGGCTGGTGCCTGGCCGCCAACCGCTGGGGCGAGCGCTTCAGCGTGCGCACCTACTTCCGCACCGTCTCGCGGCTGGGCGACGGTGCCGCCTGGTACACGCTGATGGCCGCCATCGTGCTGGTCGAGGGCTGGAGCGGCCTCGCCGCCTCGGCGCACCTCGCCGCCACCGGCTGCGTGGCCCTGTTCCTCTACCGCCGCCTCAAGGGCTGGACCCGCCGCGCACGACCCTGCAACGCCGACGAGCGCATCCGCGCCTGGGTGGCACCGCTCGACGAGTTCAGCTTCCCCTCCGGGCACACCCTGCACGCGGTGGCCTTCTCGCTGGTGGCGATCGCCCACTACCCGCTGCTGGCCTGGGTGCTGGTGCCGTTCACCCTGAGCATCGCCGCCTCGCGGGTGGTGCTGGGCGTGCACTACCCGAGCGACGTGCTCGCCGCCACCGGCATCGGTGCCGCCCTGGCCGGGCTGGCGCTGTGGCTGGTGCCCGGGGCCAGCCTGCTGGACTGAGCACAGGCCACCGGCGGCGACCAGCCGGCACCGCGCCGGTGCCAGGCTGCGGGCCGCACACCACCGGCGGCGACCAGCCGGCACCGCGCTGGCGCTAGACTGCCGGCATGAACTACCGCCACGCCTTCCATGCCGGGAACCATGCCGATGTGCTGAAGCATGCCGTCCTGCTGGCCTGGATCGAGGCGCTCGTGCGCAAGGAAGCCCCCTGCTTCGTGCTCGACACCCATGCCGGCCGCGGCCAGTACGACCTCGGCGCGGAAGGTGCCGGCCCGACCGGGGAGGCGGCGGCGGGCATCGCCCGGCTCTGGGGCGAAGCCGGCCTGCCGCCACTGCTGGAGCGGCTGTGCCGCGCGGTGGC
>JAGXSL010000111.1 GCA_018333835.1 Lysobacteraceae bacterium
TACTCATGGACAGCCTCCTGATCGTTGCGGTATGACTTGCCGTGCCGGAAGCCCGTGCGGGTCGCTCACTGATCGGCGCTCACACCTCAAGGTCAGTGCGGCGCAACACCCTGTAGCCCGTCTTGGGCTTCCGGCACCCCACAGGCCGCGGGTCTCATGCGGGCCGTCGAGCGGCCAGCGCGCGTGGCGGTCACTGCGGGGGCACGGAAGTCACAACCTCTCTCTGAAGCGAACGACGAATCAAATCAAGACGCAGTGCGGCGGTGCCGAACACGGGTTGCCCACCGCGTCGGCCGGCCGGTTCGTCGCAAGCGCCGACCGGCCGCCGCCGTGGACAACCCTGCACCGTGTGCTGCCTCCGGTCATGGCAGAAGGGAAGGTAGTCCAGTGAGCCACGCCGAACCCGCCACCCGCGCCGTCCGCGCCGGCATCGACCGCGACGCCGCCCACGGCGCGGTGGTGCCGCCGATCGTGCTGTCCTCGAACTTCAGCTTCGAGGGCTTCGGGAAGAAGCGCCGCTACGACTACACCCGCAGCGGCAATCCGACGCGCGACCTGCTGGGCGAGGCCCTGGCCGAGCTTGAAGGCGGTGCCGGCGGCGTGGTCACCGCCACCGGTATGGCGGCGATCACGCTGGTGCTGAGCCTGCTCGAACCCGGCCAGCGGCTGGTCGTCCCGCACGACGCCTACGGCGGCAGCTGGCGGCTGTTCAACGCGCTGGCGAGGAAGGGTGCCTTCGAACTCCTCACCATCGACTTCAGCTGCTCCCGCCAGCTCGCCGCCGCGCTCGATCCGGCCCCGGCCATGGTCTGGATCGAGACCCCCTCGAACCCGCTGCTGCGCATCACCGACCTGCGCTTCGTCGCCGGGGCGGCGAAGCGCGTGGGCGCGCTGGTGGTGGTCGACAACACCTTCCTTTCGCCGGCCTTGCAGACGCCGATCGACCACGGTGCCGACCTCGTCGTGCACTCCACGACCAAGTACATCAACGGCCACAGCGACGTGGTCGGTGGTGCCGTGGTCGCGAAGACGTCCGAGCTGCACGAGCGCCTCACCTGGTGGGCGAACGCGCTGGGCCTCACCGGTTCGCCCTTCGACGCCTTCCTGACCCTGCGCGGCCTGCGCACGCTGGATGCCCGCCTGCGCGTGCACGAGGAGAACACCCACGCGCTGCTCGACCTGCTGGTCGACCACGAGGCCGTGGCCGCCGTGCACTACCCCGGCCTCGCCGCGCATCCGGGCCACACGCTCGCCGCCCGCCAGCAGAAGGGCTTCGGCGCCATGCTGGGCTTCGAACTGCGCGGCGGCGAAGCCGCCGCCCGCGCCTTCTGCGAGGGACTCGACTGCTTCACGCTGGCTGAATCGCTGGGCGGCGTGGAAAGCCTCGTCGCCCACCCCGCCACCATGACCCACGCCGCGATGAGCGCGGAAGCCCGCGCTGCCGCCGGCATCGGCGACGGCCTGCTGCGGCTGTCGGTGGGCATCGAGCACGTCCGCGACCTGCGCGCCGACCTCGCCGCCGGGCTGGCGCGTGCGCTGCGGGTGACTGGGTCCCTGCCCGTCCGTGAGCCGGTGATCGCCTGAACCCGAGCCGGGCCGCGGGCCCGGAAGCCGCGCGAGTCACGCCGCGACGGCCGTCAGCAGCATGGCGATGATCGCGCCCAACGTCGCCAGAGCCATGTCCTTCTGGGCGTCCCATGCGTCGCCCTGCGCGCCGAGATAGTCCGCACCGGCGGTGCCACCGAGAAGCGCGGCCGCCCACCATTCGACCACCTCGAAAGCCATGCTGCTGGCCATGATGAGGGCAGGCGAAAGCACGTAGCTCCACGCACCCACCGGCTGCACGTAGCGTTCGAGCAGCTCATACAGGGGATAGGCGATGAGCAGGCCGTAGGCGAAATGGACCAGACGGTCGTAGTGGTTGCGCATCCAACCGGCGCGCCCTTCGAGGTCCAGTCCGAAACGGGCTTTCAAGAAGGCAGCGTAAGGCACTCGCGAGTAAGTGTAGTGGGCGCCCACCGTGTGGAGAACGAGGAACGCCGCGATCAACGAATACGAGAGGGCGCTGAGTGGCCAGCCAGGGTAGGTCGCTGCGAGCGCGATGACCGCGACGACCGTGAAAGCGTTTTCGGTCAGCCAGACGACGCGGTCGCGCGGACGGATGGCGAGGACGAGCCAGAAGACGGAAAAGGCAACCAGCAGCCAGTGAGGGAAGTCCACGCGGTTTCTCCGATCAAACCTGCAACCCGGCCCGGAATGTTAGGCTTGGCGCCCCTTTTTCGACCTTTTGACCGGCCCGAAACGCCGGTCGCGCGCCGCATGGACAAGAGCTTCGAGCCCAGCACCTTCGAATCGAAATGGTACGCCCACTGGGAGACCGCCGGCCTCTTCAAACCCTCCGGTGATGCCACGAAGCCCGCCTACAGTATCCTGCTGCCGCCGCCGAACGTCACCGGCACGCTGCACATGGGCCACGCCTTCCAGCACACGCTGATGGACACGCTCATCCGCTACCACCGCATGCGCGGCTTCGACACGCTCTGGCAGCTCGGCACCGACCACGCCGGCATCGCCACCGAGATGGTGGTCTCGCGGAATCTCCATCTGGCCGGCCAGGGCGAAACCCGCGACGGCCTCGGCCGCGAGAAATTCGTCGAGAAGGTCTGGGCGTGGAAGCAGGAATCCGGCGACACCATCGAGCGCCAGATGCGCCGGCTGGGCAGCTCGGGCGACTGGTCGCGCAGCGTGTTCACCATGGACCCGATGCCGTCCAAGGCCGTCATCGAGACCTTCGTCCAGCTGCACGAGCAGGGGCTCATCTACCGCGGCCAGAAGCTGGTCAACTGGGACCCGGTACTGAAGACCGCGATCTCCGACCTCGAAGTCGTGAGCGAGGAGGAAAGCGGCCAGCTGTGGTCGATCCGCTACCCGCTGGTGGATGCCACCTACGAGCACGTCGAGGTGGACGCCGACGGCAACGAAACCCTGCGCGAGACGCGCGATTACCTGGTGGTCGCCACCACCCGCCCGGAGACGATGCTGGGCGACGTCGCGGTGATGGTCCACCCCGAGGACGCGCGCTACGCCCACCTCGTCGGCAGGCAGGTGCGCCTGCCGCTCTGCGACCGCACGATCCCGATCATCGCCGACGACTACGTTGACCGCGTCTTCGGCACCGGCGTCGTCAAGGTCACGCCGGCGCATGACTTCAACGACCATGCGGTCGGCCAGCGCCACGGCCTGCCGATGATCAACCTGTTCACCGACACCGCGCACCTCAACGATGCAGCGCCGGAACGCTTCCGTGGGCTCGACCGTTTCGAGGCGCGCAAGCAGGTGCTCGCGGAGCTCGACACCCTCGGCCTGCTGGTCGAGGCCAAGCCGCACAAGCTGATGGTGCCGCGCGGCGACCGCACCGGCCAGGTCATCGAGCCCTACCTCACGGACCAGTGGTTCGTGAAGATGGACGAATTCGCGAAGCGGGGCCTCGAGGCCGTCGAGTCGGGCCGCGTGCGCTTCGTGCCCGAGAACTGGATCAACACCTACCGGCACTGGCTGGAGAACATCCAGGACTGGTGCATCAGCCGACAGCTCTGGTGGGGCCACCGCATCCCGGCGTGGTACGACGAGGCCGGAAAGGTCTACGTCGGCCGCGACGAGGCCGAGGTGCGCGCCACACACGGGCTCGGCGCGGAGATCGCCCTGCGCCAGGACAGCGATGTGCTGGAGACCTGGTTCAGCTCGGCGATCTGGCCGCACTCGACGATGGGCTGGCCGGACGCGCAGGCGATGGCAGAGCGCGGATTCGACCGCTACCTGCCGTCGTCGGTGCTGGTCACCGGCTTCGACATCCTCTTCTTCTGGGTCGCCCGGATGATCATGATGACCGGGCACTTCACCGGCGCGATGCCCTTCAAGGACGTCTACATCACCGGCCTCGTCCGCGACAAGGACGGCCAGAAGATGTCGAAGTCGAAGGGCAATGTGCTCGATCCGATCGATCTCATCGACGGTATCAGCATCGAGGCGCTCATTGCCAAGCGCACCAGCGGCCTGATGAAGCCGACCGATGCGCCGAAGATCGAGAAGGCCACGCGCAAGGAGTTCCCCGAGGGCATCCCGGCCTTCGGCGCCGATGCCCTGCGCTTCACCTTCGCCTCGCTGGCCACGCACGGCCGCGACATCAAGTTCGACCTCGCCCGCTGCGAGGGTTACAAGAACTTCTGCAACAAGCTGTGGAACGCCGCGCGCTTCGTGCTGATGAACACCGAGGGCTTCCGCGCCTCGGGCCTGCCCACGCCGACCACGGACGCCGAGCGCTGGATCCTCGACCGCCTGCAACAGCTGCTGCGCGAGGTGGAGACGCAGTTCGCCGCCTACCGCTTCGATCTCGCCTCGCAGGCCATGTACGAGTTCGTCTGGAACGAGGTCTGCGACTGGTTCCTCGAACTCTCCAAGCCGGCCCTGCAGGGCGACGACGCCGCGGCCATCGCCTCGACCCGCCACACGCTTCTGTACGTGATCGAGCAGAGCCTGCGCGTGCTGCACCCGCTGATCCCCTTCGTCACCGAGGAGATCTGGTCGCATGTCGCACCGAAGCTCGGGCTGACCAGCACTGCATCGACCGGCACCGCCGCGACCGTCACGACGTCGATCAGCGTGCAGGCCCACCCCCGGTACGACGCCGCGCTGACCGACGCCCGCGCCGCCGCCGACATCGAGTGGCTCAAAGGCGCCATCACCGCCCTGCGCTCGATCCGCAGCCAGCTCGGCGTACCGCCGGGCAAGGCCGTGCCGCTGCTGCTGGCGGCGAACGCCGGCCATGCGACCACGCCCGCCGACCGGGCGCGCATCGATCGCCACGCCGCCGGCCTGAAGTTCCTCGCCAAACTCGAGTCGATCGACTGGGTGCAGGGCGAACCGCCGGCCGCCGCCGCGGCGGTGCTGGGCGAACTCACGCTGCTGGTGCCGCTGGCCGGCCTCGTCGACCTCGACGCCGAGCGCGCCCGCCTCGACAAGGAGATCCGGCGCGTCGAGGGCGAGATCGCCAAGTGCCAGGGCAAGCTCGGCTCGGAGACCTTCGTCGCCAACGCCCCGGCCGCCGTCGTCGAGCAGGAGCGCAAGCGCCTCGCCGAGTGGACGGCGATGCTCGAGGGCCTGAAGGCCAACCGCGCCCGGCTCTAGGACCGGCAGCCGTCCGGCCGGGGCCGCGACGCCCGGCTCCGGAACCGTCGCCGCACCGGCACTGAACCGCCCCGCACGACGGGCATCGATCCGGCTGGCGTCCCGGCACGGATTCGGGCACCGTGGGCGCATGGGCGAACTCCGTTTCCACGGTTTCAAGCACCTGCTGCGCGACGAGCGCTGGAGCGCCATCACCCATGGCGCGGGCGCCGTGCTGTCGGTCGCCGGTGCCGCGGTGCTGATCACCCTGGCCGCGCTCTGGGGCGACGGCTGGCAGCTCGCCAGCGCCATCGTCTTCAGCATCACCCTGGTGCTGCTCTACACCGCCTCCACCCTGTACCACGCGGCACCCTTCAAGACCGCGCTGAAGGCGAGGCTGAACATCCTCGACCACTGCGCCATCTACCTGCTGATCGCCGGCACCTACACCCCGATCACCCTGGTCGGCCTGCGCGAGCA
>JAGXSL010000112.1 GCA_018333835.1 Lysobacteraceae bacterium
CGGATGGCCGGGTGCGCTGGCTGCTGGCCGATGCCGTGCCGCACCGCGATGCGGAAGGGCGCTGCCACGCCATCACCGCGTTCATGGAGATCACCTCGCAACGGCGCCTCGAGGCCTGGCAGGGGTTGACGCTCGGCCTCCTCGACCGGATGGCGCGGCAGGCATCGCTGGAATCGCTGCTCCTGGTGCTCGCCGGTTTCGTCGAAGGGGAGCTGCCGGGCGCGCGCTGCACCGTGCAACTGCTCACCGACGACCGCCGCCGCCTGCGCGTGGCCTACTCGCCGTCGATGCCTGCGGCCTACCTCGATGCGATCACCGGACTGGCGACCTCCCCGACGGCGGGGTCCTGCGGCGCGGCCGCCGCGCTGGGCTGCACGATGATCGTCGCCGACGTCCTCACGCACCCGAACTGGGAACCCTACCGGTCGCTGGCGGAGCAGCATGGTTTCCGCGCCTGCTGGTCGGAACCGTTTTTCGCCGAGGATGGCGGGGTCCTCGGCACCTTCGCCATCTACGACGACGAGGTCCGCAGCCCCGACGAGGAGGCGCTCCTGCTGCTGCGGCAGGCGGCGGTGCTCGCGTCCCTCGTGGTGGAGCGCCATGCCGCCCGCGAGAACCTCGGCCTCGCCGCCGCGCTGTTCGAGCAGGGCACCGAACCGGTCGTCGTGACCGACGCCGCGCACCGCATCGTCCGCGTCAACGCGGCCTTCGAGCGTCTGACGGGCTACAGCGGCACCGACGTCGAGGGGCGGACGCCGCACTTCCTGCACGTGGCCACCGCCGAAGGGTCCGACGGACGCGATGCCGACGCCGTGCTCGACCGCGGCGAGCGCTGGCAGGGGGAACTGCTGCTGCGGCACCGCGACGGCGCCCTGCTGCCGGTGTGGCTCTCCGCGGTGCCCCTGCGCGGGCGCGACGGTGCCATCACCCACTTCCTGCGGACCGCGATCGATCTCCGCGAGACCAAGGCCCAGGCCGAACGCATCCGCGAACTGGCGCTCTACGATCCGCTCACCCGCCTGGCCAACCGCTCGCTGGTGATCGACCGCCTGCGGCGGGCGATCGCGTCGGCCGAACGCCACGGCCTCTCCCTCGCCGTGCTGTTCATCGACCTCGACCGCTTCAAGGAGGTCAACGACACGCTCGGCCACGATGTCGGCGACGAGGTCCTCGTGGCGGTGGCCCGACGCTTCGAGGCGGTGGTGCGCCGCGAGGACACCCTCGGCCGCCTCGGGGGCGACGAGTTCATCGTGATCGCCCATGGGGCGCGCGAATTCGAAGCCACGGTATGCGCCGAACGCCTGCTCGGCACCCTGTCGGAACCGGTCCAGGTGCAGGACCAGGACCAGCCGTTCGCGCTCGGTGCCAGCATCGGCGTGGCGCTCTACCCCGGCGACGGCCGGCAGCCCGACGAGCTGATGAAGCACGCCGACATCGCCATGTACCGGGCCAAGGCCGCGGGTGGCGGGGTGCGGCTGTACCGGCCGGAGATGAGCGCGGGGCTCGGCGAGCGCATCGCGCTGGCGCGCGATCTCCGCGCCGCGATCCGGCACGGCGAAGGGCTCGCCCTCCACGTGCAGCCGCAGGTGCGCCTCGCCGACGGCGCGCTGTCCGGGGCGGAGGTCCTGCTGCGCTGGACCCATCCCGTGCTCGGGCCGATCCAGCCCTCGATCTTCATCCCGCTCGCCGAGGAGCGCTCGATGATGGTCGAACTGGGCACGTGGGTGGTGGCGGCGGCCTGCGACCTCCTGCGCGGCTGGCGCGAGGCGGGCAGGGCATTGCCGGTTCGCCTCGCCCTCAACGTCTCGGCCCAGCAGCTCGACGGCGCCGATGCCGTCGATCGCCTGCTCGAGTCCCTCCGGCATGCCGGCGTGCCGCCGGCGGCGCTCGAGTTCGAGCTGACCGAGAGCGCCCTGATGCGCAACATCGATACCGGCATACGCAAGCTGGAAGCACTCCGCGAGGCCGGCATCTCGCTGGCCATCGACGATTTCGGCACCGGCTACTCCTCGCTGTCCTACCTGAAGCGGCTGCCGATCCAGCGGGTGAAGATCGACATGGCCTTCGTCCGCGACATGCTGGGCGACCACGGCGGCCATGCGATCGTCGCCAGCATCGTCGGCCTGGCCGAGCCGCTCGGCTTGACCACCGTCGCCGAGGGCGTCGAACACGCCGAGCAGGCCGATGCGCTGCACGGCCTCGGTTGCACCCATGCGCAGGGCTACCTGTTCGGGCGGCCCCTTCCGGTGGCGGATTTCGCGGATCGCTGGCTGCCGCCGCATCCGGTCGGGCCTCCCCCATGAAGCTCCACCATCGCCGCGCCGGGGGCATGCCCTGTTGTCCCCACGCCCTGTGGACAAGCGTCTGGACAGCCGTGGGAACAGGCCAGCGCCGGCCATGCCGGACAAGGCTGTCAAGACACCTTGGTCAAATCTTGAGCAGGCCGTCCGGCGTTGACCATCGCACGGGCGCGCCGGTATCATCCGCGGCCTCGGTCCAACCGGGCGGTTAGCTCAGCGGTAGAGCACTGCTTTCACACGGCAGGGGTCACAGGTTCGAAACCTGTACCGCCCACCACGTCCAGGTCACCCGCGCGGGTGCCTTCCCATGGCCTCGCCGATGACGCTGGTGCTGTTGCACGCCGACCTCGATGCCCTGGGTGGGGACGCTGGCCCGGGCGATCCGGCCTGGCTCGATCCGTCCGAGCGGGAGCGAGTAGGGCGCAAGCGCGACGCCCGCCAGCGCCAGCGCCAGGAGGCGGCCCTCGTGTTCGTGCGCCTCGCCCTCGGTCGGCATTGCGGGATCGGACCGGCAGTCTTGCCGCTGCGGCGGGAGGCCAAGGGCAAGCCGTGCATCGACCCCGCCGGCTGGCGGCGGCTCGGGCGCGACGACCCGCCGCCGCACTACAGCCTGAGCCATTGCGGCGGACTTGCCTTGCTCGCCATCGCCGACCGGCCGGTCGGCGTCGACCTGGAGGCCCGGATCCCCAGTGCCCGTCCGGCATTGGCGGAGCGGGTACTTGCCGCAGCGGAGCTTCGCGCCTGGCGGGAGCTCGACGCGGAGAGCCGAATCGAAGCCCTGACCGTCGCCTGGGTGCGCAAAGAGGCGGTGCTGAAGGCGACGGGCCTCGGCCTCGGCTTCGGCCTGCGCCGGCTGGCGCTGGGCTGGGAGGCCGGGCCGGTCGACATCGATCTCGGCAAAGCCGGGTGCTGGCGGGTCGCTGATGCCGAAGCACCGCCGGGCCACCGGGCGGCGCTGGCCCTGGCCTTCGACGGGCCTTCCCGCAACGCAGCATTCCGGTAGGGATTCGTTCATCATTCGCACACCCCCGCCCCCGAGGAACCGGAATGCGCCATCCCGCCACCCCGAACCACCATGCCCTGGCACTCGCCATCGCCCTCGGCCTGCCCGGCCTCGCCCTCGCCCAGGCGGCCGCGCCACGGGCCGCCGCGGACGCCGAACGCCACGACGCCGCCACGCTGGACGCCATCACCGTCACCGCCACCCGCCGCGCCGAGGACGCCCGTCAGGTGCCGATCGCGGTGAGCGCGGTCGACGGCGAACGGCTCGACGTGGCGCGTTCCGGTGGCGAGGACATCCGCTTCCTCGCCGCCCGCGTGCCCAGCCTCAACATCGAATCCTCGTTCGGCCGCACCTTCCCGCGCTTCTACATCCGCGGCCTCGGCAACACCGATTTCGACCTCAACGCCTCGCAGCCGGTGTCGCTGGTCTACGACGACGTGGTGCTGGAGAACGTCGCGCTGAAGGGCTTCCCGGTGTTCGACCTGGAAGGCATCGAGGTGCTGCGCGGCCCGCAGGGCACGTTGTTCGGGCGCAACACCCCGGCCGGCGTCATCAAGTTCGACTCGGTACGGCCCGATTTCACCCGCTCCGGCTACGGTCGCTTCAGCTATGGCGAGTTCGAGACCCTGAACGCCGAGGGCGCCATCGGCGTCGCACTGACGGAGACGCTCGCCGGCCGCGCCTCGATGCTCTACCAGCGCCGTGGCGACTGGGTCGACAACAGCTTCGCCGGTGCCCGCCGCAACACCGCGCTGGAGGGCTACGAGGACATGGCCTTCCGTGGCCAGCTCCTGCTGCAGGCCAGCGACGATTTCGAGACCCTGCTCGCCCTGCAATCGCGCCGGCTCGACGGCACCGCGCGCCTGTTCCGCGCCAACATCCTCGGCACCGACGGCCGGCTGGTGCCGGGCTTCGACCCGGAGCGGGTGTCGATCGATGCCCTCAACCAGCAGGAACTCGACAACGACGGCGCCAGCCTGCGCATGAGCTGGGACCTCGGCGCCGCCACCCTGTTCTCGGTGAGCAGCTGGAACCAGGCCACGCTGTTCTCGCGCGGCGACATCGACGGCGGTTCGCGCTACACCTTCGACTTCGTGCCGGGCAGCAACCCCGGCAGCTTCCCGGACGGCGCCCGCTTCCCGGCCGAATCCGGCGACGGCTCCGAGGTCACCCAGTGGACGCAGGAATTGCGCCTCGCCTCGAACGGCGACCGCGACCTCGACTGGCAGTTCGGCCTGTACCTGTTCGAGGACCGGGTCGAGATCGAGAGCTTCAGCTACGACACCTTCGCCGGCGGCGCGGTCAACGGCTTCGCCACCCAGCGCCAGGACAACACCGCCTGGGCGGTGTTCGGTTCGGTCGACTGGCAGGCCGCCGAGGATCTCGTGGTCCGTGCCGGCCTGCGCTACACCGACGACGAGAAGACCTTCGTCGGCCAGCGCCTGCTCGGTCCCTTCGGCGCGCCGCCGATCGCGCCGATCCGGGTCAACCCGCAGGCCGCGGAATGGAGCTGGGACCTCGCCGCCACCTGGAGTGTGGCCGAGGACGTCAACCTCTACGGTCGCGTCGCCCACGGCTTCCGCGCCCCGGCCATCCAGGGCCGGCTGACCTTCGCCAACGCCGCGCTGCCGGCCAACCAGCTGGTCACCGTGGCCCGTCCGGAGACGGTGCTGTCCTGGGAGGCCGGCATGAAGGTCGAGCTGTTCGACAACCGCGCCCGCGTCAACGCCTCGGTGTTCCACTACACCATCGACGACCAGCAGCTGACCGCCGTCGGTGGCACCGCCAACTTCAACAGCCTGCTCAATGCCGAGCAGAGCCATGGCCACGGCTTCGAGCTGGACCTCGAGGCCCTGCTCGGCGAGAACCTGCTCGTGACCTTCGGAACCGGCTGGAACCGCACCGAGATCGACGACCCGGCGCTGGCCGTCTCGACCTGCTTCAACGCCATCGCCTGCCGCGTGGTCGACCCCACCATCGTGCGCGACGGCCGGACCCTCGCCCTGATCGACGGCAACCCGCTGCCGCAGGCGCCGGAGTGGACCACCAACCTCACCGCCCGCTACGGCATCCCGCTCGGCAACGATGCCGAGCTGTACGTCTACACCGACTGGGCCTACCGCAGCGAGGTCAACTTCTTCCTCTACGAGTCGGACGTGTTCCGCGGCGCCCCGCTGCTGGTCGGCGGTCTGCGCGTCGGCTACGCCTGGGACCTCGGCCGCTACGAGGTCGCCGCCTTCGGCCGCAACATCCTCAACGAGATCGAGGCGGTCGGCGGCATCGACTTCAACAACCGCACCGGCTTCATCAACGAGCCGCGCACCTGGGGCGTGGAGTTCCGGGCCGGGTTCTGACCCGGCCCCTCGATCGATGCACCAAGAGAAAGGCGGCCTTCCGGCCGCCTTTCCCGTTCCGCCTTCCGCTTGCCCGGCCTCAGAACCGGACGGTCGCGCCGAGCGTGTAGAAACGCCCGATGGTGTCGTAGTACTGCGGGAAGGTGTTGCCGCTGTTGATGCCGGTGCCGGCGATGGTGTTGCCCACGTTGGGCGGTTCGCGGTCGGTGAGGTTGGCCACGGTGAGGTTGAGGCGCAGGTTCTCGTTGAAGGCCCAGGAGGCGCCGAGGTCGAAGTAGTTGTAGGCGTCGATGCTGGAGAACGCCGGCAGGAAGCTGCCGTCGATCGGTTCTTCCTCGATGCCGCCCAAGTGCCGCCAGTTCAGGCTGAGCGAGAAGTCCTGGTAGACCCAGGTGGTGCGCAGGCTGGACTTGAAGTCGTGCTTGACATCGCAGGCCACGCTGTAGAAGCCGTTGCAATCGCGGTTGATCGAGACCGGCGTGGCCTGGATGCGCCAGCTGTTGACCCGGTTGGCGTTGAGTGCGAAGTCGAAGCGACCCCAGTCACCGAGGTCCCACAGGTACTGCACGCCGAGGTCGATGCCGCTGGTCTCGATGGTGCCGAGGTTGGAGGACAGCAGCGCGATGCCACGCGATTCGACGCCCGAGAAGGTACCGTTGAGCGGGTTGCGGCCGATCAGGGCGCAGTCGGCGAGGTTGCGCTGCACGTAGCAGCTGTTGAGGATGTCGTTGACGCTGGGGCTCGAAATGGCACCGCTGATCTCGATCCGGTAGTGGTCCAGCGTGATGGCGAGATTCTCGATGGCTGCTGGCGTCCAGACGAAACCGATCGTGCGGGTGTCGGCTTCCTCGGGGACCAGTTGCGGGTTGCCGCCCTGCAGGATGGTCACCTGGCCGGCCGAAGGCTGCGGCAGGAACCCGAACACCGCCGCCGGAACACCGGTGGCGAGGCAGAGATCACGCGGTGCGGTCGGCGTCGCGCCAGCGCAGGGGTCGACCGCGAGGTTGCTGAGGGCGGTGGTCTGCGGCGAGAACAGCTCGGCCACGTTGGGGGCGCGGGTGGCGCGCTGCTGCAGGGCGCGGAAGCGCAGGTCCTCGATCGGCGTCCACTCACCGCCGAACTTGAAGCTGTTGTAACTCTCGGAGCGGCTACCGGACTCGAAGGTGCTGCGGCGGAAACCACCCTCGAACGAGACCGACTCCGCCCAGGCGGCGTCCCGCACCAGTGGCGCGATGAACTCGAAATAGGCTTCGGTCAGCTCGAAGCCGCCACCACGGTTGACGGTGGGCTCGGTGGCGCCGAGCAGTTCACCCGGCGTCCGGCCGGCGACGTCGGAGACATTGGCCGCATCCAAGCTGCGATGTTCGGCACCGATGGCGACGCTGATCGGCATGTCGGCCCAGGGGCTGACGAAGCCCTCGCCCAGATCGCCGGTCAGCGCACCGGCCAGCACGTCCTGCGAAACGGTCTGCTGACGGAAGGTGTCGAGGTTGATGAAATCCAGCATGGCCCGGGTGATCGAGCCCTCGGGGCCGAACAGGTTGAGCGGCACGCAGCCGTTGGCCGGGTTGGTGCAGGCCGTCGGCGTGAGTGCCCGCAGGGCCTGCTGCACGCGCGAATTGGAGCCCCAGTTCAGCCGCGCCCAGGTCTGGTCGGACTCGCCGAAGGTGTAGGAAACGTCGTAGTTCCACGTGCCGACGAGTGCGCCGCGGGCGCCGACCGTGCTCTGCAGCATGGTGTTGTCGAAGCCGCCAAGGCGCGGGCCCAGCTCGGTGAAGCGGCGACCCAGCGACAGCCGGACCTCCTGCGGATTGCCGGCCACGCAGTCCGCCGTCGCGATGCCGAAGGCGGCGCAGAGCTGGTTGCGCGCCAAGGTTGGCAGGAAGGGGTTGCCGATCGGCAGGAAATAGTTGTTGAAGAAGGTGCCCGAGGGCGCCAGCTGCTGCCTCACTTCCGAGCGGTTGTACATCAGCTCGGCGTAGAGCTCGTGCTCGTCGTTGATGGCGAAGGTGGCGAGCGCATTGGCCTGCAGGCGGTCGAGCGGCGTCTGGAACAGGTTGAGCGGGTTGAAGTTGAAGGGTGCCGAGCAGGCGATGCTGCCGTCCGGGCAGATGGCGCGGCCGGGGATGGCCGGCGGGGCGAGGATGGTGACCGGCACGCCGGTGCCGGAACCCTGCGGCAGGCCGGTGACCGAGGACAGCGACACCAGGCCGAACGGGCGGCTGCCCTGCAGCACTTCCTCGGTGCGGGTGTGGCCGACGCTGAGCACGGCATTGCCGCGGTCGTCGGCGAAGTTGCCGCCCAAGGTGACATCGATGCGCTGGCGGTCGCCGTCGCCTTCCTGCGACTGGCCCCACTGGGCCGAGATCTCGGCACCCTCGAAGTCGCGCTTGAGGATGAAGTTGACGACACCGGCCACGGCGTCGGCGCCGTACACCGCCGAAGCACCGCCGGTGATGATTTCGACGCGGTCGATCAGGGCCACCGGGATGGCATTGGTGTCGACCACGCCGGCGAGGTCGAAGGGCGTCAGGCGGCGGTTGTTGACCAGCACCAGGGTGCGGTTCGAGCCGAGGCCGCGCAGGTCGATGGTGGCACCGCCACCGCTGCCGTTGTTGGTGCCGGGGCCGATGGCCGGCACCAGGGCCGGCAGCTCACGCAGGAAATCCTCGATGGCGACGACCTGGCGGATCTCGAGGTCTTCCGCGGTGACTTCGGTGATCGGGCTGCTGGCGACGATGCCGGGGGCGACGATGCGAGTGCCGGTGACCTGGATGGCGTCGAGGACGGCCGGTTGCGCGTCCTGGGCGGCCGGCGCAGGACTCTGCGCCAGCAGGGGCGCGGTGCCGAGGGCGGTACCGAGGGCGGTACCGAGGATCAGGGCCGAGCGGATCGCCCGGGGGAGGGTGCGGCGGTGGGGCATGGTTGAACTCCTTGGGGGTGGCGGACGCCGGTGCACGCGGTGAGGGCGTGGCCCGGACGGCCACCACGCCTGAAGCCCACCGTAACCGATTCTTTACGAAAGGTGAATACTGCCGTCACATCGATGAAGGCAGGCTCCGCGGATGACCACGACCACCGCTTTCGACTTCACCGCCACCGACATCGACGGCAAGGAACGCCCGTTCGCCGAGTACCGCGGCCGGGTCCTGCTGGTCGTCAACACCGCCAGCCGCTGCGGTTTCACCCCGCAGTACGCCGGGCTGGAGCAGCTCTGGCGCGACTACGGCGGGCGCGGGCTCACCGTGCTGGGCTTTCCCTGCGACCAGTTCGGCCACCAGGAGCCGGGCGACGAGGCCGAGATCAAGCGCTTCTGCACGCTGGACTACGGCGTCAGCTTCCCGATGTTCGCCAAGGTGGCGGTCAACGGCGCGGACGCCCACCCCCTGTTCCAGTGGCTGAAGAACGAGAAGTCGGGGCTGCTCGGCATCGCGGCGATCAAATGGAACTTCAGCAAGTTCCTCATCGGGCGCGACGGCCGCGTGCTGGCCCGCTACGCCCCGACCGACAAGCCCGAGTCCTTGCGCGCCGACATCGAGAAGGCCTTGGGCTGAACCGCCCGCCCGGCGTTCAGGGGGCGGTGCCGGCCCGGGCGCCGTCGTGAACCACGACCAGGGCCTCGCTGCGCTGCAGCACGTCCGGCAGCAGCCGGCGCGGGTAGCGCACCAGCCAGGGCTCGCCGGCGATGGCGATGCCGGCCTTCTGCAGGTCGCGGCGCAGCGCCTGCTGGCGTTCGGCATGGCGCACCGTGCTCCAGCGGCCGCGGAAACCGAGTGCTGCCACGGTGGCGGGTGGCTGCGTGCGGACCTCGACCCCGGTGGCGGGTGCGGCCTCCGAGGCGGCGAGCACCACCCCGACCCGCCACTCGGGCGGCCTGCCGCTGAGCCAGAGCGGCCGCTGGCCCAGCCGGCTGCCGAGGGCCTCGGCCAGCCGTTCGCGCCCCTCGGCCAGGGCCTGGCCCGGATCGACGGTCCGGACCGTGGTCTCGGCGACCCGCAGGGCCGGGCAGGCCCGCAGTTCGGTGTCGGGCGAGACCTCCCGCAGCCGGCGGCAGTCCGTCGCGCCGGCAAGGGCGGGCAGGCACAGGGCGAGGACGGCGGTGGACAGCAGGTGGTTCATTTCTCGACGAAGGCGCGTTCGAACACGTAATGCCCGGCCTGGCCGATCTTCGCCGAGGCGACGAGGCCGCGGGCGTCGAGCAGGCGGCGGAAATCGGCCAGCATCTGCGGGCTGCCGCAGATCATGGCGCGGTCGCGTTCCGGGCTGAACTCGGGGAGGCCGAGGTCGCGCTGCATGCGGCCGCTGTCCAGGAGTTCGGTCAGGCGTCCCTGGTGCCTGAAGGCCTCGCGGCTGACCGCGGGGTAGTAGCGCAACTTGGCGCGGATGGTCTCGCCGAGGTACTCGTGCCGCGGCAGTTCGCGCTCGATGTAGTCGCGGTAGGCGAGGTCGCCCGCCTCGCGCACGCCGTGGGTGAGGATCACGGTGTCGAAGCGCTCGTAGGTGGCGGGATCGCGGACGATGGACAGGAAGGGGGCGAGCCCGGTGCCGGTGGCGAACAGGTAGAGATTGCCGCCGGGATGGACGTCGCTGATCAGCAGGGTGCCGGTCGGCTTGCGCGAGAGCAGCAGGGTGTCGCCCGCCTTCACGTGCTGGAGCCGCGAGGTGAGCGGCCCATCGGGCACCTTGATCGAGAAGAATTCCAGGTGTTCGTCCCAGTTGGGGCTGGCGATGGAATAGGCGCGCATCAGCGGCCGGCTGTCGACCTCGAGGCCGATCATCACGAACTGGCCGTTCTCGAAACGGAAGCCGTCGTCGCGGCTGCAGGTGAAGCTGAAGTAGCTGTCGGTCCAGTGGCGGACGGAGAGGATGGTCTCGGCGACGAAGGGCGAGGGGTTGGACATGCCGGTGGCGGGAATCGGAGGCCGGGCATTGTCGCATCCGTTGGTGCGCCGGCTTTTGATCGACGCGAATCCAGCCCCCCGTGGCGGGCGTCACGTTTCGCCGAGGCTGACATTGCATTCAGGATCGAGTTACTGTAGCGCCGGGTGCGGCGCAAGGGGTGCCGCGCCCGTTCACCCAACGAGGACGCAAAGCAATGTCGGATCGTCAGTTCGGCACCGTCAAGTGGTTCAACGATGCCAAGGGATTTGGTTTCATCACGCCGGAGAACGGCCAGGACCTGTTCGTGCACTTCCGCTCCATCGTCGGTACCGGGTTCAAGACGCTGAAGGAAGGCCAGCGGGTCAGCTTCAAGGTGGTGCAGGGCCAGAAGGGATTGCAGGCCGACGAGGTACAGGCCGCCTGAAGCCTTCCGCCCGGCGTGGCAGGGCGGGAGTCCCCGGGCTTGCCCGGGGCTCCTGCGGCGGGGCGCGACCGTACGGGGGAGGAATGGAACACGTAACGCTCCAGGATCTTCCGGGCCACGCGCCCTCGCGGCTGCGCTGGGGCGTGGACGCCGGCGTGCTGGTCGTCGAATTCCACGGCCAGCGCCACAGCCCGGCCCACATGGCCGGCTGCTGGCATGCGGTCAAGCGGCTGGCCGAGGCGCAGGGGCTGGTCAGGGTGCTGGCCATCGACCGGATGGACGACGAGCCGCTGACCGGCGAGCAGCGCCGCGACTTCATCGCCCACCTCGGCCAGGAGTTCCTGCAGGGCCGCCGCTGGGCCTACGTGGCCCGTTCGATCGATCGCGTCGGGGCCTACGAGGCCACCCAGCTCGACGCCCTGGAACTGGGCATCGAGGTGCGGGTGTTCGCCTCGCGGGCCGAAGCCGATCTCTGGGTGCGTTTCCCGGGCTGACGTAGACCGGGCTGACTTAGAATCGGCGGCCTGTCCCCAGCCCGCGGCGCCGCGCCGCCTTGCCATGACCGTCATCCAGCAGGACGACTTCATCCAGTCGATCGCCGACGCGCTGCAGTACATCAGCTACTACCACCCGGTCGACTACATCAAGGCGCTCACCCGGGCCTGGGAGAGGGAGGAGAGCCCCGCGGCCAAGGACGCGATGGCGCAGATCCTGATCAACTCGCGCATGTGCGCCGAAGGCCACCGGCCGATCTGCCAGGACACCGGCATCGTCACCGTCTTCCTCGAGATCGGCATGGACGTGCGCTGGGACGCGACGATGAGCGTCGAGGACATGGTCCACGAGGGCGTGCGTCGCGCCTACCAGCACCCGGACAACAAGCTGCGCGCCTCGGTGCTGGCCGATCCGGCCGGCAAGCGCACCAACACCCGGGACAACACGCCGGGTGTCGTCAACATGAAGGTCGTGCCGGGCGACAAGGTCGACGTCATCGTCGCGGCCAAGGGCGGCGGCTCGGAGGCGAAGGCCAAGTTCGCCATGCTGAATCCGTCCGACTCGGTCGTGGACTGGGTGCTGAAGACCGTGCCGACCATGGGTGCGGGCTGGTGCCCGCCGGGCATGCTCGGCATCGGCATCGGCGGTACCGCCGAGAAGGCCATGCTGCTGGCCAAGGAGGCCCTGATGGAAGAGATCGACATCCAGGACCTGATCGCCCGCGGCCCCTCCAACCGCGCCGAGGAGCTGCGCATCGAGCTCTACGAGAAGGTGAACCGGCTCGGCATCGGCGCGCAGGGTTTGGGCGGCCTGACCACCGTGCTCGACGTCAAGGTCAAGGACTACCCGACCCACGCGGCCAACCTGCCGGTGGCCATGATCCCGAACTGTGCCGCCACGCGGCATGCGCACTTCACGCTCGACGGCAGCGGCCCGGTGATGCTGGAGCCGCCTTCGCTCGAGGACTGGCCGGCGCTGACCTACGACGCCAGCAAGGGCCGGCGCGTCAAGCTCGATGGCATCACCAAAGAGGAAATCGCCAGCTGGCAGCCGGGCGAGGTGCTGCTGCTCAACGGCACGCTGCTGACCGGCCGCGACGCCGCGCACAAGCGCATGGTCGACATGCTCAACCGGGGCGAGCCGCTGCCGGTGGACCTGCGCGGCAAGTTCATCTACTACGTCGGCCCGGTCGATCCGGTGCGCGACGAAGTGGTCGGCCCCGCCGGCCCGACCACCGCCACCCGCATGGACAAGTTCACCGAGCAGGTGCTTGCGCAGACCGGCCTGTACGGCATGGTCGGCAAGGCCGAACGCGGCCCCGTGGCCATCGAGGCCATCCGCAAGCACCGGAGCGCCTACCTGATGGCGGTCGGCGGCGCGGCCTACCTCGTCTCGAAGGCCATCAAGTCGGCCAAGGTCGTCGGCTTCGCCGACCTCGGCATGGAGGCGATCTACGCCTTCGAGGTCAAGGACATGCCGGTGACCGTGGCCGTGGATGCACGCGGTGAGTCGGTGCACAACACCGGCCCGGCCGAGTGGAAGGGCCGCATCGCGAGGAGCCTCGGCATCCCGGTGGTGGTCGAATGAGCGCCGGTACGCAGGGGCGCTTGCTGCGCCGTACCTTCCTGCTTCTCGCCGCCTGCCTGCCGTTTGCGGCCCTGGGCCAGACCCTCACCGGCTGGGCACGGATGCCGGCGGCTACCTTCGCCGACGGCCCGACCTCCGGCCGCTTCGCCGCCCCCAACCCCTGGGGCACGCATCCGCCTCCCTATGCCGACCGCCAGCCGGTGCAGGGCTTCTCGGCGGTGCTGCCGGGCCCGCGCCCGGACGTGTTCCATTTCCTCGTCGACAACGGCTTCGGCGGCCGGGACAACTCGCGCGATGCCCTGTTGCGGGCCTACGCCGTCCGCATCGACTGGCGTAGCGCGACCGGCGGTAGCGGCCGGGTGAGGCCGGCCGACTGGCGCAGCGGCGCGGTGCTGCCGGATTTCGGCCCGCGCAGCCGGATCGAACTCGACGATGCCCAGCATCGGCTGGGCCGCACCATCGAGGCCGACCACGCCCACCACGGCGGCGACCCGGCGCAAGCCGCGGTCGCGCCGGAACTGCGGACGCGGCGCTGGCTCACCGGGGCCGATTTCGACCTCGAATCCTTCCAGCGCGACGCCCGGGGCCACTTCTGGTTCGGCGACGAGTTCGGCCCCTACCTGCTCCATGCCGATGCCCGTGGCCGCCTGCTCGGCCCGCCGATCCCGCTGCCGGGCGTGTACTCACCGCAGCATGGCGAGGTGGTGGCCGGCCGTGCACGCGCCAACCTGCCGGCTTCCGGCGGCTTCGAAGGCATGGCGATCAGCCCGGACGGCCGCAAGCTCCACACCCTGCTGGAGCGCCCGGTCGAGGGCGATCCCGAGGGCACGCTGCGCCTCAACCGCTTCGACCTCGAACGCCGCGCCTACGACACGGTGTTCTTCCGCTACCGCCTGCATCCGCAGGGCACCCACATCGGCGACCTGGTGGCGTTGGATGCCACCCGCTTCCTCGTGCTCGAACGCAATGCCGGCACCGCGACCACCCCGGACCTGCCGCCCTTCAAGCGGGTGTTCCTGGTCGACCTCGCCGGCGTGCCGGAGGGTGGCGAACTGCACAAGCGCGAGCTGGTCGACCTGATGCGGCTCGATGACCCGCACGACCTCGATGGCGACGGAGCGACGGTGTTCACCTTCCCCTACGTCACCATCGAGAACCTGCTGTTGCTCGACGCCCGGACCCTGCTGGTCGCCAACGACAACAACTTCCCCTACGGCGGTGGCCGGCGGGCGGCGGCGGACGACACCGAGTTCCTGCGCATCCGCCTGCCCGAGCCGCTGTTCTGACCGGGCCCCGGAGGGCCCGCGCCAGCCCGCTTCAGAACCTCAGGCTGACGCCGAGGTGGGTGCTGCGGCGTGGTGCCACGTCGATGCCGTCGGTGCGGACGCGGTTGTAGTAGATCTTGTCGGTGAGGTTGTTGATGCCGGCGACCAGGCGCACGTCCTCGAGCAGCGGCCATTCGATGCCGAGATCCCAGACCGTGACCGGGGCGATACGGGCCGGAATGGTGGCCGCACCGGTGCCCAGTGGCAGATTGCTGTCCTGCCAGAACTGATCGGAAAGGTGGATGCCGGTGAGCGCCACCCGGCTGCCGTCAGCACCCTTCCAGAGCAGGCCGGCGCGCAGCACTTTCTCCGGTGCGAATTGCGGCGTGCGGCCGACCAGGGCCGGGTTGCCGGAGCGGACGATCTCGGCGTCCATCAGGCTGGCGTTGGTGAACAGCACGAGGGCGTCGTCGCCCGGCCGGCCGGCGAGCAGGTTCCAGTCGATCGAGAACTCGATCCCCTGGTGGCGGGCGTCGCCCGAGTTGACGCGCTCGATGTCGGTGACGTTGACGAGGCGCTGCTCGATCTTGTCCTCGAAGTCGATGCGGAACAGGCTGGCCTCGACCATCAGCCCCGGCGCCGCATTGCCGCGCACGCCGATCTCGTACTGCATCGAGCGGGCCGGATCGGGGTCGTTGCTGCCGGCGAACTCGGCGGTCGGGTTGCCGATGTCGTCGTAGCGCATCGGCCGGTAGCCCTGCGAGGCATTGGCGTAGAAGCGCCAGTTCTCGTCCAGCAGGCGGGTGGCGCCGAAGCCGAGCAGGGTCTCGCTGCGGTCGAAGTCGCGATCGATGGCGGCGCGGCGCAGGCTGGCGAGACGGAGCGGCTCCTCGATGCCCATGCTCAGGCTTTCCTGGCGCAGGCCGGGAACGAGGGTCCAGTCGCCGACCCGGAAGGCGTTCTCGACGAACACCGCCGCGTAGCGGTTGTCGCGCTGCTGGGCGAAGCGCCAGGTCTCGCCGCTTTCCATCTCGCCCAGCAGGTTGGTGCTGCGGCGCTGGTAGCGCGGGCTGTCGCTGGTGTAGAGCGTGGTGCCGACGGTGAGCAGGTGGCCCTTGCCCCAGCCGGTCGAGTAGCGGGCGTCGAGCGCGGTGACGTGGAACTGCTGGCGGTCGAAGGTGGTGAAGGCCGGCGGCGGCGCGCCGGGCGGCGTGTTGGCGGCACGCCGGCTGTAGCGGTCCTGGTACCAGTGGAACAGGCGGACATTGAGTTCGCCATCGTCGCCGAGGGCGCGCTGGTGGCCGAGCGAGACGTCCACGCGATCGATCCAGATCACGTTGGTGGTGGCGGTGCTCTGCATCGGGTTGCTGGCAAACTGCGCGCCGGTGAGCCGGCCCGGCTCGCGCGAAGCGGAGCGGAAGCCGCTGGCGTCGAAGGTCCAGCGCTGCCCTTCGGCGGGCTGCCAGAGCAGGGCACCGCGCAGGCCCTGCATCTCGAAGCCGCTGTTGATGCGCTGGCCATCCGACTGCGACTGGTTGGCCGACAGGAACCAGGCCCGCTCGGCGTCGCCGCCGCCGGATTCGAGGTAGGCGCTGAAGAAGCCATCGCTGCCGCCCAGCAGGTCGATCCGCGAATGGGTGGGGCGGTCGAGTTCCGGCCCGCGCAGCACGAGATCGACCACCGGGCCGGGCTGCGGCCCGAACAGCAGGCTGCCACCGCCGCGGATGAAGTTCACCCGCTCGATCTGCTGGTGCGGCGGGGTGTGGTAGAGGGTGGGGTAGCCGAACCAGTCGGCCAGCACCGGGAAGCCGTTGACGGCGAACAGGATGAACTCGGACTCGTGCGGGTCGCCGAGGCCGCGGTAGTTGACGTTGAAGAATCCCGGCGAGGGCTGGTCGGAGACCAGCAGGCCCGGGGTGCGGGCGAGGGTTTGGCGGAACTGCTGGTTCACCACCACCGGCTGCTCGTCCATCGGCACCTGGGTGGCCTTCTTGCCGATCGTCAGTTTGCCGTCCTCCAGCGCCGGCGGACTGTCGAGGTCGGCCGGGAGGACGCTGCCGCGGGCTTCGACGGCCGGCAACTTGTCGGGTTCCTGGTCGATCACGATGCCGTTGGAGGCGAACGTGGGCGCGGTGAACAGGGCAAAGGCAACGGCGGCGGGCAAGGTGGCGGGAAGGATCGAGCGGGGCATGGACAGGGCCGGTAGTGGAGAAGATGGCGAATGAGAGTGATTATCATAACTTTCACGAAGGCGCGCAAGCCCGAACGACGGCCATCGATGCCGGGTCGTAGCGTGATGTCCATCGCAGAACTGCCGTCGAACGCGTGCTAGGTTCCGGCGTCCTCCGTCCTGGTATTGCCATGCCCGTCGGTCCGCCGCCCTCGCCGACTGCCGACGGATCCCGTGTGCTGCTTAGCGGGGCCAGCGGACTGGTCGGCGGCCTGGTGCTGGATCGACTTCTCGCGGCCGGCTGGCCGGTGCTGGCTCCGACCCGCCGCCCGCTCGCGCTCCGCCACGACCGGCTCGCCAACCCGGTGTTCGACGCCGGGCGCGTGCTGCGCGCCGGCGACCGCAGCCTCGACACCCTGCTCAAGGGCGAGCGCGCCGGCGTCTGGATCTGCGCACTGGGCACCACCCGCGCCAAGGCCGGTGGCGCCGCGGCATTCGCCGCCATCGACCGCGACCTGGTGCTGCGCTTCGCCGGCATCGCCCGCCGGATCGGCGTCCGCCACGCCCTGCTGCTTTCCTCGGTCGGTGCCCATCCGCGGGCCGGCAGCTTCTACCTGCGGGTCAAGGCCGAGGCCGAACGCGGCCTCGCCGAGCAGAACTTCCCGCGTGTCGACATCCTGCGCCCCGGTCTGCTGCTGGGCGAGCGCAGCGAGCATCGACCCGTCGAACGGCTGGCGCAACGCCTCCTGCCGCTGCTCCATCCACTGCTGCCGGGTCCCTTTGCACGCTTCCGCGCGATCGAGGCGGCCACGGTGGCGGATGCCGTCGTGGCCCTGGTGCGTGCCGGCGGCAGCGGCTGGTTCGTGCACGAGTACGCCGGCATCCGCGAGGCGGCGAAGCGCCGCGCCTGAGCCGGGAAGCGGATCGACCTGCCGGGTCGCGGCCAGGATTTGCCGCCACGCTCAAGCCTGCGCCAGGGTGGTGAACAGGGCCCGCGCCGCACGCAGCCGGCTGGCAGGGTCGGGGAGGTCCAGCTTCATCCGCAGCTTGTCCGGGCCGTCCATCGAATAGACCTTGGGCTGGCCCTGGATCATGCGGATCACCGACATCGGGTCGATGCTCGGCCTGGCCTCGAACAGCAGCCGCCCGCCCTGCGGGCCGAGGTCGAGCTTGCGGATGCCGAGCCGCGCGGCGTCGAGCTTCAGCTCGCTGATGGCGAACAGGTGCTTGGCCGGCTCGGGCAGCACGCCGAAGCGATCCACCAGCTCGACCTGCAGTTCCTTGAGGCGGTCCGCGGTCTTCGCCGCGCTGATGCGCTTGTACTGCGTCAGCCGCGCGTGCACGTCGGGCAGGTAGTCGTCGGGCAGCAGGGCGGGAATATGGAGATTCACTTCCGGCCCGATCGGCGCCCCGGCGTCGAGGTCGGGGATCTTGCCGGCCTTGATCGACTTGACCGCGCGCTCCAGCAGCTCGGTGTAGAGGCTGAAGCCGACTTCGGCGATCTGGCCGCTCTGTTCCTCGCCCAGCAGTTCGCCAGCGCCGCGGATTTCCAGATCGTGCGTGGCCAGCAGGAAGCCGGCGCCGAGTTCCTCGATCGCAGCCAGCGCCTCGAGGCGTTTTTCGGCATCGCCGGTGAGCTTGGGCGGCACGATCAGGTAGCAGTAGGCGCGGTGGTGCGAGCGACCGACGCGGCCGCGCAGCTGGTGCAGCTGGGCGAGGCCGAACTTGTCGGCGCGGTTGACGACGATCGTGTTGGCGCTGGGGATGTCGATGCCCGATTCGATGATGGTCGTGCACACCAGCACGTTGAAGCGCTGGCGGTGGAAGTCGAGCATCACCTGCTCCAGTTCGCGCTCGGCCATCTGCCCGTGGGCGATGCGGATGCGGGCCTCGGGGACGAGGGCCTGCAGGTCGCGGGCCATCCTCTCGATGCTGTCGACCTCGTTGTGCAGGAAGTAGACCTGGCCGCCGCGGGCGAGCTCGCGCTGGAAGGCCTCGACGATGGTGTCGTTCTCCCAGGGCGCGACGAAGGTCTTGACCGCGAGGCGGTGCGCCGGCGGTGTCGCGATGATCGAGAGGTCGCGCAGGCCACTCATCGCCATGTTCAGCGTGCGCGGGATCGGCGTGGCGGTGAGCGTGAGCAGGTGCACCTCGGCGCGCAGGGCCTTGAGCCGCTCCTTCTGCCGCACGCCGAAGCGCTGTTCCTCGTCGACGATGACGAGGCCCACGTCCTTGAACTTGACGTCCTCCTGCAGCAGCCGGTGGGTGCCGACGATCACGTCGATCTTTCCTTCGGCCACCTGGGCGAGCACGGCCTTGATGTCCTTGGTGGACTTGAAGCGCGACAGCACCTCGACGCGGATCGGCCAGTCGGCGAAGCGGTCACGGAAGTTGCGGTAGTGCTGCTCGGCGAGCAGGGTGGTGGGCACCAGCACGGCCACCTGCTTGCCGGCGACGGCCGCGACGAAGGCCGCGCGCACGGCGACCTCGGTCTTGCCGAAGCCGACGTCGCCGCAGACCACGCGGTCCATCGGCGAGGGCTTGCCGAGGTCGGCGATCACGGCCTCGATGGCGCTGAGCTGGTCGGGAGTTTCCTCGAACGGGAAGGTCGCCGCGAAGGGCTCGTACATGGCGCGGTCGAGCGGCAGGGCGAGGCCGGCGCGGGCCTGCCGGCGCGCCTGGATCTCCAGCAACTCGGCGGCGACGTCGCGCACCTTGTCGGCGGCGCGACGGCGGGCCTTCTCCCAGGCCTCGCCGCCGAGGCTGTGCAGGGGCGCGTGCTCCGCCGAGGCACCGGAATAGCGCGAGACGCGCTCCAGCTGCGAGACCGGCACGTAGAGCTTGTCGCCCTTGGCGTACTCGATGACCAGGTACTCGCCGGCGACACCGCCGGCCTCCAGCACCTCGAGGCCGCGGTAGCGACCAACACCGTGCTCCTCGTGGACGATGGGCGAGTCGAGGGCGATCTCGGCGAGGTCCTTGAGGATCGTGTCCGGGTCGCGAACACCGCGGCGCGTACGGCGGCGCGACTGTTCGGCCTTCTCGGGGAAGAGCTGGCGCTCGGTGAGCACCGCGATCGCGGGTTCGGTCAGCGCGAAGCCGGCATCGATCGGCACCACGCCGATGGCGTAGCGCTGCCCGCCGTCGAGGAAGGCCGCCCAGTCGGCAACGGTCGGCGGCTTCAGGTCGGCGGCGGCCAGCACCTCGATCAGTGCTTCGCGGCGGCCCGGGGAATCGGCGGCGATCAGCACGCGCCCCGGATAACTGCCGAGGAAGGCGCGCAGGGCGGCGGCGGGCGGCTCGCCCTTGGCCGCGAGCGGCAGGTCCGGCGCCGGCTGCGCCTCGAACGCGAGGCCCTCGACCCAGCGCGGATGCCCGGGCGGCAGCTGCTCGATGCGCACATGGCGGTTCAGCGCCGCGCGCAATTCGTCGAGGCGCAGCCAGAGCTCCTCCGGCGGAAGCACCGGCCGCTCGATGTCGTGGCGGCGCTGCTCCCAGCGTTGCGCGCAGGCGGCGAGCTGCTGCTCGGCGGCCTGTTCCCAGCCGGCGTCCAGCACCAGCAGGGTGTCGGCGGGCAGGTGCTCGAACAGGCTGGCGGTGCGCTCGAAGAACAGCGGCAGGTAGTACTCGATGCCGGCCGGGGCCACGCCCTCCTTCAGGTCCTGCACCAGCGGGCAGCGCCGCGGGTTGACGTCGAAGCGCTCGAGCAGAGCCTCGCGGGCGCGCCGGCACGAGGCCTCGTCGAGCGGGAACTCGCGCGCCGGCAACAGCGCGATGGTGTCGATGGCGTGCAGCGAGCGCTGCGTCTCCGGGTCGAAGCTGCGGAGCGAGTCGATGGTGTCGTCGAACAGCTCGATGCGGTAGGGCTCGCTCGATCCGGTGGGGAACAGATCCAGCAAGGCGCCGCGCACGCTGAAGTCGCCGGGGTCGTTCACCTGCGGCACGTGGCGGTAGCCGGCGGCCTGCAGGCGGCGCTTCTCGGCGTCGAGGTCGAGCTTCTGGCCGCGCTTCAGGTCCAGCACGTTGCCGGCGATCCACGCCGGCGGGGCGAGGCGCTGCAGCAGGGTCGAGACCGGCACCACCAGCACGCCGCGTTCCAGCGCCGGCAGCCGGTACAGGGCGGCGACGCGCTCCGAGATGATGTCCGGGTGCGGCGAGAACAGGTCGTAGGGCAGGGTTTCCCAGTCCGGGAAATGCAGCACCGGCAGGCCGCGGGCGAGGGCTCGGAGGTCGGCCTCCAGCCGCAGCGCCGCCTGCGGATCGCGGGCCACCACCAGCACCGGGCCGGAGTGGGCGCGGGCGCGCTCGGCGATGGCCAGGGCGGCGGCGGT
>JAGXSL010000113.1 GCA_018333835.1 Lysobacteraceae bacterium
CCAGCCACTTCGGCCCGGACTTCTACCGGCTGCCGCGCAACCCCGGCCGGGTGGCGCTGCGCAAGGCCGACTGGACCATCCCCACCGCCCTGCCCTACGGCGACCGTACCGTGGTGCCGCTCGCCCACGGCGAGACCCTGGGCTGGCGCTTCGTCAGTCAAACGAATGACGCGGGCGAGTAATGCCATCAAGGCAGGGTAACGGACGCGCCGGCGGCAACGGCGCGCCCTCTTCCCCAACCCGACGAGGCAATCCCGTGAACCACACCCTGTTCCTGCGCATCGCCGCAAGCGGCTTCGCCGCCCTGCTGCTGATCGCCCCTTCCCTCGGCCAAAGCGCCAGCTTCACCGGCCGCGTGCACTCGGTTTCGGATGGCGACACCATCATCTTGGAGCGCTCCCTGCCCGCCCCACTCAGCACCCGTGAAGTCCGCCTGGTCAGCATCGATGCGCCCGAGACTTTCTTCGTCGATGGCGTCCCGGCCGGTGACCAGGTGGTGCATGGCCGCGCCTCACGCGACGCGCTGCGCAGCCTGCTGCCGCGCGGCACCCAGGTCACCATCGTCACCGACCGCATCCAGACCGACGCTTTCGGCCGGGTGCTGGGCCATGTCTACCGTGGCAGCTTGAACCTCAACGCCGAGATGCTGCGCCGCGGCCATGCCGTCACCTACGTGCGCTGGCCCAACAGCTACAGCCGTTTCACCGCCCATCGGGCCGCCCTGCAGGAAGCGCGGCTGGCCGGCCGCGGCATGTGGAACCCGACCAACCCGATCGACGAATTGCCCTTCGAGTACCGGTTGCGCGTCAACGAGCGCACCAACACCCGTTATTTCGGTGATTTCTCGACCAAAACTTTCGTGCGCCCGGCCGACTACCAGCGGATCCCGGTCGAACAGCGGCTCTCGTTCGCCTCGGCCGCGGAAGCGGGCTCCGCAGGCTACCGCCTACAATAGTGCCGCGGGCCGCCGCCCGCAACTCTGATCCGAGCCCGCCGCGCTAGACCAGCATCGTCTCGCCCGGACGGGCGAGGTCGGCGACCACGTTGCGCTTCTGGAGCATTTCCGCGAGGACCTGCCGCGGCCGGTCCTCGCCATGCACCAGCACCACCCGTGGTCGGCCGCCGATGCGGGCGTACCAGTCGAGCAGCCCCGGCTGGTCGGCGTGGGCGGAAAGCCCACCGACGGTGTGGCGCTTCGCGCGCACCGGCACCTCGTGGCCGAGCACCCGCACGTGGGCGGCACCATCGACCAGCCGCCGGCCCAGCGTGCCACGGGCCTGGTAGCCGACGAACAGCACGTGGTTGCGCTCGTAGGGCAGCTGGTGGCGCAGGTGGTGGCGGATGCGGCCGCCGGTGCACATGCCCGAGCCGGCGATGACGATGGCCCCGCCGCGGATCTGGTTGATCGCCATCGACTGCACCTGGTCGAGGCTGATGTGCAGGTTCTTCATGCGGAAGGGATGCGGCTTGCCGGCCCAGACCCGGCGCGCGTCCTCGTCGAACAGCCGGGTGTGGCGGTCGTAGACCTCGATCACGCGGGTGGCCATCGGGCTGTCGAGGAAGATGCGCCAGCGGCCGAGGCCCCAGTCCTCGTAGTGGCGGGCGAACCAGTACAGCAGCTCCTGGCTGCGGCCGACGGCGAAGGCCGGGATCAGCACGTTGCCGCCCTGCTCCCAGGCCTCGTGGAAGATCCGCCCGAGTTCCTCGATGGTGGCGGCGCGCTCGCGGTGGACGCGGTCGCCGTAGGTGCTCTCCAGCAGCACCAGGTCGGCCCTCGGCGGCACCACGGCGTCGCGCAGGATCGGCGTGCCCTTCGGTCCGAGGTCGCCGGAATAGACCAGCGTGCGCGGCTCGGGGCCGCTCGAATCGACCAGCTCGACGCTGGCCGAGCCGAGGATGTGCCCGGCATCGCGCAGGGTCAGGGTGAGGCCGGGGAACAGCGCCAGCGGCTCCTCGTACTCCAGCCCGCGCACCAGCCGCAGCACCGCCTGCACGTCGGCCTGGGTGTAGAGCGGCTCCAGTTCGTCGGCGTCGAAGCTGCGGCCCTCGGCACGGCGGCGGCGGGCGCGCTCGGCGTCGCCCTCGGCGATCCTGGCGGCGTCCTCCAGCATCACCCGCAGCAGGTCGGCGGTGGCGCGCTGCGCCCAGATCGGGCCGTCGAAGCCCCGCTGCACCAGCAGCGGCAGGCGACCGCAGTGGTCGAGGTGGGCGTGGCTCATCACCACGCCGTCGATCCGCGCCGGGTCGAAGTCGAAGGGATCGCGGTTGCGGCGCTCGTCCTCGCGGCTGCCCTGGATCAGGCCGCAGTCGAGCAGCAGGCGGCGGCCGGCGGCCTCGACCTCGTGGCAGGAGCCGGTGACCTCGCCGGCGGCACCATGGAAACGGATCTTCATGGCCCCCTCAGCGCGCCGCCGCGTCGAGCTCGGCCAGCACCCGCGGGGCCGGGAAGGCGTGTTCCATCACCCAGAGCATGTAGCGCGAATCGACGGCGATCATCCGCGTCATCGCCGGGTCGAACACCCAGTTCGAGCTGACCGACTCCCAATTGCCGTCGAAGGCGAGCCCGACCAAGCGGCCGCGGGCATCCAGCACCGGCGAGCCGGAATTGCCGCCGGTGATGTCGAGGTCGGACAGGAAGTTGACCGGCACCGTGCCCAGCGCGGCGTCGGCATGGCGGCCGTGGCGGCGCTCGCGGATGGCCTCGAGCTGGGCCTGCGGGGCGTCGAACGGTGCCACGCCGGTGGCCTTGGCGGCCAGGCCCTCCAGCGTGGTGAAGGGCGTGTAGGCCACGCCGTCGCGGGGGGCATAGCCCCGGACCTGGCCGAAGGTGAGGCGCAAGCTGAGGTTGGCGTCCGGGTAGACGGCCCCGCCCTGGGCGCGGCGATGCGCCTGCACGGCGGCAAGGAAGGCCGGGCGGTCGCGCAGGTCCTCGCCGGCGAGGGCCCGGCCGGCGTCCTCGATCGCCTGCCAGGTCGGGAACAGCGCCACCACCAGCCGCAGCAGCGGGTCGGGGTGGGCTTCGAGTTCGGCGGGCGGGAGCGACAGCAGGGCGAGCCGGGCCTCGGTGCCCTCCAGCGTGGTGCGTGCGTAGAGCGCGCCGAGCGCCTCGCGGATCGCCGCCGGGCTGCCGTCGCCGAGCAGCGCGTCGAGCGCCGGCACCCGCTGCGCCGCCGGCAGGCGGGCGTACTCGCCCAGCCAGTAGGCCAGCAGTTCGATCTCCATGGCACGCACGTAACGGCGTTCGAGTTGGCGCTGCGCGCCCTCGATGGCGGCACGGTCGCGCTGCTGGAAGCCGGGCATGCGCTCCGCATCGGGCTTGGCCGATTCGCGCGAAAGCCGGTAGGCCTGGCGCAGCGCGGCGAGCAGGCCGGTGTTGCCGATCTGGGTGAACACGAGGTTGCGTTCGCGCTGGGCTCGCGCGGCGAGGATGTGCGCCACCAGCCGCTGATGGGCGGCCAGCGCCTCGCGGCGGGCGGCGGCGTCCAGCCCGCCCCCCGGCGCACCGGCGCGCAGCCAGTCCAGCACGGCCATCTCGGCCGCGCGCTTGCGCGCGGCGGCGTCGATACGGGCGAAGCCGGCGAGTTGGCCCTCCCAGTTCTTCATCGCGTTCTGCCAGCCGCGCACGGTGGCGGCGTAGCGCACCGCGACCTCGGGGTCGGCGGCACCGGCGCGCTCGACCAGGGCGACGGTGTTGCGCAGGTGGCGGCCGAGCACCGGGAACTGCCAGTCGGCGGCGTTGCGGAATTCCTCGTAGAGGGCGTAGCGCTGGGTCCGGCCGGGGAAGCCGGCCACCATCACGAAATCGCCGGCCTCAAGCGGCGCATCGGCGAGCCGCAGCCAGTGGCGCGGCCGGAAGGGGACGTTCTCCGGCGCGTAGGCGGCGGGGCGGCCGTCCGGGCCGACGTAGGCGCGGTAGAAGGTGAAATCGCCGGTGTGGCGCGGCCACATCCAGTTGTCGATCTCGCCGCCGAAATTGCCGATCGACGAGGGCGGCGCGTAGACCAGGCGCACGTCGCGGATCTCCAGCTGCCGCACCAGCCGGAAGGTCTGGCCGCCGAAGAAGCCAGACAGGGTGCAGCGGTAGCCCGGCTCGCGCTCGCAATCGGCGACCAGCGCACGCTGCACCGCCTCGAAAGCCGCCTGCCGGGCGAGGCCGTCGCGGGCGGGGGCCAACGCGCGCCGCACCTCGGCGGTGACGTCGGTGATGCGGTCCATCACGAACACCCGGGCGTTCGGGCCGGCGGAGAGTTCCTGCTCCTGCGTGGCGGCGTTGAAGCCCAGCGCCATCAGGTTGCGCTCGGGCGTGGAATTGAGCTGGATGGCGCCGTAGGCACAATGGTGGTTGGTCGCCACCAGCCCTTCGGGGGAGACGAAACTGGCGGTGCAACCGCCGAGCGCCACCACCGCGCCCAGCGGATCGCCGGTGAGGTCGGCCAGCTGTTCCGGCGGCAGTTCGAGGCCGGCCTCGCGCAGGGGGCCGGCGATCTCCGGCAACTGCTGCGGCACCCACATGCCCTCGGCGGCGGCGAGCGGCGCGGCGAACAGGCCGGCGGCCAAGGCGAACGCGGTGGGGAAGCGGCGCATGGGGAAGCCCTCTGGAGCGGCGGATGGAGGGCGCAGTCTATACTTTGCGGCGTCCGGGCCGGGCGGCCCGCGGAGCGCGCGACGATGGGCATGAGCATGAAGGCGCTGGTCAAGCGCCATGCCGGCAAGGGCATCTGGATGGAGGAGGTGCCGGTCCCGCGGATCGGCCCCAACGAGGTGCTGATCAAGCTCGAGAAGACCGCCATCTGCGGCACCGACCTGCACATCTACAAGTGGGACGAGTGGAGCCAACGCACCATCACGCCGGGCCTCGTCATCGGCCATGAGTTCGTCGGCCGCATCGTCGAACTGGGCGCCAGCGTCACCGGCTACCACGTCGGCCAGCGTGTCTCGGCGGAAGGCCACATCGTCTGCGGCGTCTGCCGCAACTGCCGCGCCGGCAAACAGCACCTGTGCCCGCACACGGTCGGCATCGGCGTGAACCGCGCCGGCGCCTTCGCCGAGTACATCGCGATGCCGGCCGCCAACCTGTGGCCGATCCCGGACCAGATCCCCTCGGAGCTGGCGGCGTTCTTCGACCCCTACGGCAACGCCGCACACTGCGCGCTGGAGTTCGACGTGATCGGCGAGGACGTGCTGATCACCGGCGCCGGCCCCATCGGCATCATCGCCGCCGGCATCTGCAAGCACATCGGCGCGCGCAACGTGGTCGTCACCGACATCAACGACTACCGCCTGAAGCTCGCCGCCGACATGGGCGCCACCCGCGTGGTCAACGTCTCCAAGCAGTCGGTGAAGGAGGTGATGGCCGACCTGCACATGGAGGGCTTCGACGTCGGGCTGGAGATGTCGGGCAACCCGCAGGCCTTCAACGACATGCTCGACTGCATGTACCACGGCGGCAAGATCGCGCTGCTCGGCATCCTGCCCAAGGGCACGGGTGTCGACTGGGACTGCATCATCTTCAAGGGGCTCACCGTGCAGGGCATCTACGGCCGGCGCATGTACGAGACCTGGTACAAGATGACGCAGATGGTGCTGACCGGCTTCCCGCTGCAGAAGGTGCTGACGCACCAGATCCACATCGACGACTTCCAGCGCGGCTTCGACCTGATGGAAGCCGGCAGCTGCGGCAAGGTCGTCTGCAGCTGGTTGTGACCCGCGGCGGGGCCAGGTCCCGCGCCGCCCACTCCGACGAGGGTCCCGCCCATGTGCCCCGCTTCCACGGTCCGGATCACGGTCGACCCCGACCTCGACGGCGAGCGTGCACTGGCGATCCGCGAGATGCTGCGCGACTACAACGCGCGCTTCATCGGCCGCCCGGACTGGCTGCCGCTGGTGATCACCGCGCTGGACGGCGACGAAGGGCTGGCCGGCGGCCTGGTCGGTGAATACGGCCTCGGCTGGCTGCACGTGACCATGCTCGCGGTCGCGCCGGAGCGCCGCCGCACCGGCATCGGCGCGCAGCTGCTCGAACACGCCGAGCAGTGGGCGCGGCAGCGCGGCGCGCTCGGCGTCTACCTCGACACCATCGAGTTCCAGGCTCTCGAGTTCTACACGCGACTCGGTTACCGCAGGTTCGGGGAGCAGGCGGACAATCCACCGGGCTTCGTCCGCTACCACCTCGAGAAACGCTTCGACTGATGCCCCGCCTCCCGCGACCGGCGCTGGCCCTGCTGGCCGGCGTCCTCTTGGCCGCCGCCCCTGCGCACGCCTCCTCCCTGCCGGACTGCCCCGACCCCGATGCCCTCCCGGCGGCACGCATCGCCCCGGCCAGCCTGCTGGAGGGGCAGCACTTCGTGGTCGAACCCTGTGCCCGGCTGGTCGGGCACCTGGCACGGTTCCGCCTGCATCCCCGCCTGCCCCCCGGTGCCGATGCCCTCGACCCTCCGCTGCTGGAGGTCGAGGGCCTCGACCTGCTGGCGCAACGGGTCGCCGAGATGGAGGTCTTGCAGGAACTGCGGGCCATCGGCCGCGCCGAAGCCGCCGGGGCGGCGGCCTGGGCCGTCCTGGAGGACACCGGCAGCGCACTCGGGGCCGTGGTCGGGCGACCGGTGGAGAGCGTGATCGGCCTGCCGGCGGGGGCCCTGCGCTTGGTCGGCCGCCGTGCCGGTGAACTGGGGCGGCAGGCCGCCGACGCCGGTGAGCGCGCCGCCGAAGCGATGGCCGCGCCGGCGGCCGGGTCGGAACTGCGGCTGCGCCCCGGCATCGAGTTGGAAACCGGCCCGGAAAGCGAACCCTGGTGGCGGGCCGGCGGTAACCTGGCGCTGCGGCTCGGGCAGCGCTGGCTGGGCTACGGCGATGCCCGCCGCGAACTGGCACAGCGGCTCGGCATCGACCCCTACTCCGGCAACCCCTGGCTGGACGCCGAGATGGATCGCCTGGCCTGGGCCGCACTGGCGGGCCGGCGCAGCCTCGGGGCCGGCCTCGGCCAACTCGGGCCCGCGGCCGGCGCCGCGCTCTCGACCGGCCATCGCGTGCACCGGCTGGTGTGGACGCGGTCGCCGGAGACGATCACGGCCTGGAACCGACAGCGGCTGGCAGTGTTGCGTTGCGGCACGACCGCCCGCGACGGGTTCCTCGACAACGCCCGCTTCAGCCCGCCCCTGCAGACCGCGGTGGTCGAGGCCCTGCTGGCGCTCGCCCCGCAACAGGGTTGCGACCTGCTGCTGGACGTGGCCGCCGCGGTCGAACGTGAGGTCGATGCCCGTTACCTGGTCGACCTGCTGCACCTGCTGGTCGCGGCGCAGGCGCGCTTCCCGCTGCGTTTCGAGGCGGTCGGCCAGGCGCTGGTGATGCGCGACGGCGAGGAGCGCTTGTGGCTGGCCCTGCCGGTGGACCGGCTGGCGTGGACGCCGGACACCGCCGCCCACTTCGCGGCGCCGGGCTTCGCCGCGGTGGCCGACCGCCATCTGCTGGTCGGCCGCAGCGCCAGCCCGGAGGCGCGCGCCGCGCTGCTGGCGCAGGGCTGGTCGATCCTCGAGGAGGCGATCGGGCCGGCGCGGATGCAGGTCCCTGCCCCGGCCCTGCCACCGCCCTGAGGGCGCGGCGCCCGGCCTTCAGCCGGTCTGCGCCTCCGACATGGGAAGGGCGGGGGGATCCTCCGGCTGGGCGCGGACCAGCCGGTAGCCGTGCTGGTAGATGCCTTCCAGCCGCCACTCGCTGCCATCCTGCAGGCCGAGACGCTTGCGCAGGCGGCTGACGTAGGTGTCGATGCTGCGGGTGGCGACGTTCGGCCCGACCTTCCAGACCTGCGAGAGCAGGGTCTCGCGGCTGACCACCTTGCCGCGGCGCTGGAACAGGAACACCAGCAGGTCGAACTCGCGGTCGGTGAGTTCCACCGCCTCCCCGTGCAGGGTGAGGCGACGGCGCTCGAGGTCGAAGCCGAAGGGTTCCGAATCCTCGATCACCGGTGGCCCGCCGGAGGGCGCGGAACGGCGCAGCGCGGCCTGGATGCGCGCCATCAGTTCACCGGGCCGGGCCGGCTTGACGATGTAGTCGTCGGCACCGGCCTGCAGTCCGGTGACGATGTCGGTCTCCTGGTCGTTGCCGGTCAGGAAGATCACCGGCAAGGTGCTGCTGGCCTGGCGCAGTTCGCGCAGCAGTTCGAGGCCGGAAACCCCGGGCAGGTTCCAGTCGAGCAGCAACAGGTCGATCGACTCCGGCCCGAGCCGGCGCCGGAACTCCAGCTCGGAGGCGTAGTGCAGGCAGTCCATCCCGGCATTGCGCACCAGCGTGCCGATGATCTTCGCCTGCGTGGGGTCGTCTTCGACCAGCCCGATTTGGAGTGCGCGCGACATGGTTTCCTGGGCCGGAGCAGAAGGTCCGGACCCTCAACATGTTTTACAAGCGTGAAGTGTGTCAAGCGGGAGCCGCCAGCGGAAGCCGCTCGTCCCGTCTTCGGCACCGCTCGCCGGCACGGGGTGACCGCGGCAGGGGCCATAATGTCGCCCCTTCCCGCCGCCCCGCCCAGGACCGACCCGATGGCCGAGAACCACCCCGCCGCGCCCGCCCAGGATCGATTCGCTTCCGAACTCGCCGAGATCCGGCGTGCCGGCCTGTTCAAGGCCGAACGCGTCATCGTGGGCCCGCAGTCGGCCGAGATCCGGCTCGCCGACGGCCGCACGGTGCTCAACTTCTGCGCCAACAACTACCTCGGCCTCGCCGATCATCCGGAGATCATCGCCGCCGCCAAGGCCGCGCTCGACAGCCACGGTTTCGGTGTGGCCTCGGTGCGCTTCATCTGCGGCACCCAGGACCTGCACAAGCAGCTGGAGGCGAAGATCGCCGGGTTCTTCGGCACCGAGGACAGCATCCTCTACGCCGCCTGCTTCGATGCCAACGGCGGCCTGTTCGAGCCGCTGCTGGGCGAGCAGGACGCGATCATTTCCGACAGCCTGAACCACGCCTCGATCATCGATGGCGTTCGCCTGTGCAAGGCGAAGCGCTACCGCTACGCCAACGGCGACATGGCCGACCTGGAGAAGCAGCTCCAGCAGGCCCGCGCCGACGGCGCACGCGATGTCCTCATCACCACCGACGGCGTGTTCTCGATGGACGGCTTCATCGCCCCGCTCGACGAGATCACCGCGCTGGCGGCGAAGTACGGCGCGATGGTCCACATCGACGAGTGCCACGCCACCGGCTTCCTCGGCGCGACCGGCCGTGGCAGCGCCGAGGTCAAGGGCGTGATGGACAAGATCGACATCTTCACCGGCACGCTGGGCAAGGCCATGGGCGGCGCGCTGGGCGGCTTCACCACCGGCCGCCGCGAGACCATCGAACTGCTGCGCCAGCGCTCGCGACCCTACCTCTTCAGCAACTCGCTGCCGCCGCACGTGGTGGCCGCCGGCCTCACCGCCTTCGACATGCTCGGCAAGGCCGGCGAGCTGCGCGAACGGCTCGCCGCGAACACCGCCTACTTCCGCGCGGAGATGGTCAAGCTCGGCTTCGAGATCAAACCCGGTACGCACCCGATCTGCCCGGTGATGCTGCACGAGGCCCCGCTCGCCCAGCGCTTCGCCGAGCGTCTGCTGGAGGAAGGCATCTACGCCATCGGCTTCTTCTTCCCGGTGGTGCCGAAGGGCCAGGCCCGCATCCGCACGCAGATGAGCGCCGCCCACACCCGCGAGCACCTCGATCGCGCCATCGCCGCGTTCGCGAAAGTCGGCCGCGAGCTGGGTGTGATCAAGGCTTGAGAAAGCGATCAAGTACGCAGGGCCTCCACCTCCTCGGCCTTCAGGTGCCGCCAGCCGCCTTTCGGCAGTTCGCCCAGGGCCAGCGGCCCGATGGCGACACGGATCAGGCGCAGCACCGGATGCCCGGCGGTCTTGGCCAATCGGCGGATCTGCCGGTTCTTGCCCTCGTCCAGCACCACTTCGAGCCAAGCCGTCTTGCCGCCGCTGCGCAGCAGGCGCACGGCCTTGGCCGACAGTCGCTCGCCACCCTCGTCGAGACCTTTGACCATCGCCGCCAACGCAGCATCGCCGGGCACGCCCTCGACCTGGACGTGGTAGGTCTTGTCCGGGCCGGTGGCCGGATCGGTGATGGCGGCGGCCCAGGCCGGGTCGTTCGAGAACAGCAGCAGGCCCTCGCTGGCCCGGTCGAGGCGACCGACCGGCGCCACCCAGGGCAGGCCGGCACCGTCGAGGCAGCGGTACACGGTATCGCGGCCCTTCTCGTCGCTGACGCTGGTCACCAGGCCACGCGGCTTGTTCAGGGCCACATAGACGCGGGCCTCCGCACCGAGCGGGCGCCCATCGACGCACACCTCGTCGACGTCGGCGCGAACCGGATGCTCCGGGTCGCGCACCACGCGCCCGGCCACGCTGACGCGCCCCTCGCGCACCCACGCGGCTGCCTGCGTCCGCGAGGCGATGCCGGCCTTGGAGAGCACGCGGGCGACGCCGTGGCGGGGTGGACGGGCGGGTGGGACGGTGGGCATCGGCGGATGATCGGCGAGGGCGCGCCGGTTTGGCTACGCTGGACACCCTTCCCAGGAGCACCCCGATGTCCGAACACACCGCCCACGTGGCCTGGTCGCTCGATGGCCGCGAGTTCAGCCACGAGTCCTACTCGCGCGACCACGTCCTGCGCTTCGAGAACGGCCAGTCGAACCTGGCCTCCGCGGCCCCCGACTACCTCGGCAATCCGGCGGCGCTGAACCCGGAGACCCTGCTGGTCGGCGCCTTGGCCTCCTGCCACATGCTGACCTTCCTCGCCGTCTGCGCCAAGCGCGGCTACGTCGTCGAACACTACGCCGACGATGCCGCCGGCCGGCTCGACAAGAACGCCGACGGTAAAATGGCGATCACCCGCATCCGCTTGCGGCCGCAGGTGCGCTTCTCCGGCCCGAAGCAGCCGGATGCCGCCGAACTGGCACGCCTGCACGAGCGGGCGCACGCGAACTGCTTCATCGCCCAGTCTCTGCGCGCCGAGGTCGACGTCGAGCCGGCGTGAGGGCCGGCGGGGCGATTCACCGGCTTCTCACCGCCGGGCCGCCCAGAATGCCGGCATGCCACACGACCCCGCATCCGCCCCCTGGCGCAGGGCGCTGACCGCCCTCGTGCGCTGGTTCGACACCAGCGCACCCGAGGCCGTACCGGAAGCCGAAGCCCGCCGCATCGACTGGCTGCGCGCCCTGCCCTTCATCGGGCTGCACCTCGCTTGCCTCGGCGTGCTGGTGGTCGGGGTGTCCTGGTTCGCGGTGGCCGTGGCGGTGGTCCTGTACGCGGTGCGCATGTTCGCGATCACCGGCTTCTACCACCGCTATTTCTCGCACAAGGCCTTCCGCACCTCGCGACCGGTGCAGTTCGTGTTCGCGGTGCTCGGTGCCAGCAGCGTGCAGCGCGGCCCGTTGTGGTGGGCGGCGCACCACCGCCAGCACCATCGCGCCAGCGATACCGAGGCCGACCCGCACTCGCCCAGGCAGCACGGCTTCTGGCACAGCCACATGGGCTGGTTCCTGACCCGCGGAGCCTTCCGCACCGACCTTGATGCGGTCAAGGACCTCGCCCGCTTCCCCGAGCTGCGCCTGCTCGACCGCTTCGACCTGCTGGTGCCGGTGCTGCTCGCGACCGGGCTGTTCCTGCTCGGCGCCTGGCTGGAGGACGCCGCGCCGGGGCTCGGGACCAACGGCCCGCAGCTGCTGGTCTGGGGCTTCTTCGTCTCCACCGTGGTGCTGTTCCACGTCACGGTGACGATCAACTCCTTGGCCCACCGCTTCGGCACGCGGCGCTTCGCCACCCGCGACGACTCGCGCAACAACTGGTTCCTCGCCCTGCTCACCTTCGGCGAGGGCTGGCACAACAACCACCACCACTACCCCGGCTCGGCGCGGCAGGGCTTCCGCTGGTGGGAATACGACTTCACCTACTACGGCCTGAAGGTCCTGAGCTTCCTGCGCCTGGTCTGGGACCTGAAGCCGGTGCCCGAGGCCTTCCGCCGCCCGCAGGCCGGACCGGCCTGAACCGCCTGCCGCAAGGAGCGCATGCATGAGGATCGCCGTCGTCGGCAGCGGCATCGCCGGCCTTTCCGCCGCTTGGCGCCTGATGCGCGGGCACGAGGTGGTGCTGTTCGAGTCGGAGGCCCGGCTCGGCGGCCACACCCACACGCACGCGGTGACTCTGGCCGGCCGGGACTACCAGGTCGACAGCGGCTTCATCGTCCACAACGCGCACAACTACCCGCTGCTCACCGCCCTGTTCGACGAACTCGGCGTCGCCTCGCGCGACACCACCATGAGCTTCGGCGTGCAGGTCGAGTCGAGTGGACTCGAATACAACGCCACCACCCTCGACGCGCTGTTCTGCCAGCGCCGCAACCTGCTCTCGCCTTCCTTCCTCGGCATGGTGCGCGACATCCTGCGCTTCTACCGGGAGGCCGGTGCGCTGCTCGCCGACCCCGGGCCCGGCCCCTCGCTCGGCGAGTACCTCGAACGGCACCGCTACTCGCGACTGTTCCGCGAGGCGCATCTGGTGCCGATGGCCTCGGCGCTGTGGTCCTCGCCTTCGGCGCGGATCCTCGACTTCCCCGCCAAGTACCTCGTCCGCTTCATGGACCACCACCGCATGCTGCAGGTGGACGGGCGGCCGCAGTGGCGTACGGTGGTCGGCGGCTCGGCCCGCTACGTCGAGGCGATGCGGGCGCGCTGGACGGTCGATGTACGGCTCGCCTGCCCGGTGCGGCGCGTGCTGCGCGATGCCGATGGCGTCACCGTCGAGCACGTCGCCGGCAGCGAACGCTTCGATGCCCTCGTCCTCGCCACCCACTGCGACCAGGCGCTGGCCCTGCTCGGCGATGCCGACGGGCTGGAACGCGAGGTGCTGGGCGCCGTGCCGTTCCAGCGCAACGAGGTGGTGCTGCACACCGACCGCCGCCTGCTGCCCCGCCACCCCAAGGCCTGGGCGGCGTGGAACGCCTTCGTACCCGCCGAACCGGGCGCCGAGTGCAGCGTGAGCTACTGCATGAACCTGCTGCAGGGGCTCGACGCGCCGGAGCCCTTCGTGGTCACGCTGAACCGCACGGCGGCGATCAACCCGGCGAAGATCATCGCGAAGATGACCTACCACCACCCGGTCTACACCCACGCCGGCGTCGCCGCGCAGGCCCGCCAGGCCGAGTTGCAGGGCCGCCGCCGCACCGCCTTCGCCGGCGCCTGGTGGGGCTTCGGCTTCCACGAGGACGGCATCCGCGCCGGCTATGCCGCCGCCGACGGTCTGCTCGCCGCCAGCGCCGGTGCGACCTGAGGCGGGCATGGCGGCGGCACTGGCCAGCGCGATCTACGAGGGCGTGGTGCGGCACCGCCGCCACGCCCCGGTCGCGCATGCCTTCCGCTACCGCCTGTTCCAGCCCCTGCTCGACCTCGGCGAACTCGATCGCGTCTTCGCCGGGCGCTGGTTCTGGTCGGTGGGCCGCCGCAACCTCGCCGAGTTCCGCCGCAGCGACTACTTCGGCGATGCCACCCTGCCGCTCGACCTGGCGGTGCGCCGGCACGTCGAGGCCGAACTGGGACGGCCGGCGGCCGGCCCGATCCGCCTGCTCACCCACCTGCGCTACTTCGGCTACGTGCAGAACCCGGTGAGCTTCTACTACGGCTACCGCGAGGACGGCGCGACGCTCGACTGGATCCTGGCCGAGATCACCAACACGCCCTGGGGCGAGCGCCACGCCTACCTGTTGCCGGTGGAACGCGCCGAAGCCCGGGGCCGCGCCCTGCATTTCGGCTTCGACAAGGCCTTCCACATCTCGCCCTTCCTGCCGATGGCGCGCCGCTACCACTGGGTGTTCACCCCGCCCGGCGAGGATCTGCGCGTCCACATGGACGTGCTGGCCGGCACGGTGCGCGAATTCGACGCCACGCTCACGCTCGAACGCCGCCCGTTGCAGGGCAACACGTTGGCTTCATGCCTCGGACGCTATCCCTTCATGAGCTTGCAGGTGGTGGCCGGCATCTACTGGAACGCCCTCCGCCTCGCCCTGAAGCGCGTGCCCTTCCACCCCCACCCGAACCCCACCGCCCACCGCTGAACGATGAGCCTCCCGGCCGACGCCCTCGATGCCCAACGCCCGGCCACCGGCGGCCTCGACCGCTGGTGGCGGCAGCGCGTGCTCGACGTCCTCGCCGGACTGCGCCACGGCCGGCTGGTGGTCGCCGATGCCTGCGGCGAGGTGCGGTTCGGCGAGGCCGAGCCCCGGCCCGGCGCGCCCGACGTGCGCCTGGTGATCGACGCCCAGGCCGCTTACGCCCGCATCGCCACCGGTGGCTCGGTCGGCGCCGCCGAGGCCTACATGGACGGGCAATGGCACTGCGACGACCTGGTCGGCCTGATGCGCCTGCTGGTGCTCAACCGCGACCGGCTCGACGCCATGGACGGGGGCATCGCCCGCCTCGCGGGCCTGCTGCTCAAGGCCGCCCACGCCCTGCGCCGCAACACCCGCGCCGGCGCGAGGAAGAACATCGCCGCCCACTACGACCTCGGCAACGCCCTGTTCCGGCTGTTCCTCTGCGAGGACCTGATGTATTCCTCGGCGATCTTCGCCTCGCCGGACGAACCGCTGGAAACCGCCTCGCGGCGAAAGCTCGAGCGGATTTGCCGCAAGCTCGACCTCGGGCCCGCCGACCATCTCGTCGAGATCGGCACCGGCTGGGGCGGGATGGCCTTGTACGCCGCGCAACGCTTCGGCTGCCGCGTCACCACCACGACGATCTCGCGGGAGCAGCATGCGCTGGCCACCGAGCGCGTCGCCCGCGCCGGGCTCTCGGACCGGGTGACGGTGCTGCTCGAGGACTACCGCGACCTTTCCGGCCGCTACGACAAGCTCGTCTCCATCGAGATGATCGAGGCGATCGGCCACCAGTACCTCGACACCTACCTCGCGAAGTGCGCCGGGCTGCTCACCCCCGAGGGACTGGCGCTGGTGCAAGCCATCACCATCGAGGACCACCGCTATGAACGGGCGCTGCACGCGGTCGACTTCATCAAGCGCCATGTCTTCCCCGGCAGCTTCATCCCTTGCATCAGCGCCATCGCCGGCGCGATGGCGCGCAGCACCGACCTGCGCCTCGTCTCGCAGGAGGACTTCGGCCCGAGCTACGCGTTGACCCTGCGGCACTGGCGGCAACGCTTCATGGCCCGGCTGCCGGAGGTCCGCGAGCTGGGGCACGACGAGCGCTTCATCCGCTTGTGGGAGTTCTACCTCGCCTACTGCGAGGGCGGTTTCCTGGAACGGTCGATCGGCGTCTCGCAGTTGCTTCTCGCCCGTCCCGGCAACCGCCGCGAGGCCTGGATCCCGGCCGCCGAGGCGGTCTGATGCGCGTTCGCTTCCCGTTGCTGAACTTCCTCGGCTTCCAGATCGTGTGGCTCGCCGCCGCCTGGGGTGCCGGGCAGGGCCTGCCTTGGCTGGGGCCGACCGCCCTGCTGGTGTTCGCCGTCCTCCACCTCGCGGCCACCCCCAGCCCCGCCCGTGACCTGCGCATGCTGGCCATCGCCCTGCCGCTCGGCATCGTCGTCGATTCGACCTTCGCGCTCGCCGGCTGGCTCGATTTCGCCAGCCCTTGGCCGTGGCCTTCGCTGGCTCCGGTCTGGATCCTCGCCATGTGGCTGGGCTTCGCCCTCACCCTGCACCATTCGATGGCCTTCCTCGACGGCCGCCCGCTGGCGGCCGCCCTGCTCGGCCTGGTCGGCGGCCCGCTCGCCTACTGGGGCGCGGCACGCGGCTTCGATGCGGTGGAACTCACCGCCGCCCCCCTGCTGGTCTATGCCGCCCTGGCCCTGGCCTGGGCGCTGGCGCTGCCGCTGCTCTACCATCTCGAGGCGCACTGGGCGCGACGCATGCCACCGGCCGGAGCGACGGTATGAGCCTTCTGCCGATCGTGTTGTGGACCTGGCTTGGCGCCGCCCTCGGCATGACCGCGGTCTGGGCGCTGTCGATGCGCCTGCGCAACGCCGGCTTCGTCGATGTCGGCTGGGCCGGCCTGATGGCGGCGGCGGCCCTGTTCGCCGGTGCGGCCGGCGGAGGCGACGCCGTGCCGCGCGCGCTCGTCGCCCTGTTCGGCGGCTTCTGGGGCGCACGGCTGTGCCTGCACCTGCTGCACCGGGTGCTGCGCGAACCCGAGGACGGCCGCTACCAGGCCATGCGCGCCGCCATCGGCGACGGCGGCTGGCGCTGGTTCCTGTTCTTCCAGTTCCAGGCCTTCCTCGTCGCGTTGTTCTCCATCCCCTTCGCCGCGGCGGCCGGGGCCGATGCCGACGGGTTCGAGCCCAGCATCGTCCTCGCCGTGCTGGTCTGGCTGTTCGCGGTCGGCGGCGAGGCGCTGGCCGACCGCCAGCTCGCCGTGTTCCGCGCCCATCCGGGCAACCGCGGCAAGACCTGCCGGGTCGGCCTGTGGGCCTGGTCGCGGCATCCGAACTATTTCTTCGAGTGGCTGCACTGGTTCGCCTACGCGCTGCTGGCCTGGTGCGGCCCGTACTTCCTCTGGAGCCTGCTCGGCCCGGTGGTCATGCTGCTGTTCCTCTGGCGGGTCAGCGGCATCCCCTGGACCGAAGCCCAGGCCCTGCGCTCGCGCGGCGACGATTACCGCCGCTACCAGCAGGAGGTCAGCGCCTTCTTCCCTTGGCCGCCGAAAACGGCGCGCTCCCCACGGCATTGAGGACGCCATGGCACTCATCGAACTCTGCGAACGCGGCCTGATCCCGGACCGCCTCACCCGCCTCGGCATCCGCCAGCTCTGCGCCCAGCGCCTGCGCGACGAACACCGGGCCGACACCGAGCGAGCCGACACCCGCTACCGCACCCTGCTCGCGGAACTGCGCGACAGCGCCATCGCCCTCGCGGTCGATGCCGCCAACACCCAGCACTACGAGGTGCCGACACGCTTCTTCCAGCTCTGCCTCGGCAAGCGGCTGAAGTATTCGAGCGGCTACTACCCGCTCGGCACCGAGAGCCTGGACGAGGGCGAGGAAGCCATGCTGGCGCTCTACGGCGAGCGCGCCGAGCTGGCCGACGGCCAGCACATCCTCGAACTCGGCTGCGGCTGGGGATCGCTCACGCTGTGGATGGCCGAACGCTTCCCGGGCGCACGGATCACCGGCGTCTCCAATTCCCGCACCCAGCGCGAGCACATCCTCGCCGAAGCGGCGGCGCGCGGCCTCGGCAACGTCGAGATCCTCACCGCCGACGTCAACCACCTCGAACTCCCGGCCGGGCGTTTCGACCGCTGCGTCTCGATCGAGATGTTCGAGCACATGCGCAACTACGAGCGGCTGCTCGGCAACATCGCCGGCTGGTTGAAGCCCGGCGGGAAGCTGTTCGTGCACATCTTCTGCCACCGCAGCCTGATGTACCCGTTCGAGACCGCGGGCGAGGACAACTGGATGGGCCGCCATTTCTTCACCGGCGGCCTGATGCCGAGCGCCGACACCCTGCTGCACTTCCAGGCCGACCTCAGGATCGAGCAGCGCTGGCTGCTCTCCGGCCGCCACTACCAGCGCACCGCCGACCTCTGGCTGGCACGGCAGGATCGGCACGCCAAGGAGGTGCTGCAGGTGCTCGCGGGCACCTACGGGGCGCGCGACGCGGCGCTCTGGGCGCAGCGCTGGCGGATGTTCTGGATGGCTTGCGCCGAGATGTTCGGCCACGCCGGCGGCAGCGAGTGGGGCGTGGCCCACTACCGTTTCGTGAATCGCTGAGCTATCGCAGGCTCGCCGGTCGCGGAACAGCGGGAGAGGCGAGCCTGTCGGCGGATCGGGCCACCTGCTTCCCGCGCGCTCGGGACGATCAGGCCCGGAGACTACGCGGGCAGGTGCGCCCGGGAGGGAGGGCGCGCCGCTAGCAGGTGATCGCGACGGTCGGCGTGCAGGCCGGGGCGGCCACCGTGGCCGCCGGTGCGGCCGCGGCCGGCGCGGCGGCCGTGCGGCCGGTGGCCACACGGATGCCACGGGCCCGCATCCAGGCCTCGAACTCCTCGGCGGTCATGCGCCGACCGTTCTGGGTCATGTTGAAGCGGTAGGGCGAATTGTCGTGGGCGGTCCGTGGCACGTAGGCCGGCGCGGTGGCGACCTGCGGCCGGCGCACGCGTTCGAGGAAGCCCGCCGCGCTGACCGGGGCGGCCAGCAGGGGCAGGACGGTGCCGGAGAGTTCCTCCGCCGGGGCGGCGCTGGCCGGCAGCGAAAGGCCCGCGGCGAACAGCACCAGAAGGGCGAGGACCGGCGAGGTCGGACGGGCCATGGCGGGCTCCACGAGCAAAGACATCGGGAGCTTACGCAGCGACCATGGCGGAGACAAGGCGCCCGGATCCACGTCCTTGCGCCGGAAAACGAACGCCCCGCTGCGGGCGGGGCGTTCGGGTGGTGCGTCCTTCGGTGGCGATCAGTTGAGGACGTTGAGCTCGGTGCGGCGGTTGGTCTCGCTGCGGCAGGCCGGCGAGGTCTGCGGCGTCGGCTCGAGCGGGCGGCTCTCGCCGAAGCCGATCGGGCCGACCAGGCGCGCGGCGTCGATGCCGTTCGCGGTCAGGTGGTCGAACACGGCGCGGGCGCGACGCTCCGACAGGGCCTGGTTGTGGGCTTCGCTGCCGCAGAGGTCGGTGTGGCCGGCCACTTCGACGCGGAGCTGCGGGTTGCGACGCAGGATATCGATGGCCTGGTTGAGCGTGGCGATCGCGTCTGGGCGCAGGGTGGCGCGGTCGAAGTCGAAGTTGACGCCGCGCAGGTCGATGGTCAGCGGCACCGGGCAACCATCCGGACCGATGGCCTGGCCGGCCTGCGAACCCGGGCAGCGGTCGATGCAGTTGTTGACGCCGTCGCCGTCGTCGTCGAGCGTCTCGCAGGCCGGCGGCGCGACGGGAGCCGGGGCCGGGGCCGGAGCGGGCGCAGGCGGAGCGGCCTTGGCGCCCAGCGGCACCAGCAGGCTCAGGGCGATGTAGGGGTCGCTGAAGGAATCGGCATTCCCACGACCGATGCGGCTCTGGTCGTCGAGCACGGTGCGGACGCCGGCCTCGAGACGCATGTCGAAGTGGGTGTAGGCGGCCTGCAAGCCGGCACCGAGGTCGAAGGCGAAGCTGTTGTCGGCGCGCTGGCCCGGCGAGTTCGGGCTGGGGAAGGCGTTGAACTCCTCCTCGGCGCGCTGGATGCCGACGCCGCCCTTCAGGTAGGGCCACCAGGCGCGCTCGGCACTGCGGAAATGGCGGCGCAGGTCGGCCGAGAACCCGTACTGGCTGAAATTCAGGTCGCGAACCTGGTCGAACTGGGCGTTGGCCGAATACAAGGTGACGTCGAACGACCACTCCGGGGTGAAGAATCGGCCGATGCCGATGCCGAACTCACCGGTCGTCGCGGTCTCGCGCGCGTTGTCCTGGAGGTTGACGCCCGTGGTTCCGGCGAGGTACCAGCGGTCGTCGTGGGCGTGGTCATTGGCGATCGCCGCGTTGGCGCAGGCTGCGGCCAGCACGGCCATGCACAGAAGGGACTTCTTCATCACTCGGACTCCTGGAAGGGGTGGGGCGATCCTGCAGGCCGGCCGAGGGGCAGGCCTTGCCCGCCGGATGTTAACACCCCGCTAAATCGGCGCAACTGCATGGCCGTGAAATGCGTTCAGCTTGCCGGACCCGCCCCGGCTCGGCATCCTGCAAAGGCCCTACGCCACCGTATCGACCATGACGGCCGCCGCCTTCCCGCACCTGTTCCGCCCCCTCGACCTCGGCTTCTGCACCCTGCCCAACCGCGTGCTGATGGGCTCGATGCACACCGGGCTGGAGGACCGCTCGCGCGACTTCCCGAAGCTCGCCGCCTACTTCGCCGAACGCGCCCGCGGCGGCGTGGGCCTGATGGTGACGGGCGGCATCGCGCCGAACCTCGTCGGCTGGCTCAAGCCCTTCTCCGGCAAGCTCTCCTGGCCCTGGGAGATCCAGAAGCACCGCATCGTGACCAAGGCGGTGCATGCCGAGGGCGCGAGGATCTGCCTGCAGATCCTGCATGCCGGCCGCTACGCCTACCACCCGCTGTCGGTGTCGGCCTCGGCGATCCAGGCGCCGATCAACCCGTTCAAGCCGCGCGCGCTCACCGGCTGGGGGGTCGAGCGGCAGATCCGCGCCTTCGTGCGCACCGCACGGCTGGCCCGCGACGCCGGCTACGACGGCGTGGAGGTGATGGGCTCCGAGGGCTACCTGATCAACCAGTTCCTCTCCGCCCGCACCAACCAGCGCACGGACGAATGGGGCGGGACGCCGGAAAAGCGCATGCGCTTCGCGGTGGAGATCGTGCGCCGCATCCGCGAGGCGGTGGGGCCGGACTTCATCCTGATCTACCGCCTCTCGATGCTGGAACTGGTCGACGGTGGCGCCGCCTGGGACGAGATCGTGATGCAGGCCAAGGCCATCGAGGCCGCCGGCGCCACCATCCTCAACACCGGCATCGGCTGGCACGAAGCCCGGGTGCCGACCATCGCCACCTCGGTGCCGCGCGCCGCCTTCGCCGGGGTAACCGCCAAGCTGCGCCCGCACGTGGCCCTGCCGCTGGTGGCCACCAACCGCATCAATATGCCGGACGTGGCCGAGCGCATCCTCGCCACGGGCGAGATCGATCTCGTCTCGATGGCCCGCCCGCTGCTCGCCGACCCGGACTGGGTGCGCAAGGCCCGCGAAGGCCGGGTGGCCGAGATCAACACCTGCATCGCCTGCAACCAGGCCTGCCTCGACCATGTCTTCGAAAACAAGAAGGCGAGCTGCCTGGTCAACCCGCGGGCCTGCGCCGAGACCGAGCTCGTCATCCGCCCCGCCACGCAGAAGAAGAAGGTGGCCGTGGTCGGTGCCGGCCCGGCCGGGCTGGCGGCCGCCACCACCGCGGCCGAGCGCGGCCATGCCGTGACCCTGTTCGACGCCGCCGCGGAGATCGGCGGCCAGTTCAACCTGGCGAAGAAGATCCCCGGCAAGGAAGAGTTCGTTGAAACCCTGCGCTACTTCGACACCCTGCTGGGCAAGCATGGCGTGGCGGTGCGACTGAACACCCGCGTGGCCGCGGACGATCTTGCCGGCTTCGACGCGGTGCTGCTCGCCACCGGCATCGTCCCGCGCGGGGTGGGCTTCCCCGGCCACGACCACCCCAAGGTCGTCCGCTACCTCGACGTGCTGACCGGCAAGGTGCAGGTCGGCCGCAGGGTGGCCATCGTCGGCGCCGGCGGCATCGGCTTCGACGTGGCCGAGTACCTGGTCCATGCCGGCCCCTCGCCCAGCCTCGATGTCCAAGCCTGGATGGCCGAATGGGGGGTAGCCCCCGACTTCGAGGGTCCGGGCGGCCTCGCCCGGCCGCAGCCCGAGCCGGCGGCCCGCGAGGTCTGGCTGCTGCAGCGCTCGCCCGGTCGGCCCGGCGCGCGGCTCGGCAAGACCACCGGCTGGATCCACCGTGCCGCGCTGAAGATGAAGGGCGTCAAGGCCTTCGGGGGGGTGGAGTACCTGAAGGTCGACGACGCCGGTTTCCACGTCCGCATCGAGGGCAAGGACCGCGTGCTTCCGGTGGACCACGTGGTGGTCTGCGCCGGCCAGGAACCACGCCGCGATTTGATGGAACCGCTGCTGGCAGCCGGCGCCACGCCAGTCCTGATCGGCGGGGCCGACGTGGCCGCCGAACTCGACGCCAAGCGCGCCATCGACCAGGGCACCCGCGTGGCGGCCGCGCTCTGACCGGCGCCACGGGCCGATCCAGCGCCCGCGGTGGAGCAAAAGCCCTAACAATTCAAAAGCTTAGCGATCGCTCGTTCAGCCCGCGTTGCGGCAGCGGGGGCTAGGGTTCGCCGCGTCGCCCGACCGCCCCATGGCCAGTACGGCGTTTTCGTGACTCCCGGGCTCATGGCGCTTCGGGAGCTTCCCTCCGCTTCAGCGGGCCAAGGGAAGGCGGGTCAGACCCAGAACCCCTGGACCCGTTCGTCCCCTACGCCAAGTCCCTGGTTCCGCCCGCCCTTCCACCGGCCGGGACGCCAAGGACGCAACGGAGCAAGGAACGCCATGGAACTCTCGTTTCTCCTCTGGTTGGCATCGCTGCTGCCGCCGGCCCAGGCCGAGCCGCTCTGCCTCGCCACCACCGTCTACCTCGAAGCCCGCGACCAGTCCGAACTCGGCCAGCGCGCCGTGGCCGAGGTCGCCCTGCGTCGCCGCGATTCCGGCTACTGGGGCGACGATGTCTGCGCGGTGGTCACCGCCCCCAAGCAATTCGCCCCCACCTTGGTGCCCCCCTCGACCCGACTGGGCACCCCGGAAGCCTGGGAGCGCGCGGTCGCGGTCGCCTTCGCCACCCAGAAGGAATGGGCCAGGCCGCCGACCGAGCGTCGCGAAGTGGTGCCCGGGGCCAGCCATTTCGCCGCCCTTCGCCTCGCCAACCCGAACTGGGCGACCTACCCCCGGGTCGCCACCATCGACGACCACACCTTCTTCCGGGTCAAGCGCCTGCGCCCCCGCGAGGACAGCGCCAACGCCCGTCGCGGCAGCCGGCACTGAAGCCACGCCGCGGGGCGGGGCAGGCCGCAGGCAGCTCGCGGCCTTCGCTCAACGCTGCTCGATCGGCAGGTAGGGGCGGTCTTCCGGCCCCACGTAGTTGGCGCTCGGGCGGATGATCTTGCCGTCCTGGCGCTGCTCGATGACGTGCGCGCTCCAGCCGGTGGTGCGGGCGATGACGAAGAGCGGCGTGAACATCGGTGTGGGGATGCCCATCATGTGGTAGGCGCTGGCGCTGTACCAGTCGAGGTTCGGGAACATCTTCTTCAGGTCCCACATCAGCGTCTCGATGCGCTCGCTGACGTCGAACAGCAGCTCGTTGCCGCCGTCCTTGCACAGGGCGCGCGAGATCTCCTTGATGATCGGGTTGCGCGGGTCGCCGATGGTGTAGACCGGGTGGCCGAAGCCGATGACGATCTCGCGGCGCTCGACGCGGGCGCGGATGTCGGCCTCGGCGGCGTCGGCGCTGGTGTAGCGGGCGATGATGTCCATCGCGACTTCGTTGGCGCCGCCGTGCTTCGGGCCGCGCAGGGCACCGATGGCGCCGGTGATGCAGGAATACAGGTCCGAGCCGGTACCGGCGATCACGCGCGCGGCAAAGGTGCTGGCGTTGAACTCGTGCTCGGCGTAGAGCACCAGCGAGCGGTCGAGCGCGCGGGCGTGCAGCGCGCCCGGCGGCTCGCCGTGCAGCAGGTGCAGGAAGTGCGCCGCGACCGAGTCGTCGTCGGTCCGGGTCTCGATGCGCTCGCCGTTGCGGGTGAAGTGCCACCAGTACAGCAGCATCGAGCCGAAGCTGGCGATGAGACGATCGGCGATGTCGCGGGCCTCGTTCTCCGGGTGGCCCTCGCGCTCCGGCAGCACCGTGCCCAGCACCGAGCAGCCGGTGCGCAGCACGTCCATCGGGTGGGCCGCGGCCGGCACCAGCTCCAGCGCGTCGGTGACGACGGCGGGCAGGCCGCGCAGGCGCTTCAGCTTCGCCTTGTAGGCCCTGAGCTGCGAAACCGTCGGCAGGGCGCCGTGGACGAGCAGGTGCGCCACTTCCTCGAAGCTGGCGTGATCGGCCAGGTCCTTGATGTCGTAGCCGCGGTAGTGCAGGTCGTTGCCGCTGCGGCCGACCGTGCACAGCGCGGTGTTGCCGGCGGCGGTGCCCGAGAGGGCGACCGATTTCTTGGCCTTGGGAAGGACTTGCTCGGACATGGCGGACCTCACTTCTTCGTGGCGAACAGGGCGTCGAGCTGCTGCTCGAACGCGTGGTAGCCGATGCGCTCGTAGAGCTCCTCGCGGGTCTGCATCGAATCGAGCACGGCCTTCTGGTGGCCGTCGCGGCGGATCGCGGTGTAGACGGCCTCGGCGGCCCGGTTCATGGCGCGGAATGCCGACAGCGGGTAGAGCTGGATCGCGACGCCGACCGAGGCCAGCTCCTCGCGGGTGAACAGCGGCGTCTTGCCGAACTCGGTGATGTTGGCCAGCACCGGTACCTTCACCGCATCGACGAAGCGCCGGTAGGTGTCGAGGTCGTAGGAGGCCTCGGCGAAGATGCCGTCGGCGCCGGCCTCGACGCAGGCGATTGCGCGCTCGATGGCCGCGTCCACGCCATGCACCTGGATGGCGTCGGTGCGGGCGATCAGGAAGAAGTCCGGGTCGGTTTTCGCATCGGCCGCGGCCTTGACGCGGTCGACCATCTCCTCGGTCGCCACCACCTCCTTGCCCGGACGGTGGCCGCAGCGCTTGGCGCCGACCTGGTCCTCGATGTGGCAGGCGGCGGCACCGGCCTTGATCAGCGACTTCACCGTACGCGCGATGTTGAAGGCGCTGGGGCCGAAGCCGGTGTCGATGTCGACCAGCAGCGGCAGGTCGCAGACGTCGGTGATGCGGCGGGTGTCGATCAGCACGTCCTCGAGGCCGCTGATGCCGAGGTCCGGCAGGCCCAGCGAGCCGGCCGCCACGCCGCCGCCGCTCAGGTAGATCGCCCGGTAGCCGGCGCGCTTCGCCAGCAGGGCGTGGTTGGCGTTGATGGCGCCGACCACCTGCAGCGGCGACTCGGCGGCGAGGGCGGCGCGGAAGCGCGCGCCGGGGGAGATCGAAACGGACATGCGGCCTCCGGCCAAAGAGTCATTTTAGCCGATCCGGGCGCGACCCCGACCGTCTCCCGCTTCGCAGGCAGCAAGCCCGCTGCGCTCAGCGCTGACGATCCCGAGACCTCAGCGCCTGCTCGATCAGGGATTCGAGCAGGCCATCGCGATCAAATGGCGAAGCCGCGGCACGAACAGCGGAGAGATCGACTTCGCGATTACGCGCCAGCAACTGGACCACGTCGGCATGGTCAGCGAGGCCGCCTGCATAGAGCTTCAGTGCAACAAGATCCTCGATCTTCACGCAGCGCAAGGCGCTGTCCGACAAGGCCTGCGCGCGGGCGATGGCCTGCGGGGCGGGCGTAGGCGCGAGGCGTCCGGGGTTGTGGAAGTTGACCACCTCGACCACCGCGACAGGCTCGCCGTCGCTCGCCAGCAGCTGCACGGCCAGCACACCTCCCAGCGGGTCATCGTCGTCCGGGAAGCGCAATTCCGTCCGCAGCCCTTCGGTCTCAAGGGCTTGCTGCAGGTCCACCAACCCGGTGTGCGGATCCACATGGACCGCCAGATCCAGATCCTCGGTACCGCGCGTGTAGCGGTGTACGGCAAGGGCGGCGGCACCGATCAGCGCGGTCTCCAGCCCGAGGCGCCGGGCGGTCTCGGCCACCTGCTCAGCGAGGGCGAGCGATGCCTGCGGATCGACCACGTTCGCCCATCCGACGGAGCAGCTGGCCGCGGCGACCGAGTTCCAAGGCGCGCAGCACGCGATCCCGCGCCGTCGCCGGCATCGGCAGGTCAAGGCCTGCCGCGCTTGTGCTGTGACGCCGGGCGGGAACGGAGCGGGTCATGCGGCCGAGTCTGGATTCGGTCCGGTGGGGCGTCAAGCGATCAACCCAGCAGATGCGCCACGCCAGCGCGTTCCTCTTCCAACTCGGCGAGGGTCTTGTCCATCATCTCGCGCGAGTAATCGTCGATGGCGAGGCCCTGCACGATCTCGTACCGTCCGTTCTCGCAGACCACCGGCACGCCGTACATCACGTCCTTCGGGATGCCGTAGCTGCCGTCCGACGGGATGCCCATGGTCACCCAGCGGCCGTTGCTGCCCAGCACCCAGTCGCGGACGTGGTCGATGGCGGCGTTCGCCGCCGAGGCCGCCGAGGACAGGCCGCGGGCCTCGATGATGGCCGCGCCGCGCTTGGCCACCTTCGGGATGAACTCGGCGCGGTTCCAGTTCTCGTCGTTGATCCGGTCCTTGAGCGCAACCCCACCGGCGGTGGCGAAGCGGTAGTCCGGGTACATGGTCGGGCTGTGGTTGCCCCAGACGACCAGCTTCTCGATGTCACCGACCGGAACAAAGGCCTTGGCGGCCAGCTGCGACAGCGCGCGGTTGTGGTCGAGGCGCAGCATCGCGGTGAAGTTCCTGGCCGGCAGCGAGGGTGCGGACTTCATGGCGATGTAGGCGTTGGTGTTGGCCGGGTTGCCGACCACCAGCACCTTGACGTCGCGCGAGGCCACGGCGTCGAGCGCCCTGCCCTGCACGGTGAAGATCTCGGCGTTCTTGAGCAGCAGGTCCTTGCGCTCCATGCCCGGGCCGCGCGGCATGGCGCCGACCAGCAGGGCGACGTCGGCGTCCTTGAAGGCGACCGTCGGGTCGGCCGTGCCGACCACGCCGGCGAGCAGCGGGAAGGCGCAGTCCTCGAGCTCCATGATCACGCCCTTCAGCGCGGCCTGGGCCTTCTCCATCGGCAGCTCGAGCAGCTGCAGGATGACCGGCTGGTCACGGCCGAGCATCTCGCCCGAGGCGATGCGGAACAGCAGCGAGTAACCGATCTGGCCGGCGGCTCCGGTGACGGCGACGCGGACGGGCTTCTTCATGGGGCGGGCTCCGGTTGGACGTTGGATCGAATCGTGGGGAAGGCCCGGCCTCGCGGGGCCGAGCGGGAACACATCACGCCAGCGCGGCGAAGAAGGCCTGGATGCGGCGCAGGCCCTCCTTCAGCTGCACGTCGGGGCAGGTGTAGCTGATGCGCAAAGCACTCGGTTCGCCGAAGGCCGAGCCCGGCACGCAGGCCACCCCTTCGGCTTCCAGCAGCCGATTGCAGAAATCGACGTCGTTGGCGATCGCCTTGCCACCGTGCGACTTGCCGAAGGCGACGCTGATGTCCGGGAAGACGTAGAACGCCCCCTGCGGCCGCGGGCAGCGCACGCCGGGGATCTCCGCAAGGGCCGCGAGCACGATGTCGCGCTTGGCCTCGAACTCGCGGCACTTCTGCCGCGGCACGTCCTGCGGGCCAGACAACGCAGCCACGGCGGCGGCGGTGACCACTTCCGGCAGGTTGGTGATGTGGTTGGAATTGAGCGTGGTGATGGCCTGCGCGATGGCCTCGGGGCCGGCCATCAGGCCGACGCGCCAGCCCGGCATGCCGTAGGTCTTCGACAGCGAGTCGATGAACACGGTGCGCTCGCGCAGCTCCGGACGGAAGTTGACGAGGTTGTGGTAGCCCAAGCCGTCGAACACCAGCGTGTTGTAGATGTCGTCGCTGAGTATCCAGGTGTCCGGGTGCTTCGCGAAGACCTCGGCCAGCGCGGCGATCTCGTCCTTCGAATACACCATGCCCGTCGGGTTGGACGGGTTGTTGAACAGGTAGACCTTGGGCTTCTGCGCCAGGGCTTCGTCGAGCTGGGCCGGCGTGATCTTGTAGTCCTGCGCGGCCGGGGCCGGCAGCAGCAGGATCTTCGCACCGACGATGTCGGCGATGTCGACGTAGGTCGTCCAGTACGGCGTGGCAAACGCAATGGTGTCGCCTGGGTCGAGCAGGGCTTCGGCGAGGTTGTACAGCAGGTGCTTGGCGCCGACGCCGGTGGCGCAGTGCTTGCGCGTGTAGCCGGCGAGGCCGAGGCGGCCCATGTGGGCGATGAAGGCATCCAGCAGCGCGTCGGCGCCGCGGTTGCTGCCGTACTGGCCGCTGTCCTTGGCCAGCGCCTCGCGGGCGGCGGCGTAGACGTGTTCGCCGGGCAGGAAGTTCGGCACGCCGATCGAGAAGTTGATGATGTCGCGGCCTGCGGCCTTGAGGGCTTTCGCCTTCTCCGCCACCGCCATGATGGCGCTCGGCTTGGCGTGGCCCATTCGACGGCTCAACTGCGGCATCGGGATCCCCTCGGCGGTGGCGGCAGGGCCGGGATTCTAGCACCGGCCCCGCCCGCGGGACTCAGCGCTGGGCCTCGTCCAGCACCCTGTTCCACTCGGCCACGCGCTCGGCCCTGGCGGCCAGCACGGCGTCGACGTCGCCTTCGAGGGTGATTTTCTCGATGCCGTCGCCGGTCTTGATGCTGTCGACGACCTCCTGGCCGGAGAGCACCTTGCCGAACACGGTGTGCTTGCCGTCCAGCCACGGGCAGGGGACGTGGGTGATGAAGAACTGGCTGCCGTTGGTGCGCGGACCGGCATTGGCCATCGACAGCACACCGCGCTCGTGGGAGAGGCCGGTGCCGACCTCGTCCTCGAAGCGGTAGCCCGGGCCGCCGCGGCCGCTGCCCTCGGGGCAGCCGCCCTGGACCATGAAGTCGGCGATGACGCGGTGGAAGTTCAGCCCGTCGTAGTACTTGCGGCGCACCAGGTTGACGAAATTCGCCACCGTCAGCGGCGCCTGCTCGGCGTGCAGGGCGACCTGGATCGGGCCGCGGGCGGTGTGGAAGGTGGCGGTGACGGTGCTCATGGGCGCTCCGGCGTGCGGGAAAGGGCGGGCAGTGTACCCCGCCGCGGAACCGTTAACGCCCCGTCAAACCAGCCCGGTATACTTCCGGGTTTCCCTCCGACCGAGCCCCGGGCGCCCCACGGCGCCGCCGCCCCATGTCCATCCAGAACCTGCGCAACATCGCCATCGTCGCCCACGTCGACCACGGCAAGACCACCCTCGTCGATTGCCTGCTGAAGCAGTCCGGCACCCTCAACGAGCGCACCGTGCTGGCCGAGCGCGTGATGGACAGCAACGACCAGGAGAAGGAGCGCGGCATCACCATCCTGGCCAAGAACACCGCCATCACCTGGCGCGGCAACCGCATCAACATCGTCGACACCCCGGGCCACGCCGACTTCGGCGGCGAGGTCGAGCGCGTGCTGTCGATGGTGGACTCGGTGCTGATCCTGGTCGACGCGATGGATGGCCCGATGCCGCAGACGCGCTTCGTGACGCAGAAGGCCTTCGCGATGGGCTTCCGCCCGATCGTCGTGGTCAACAAGATCGACCGCCCCGGCGCACGCCCGGACTGGGTGATCGACCAGGTGTTCGACCTGTTCGACAAGCTCGGCGCCACCAACGAGCAGCTCGACTTCCCGATCGTCTACGCCTCGGCCCTGCACGGCTATGCCAGCCTCGACGACCAGGCCCGCGAAGGCGACATGACCCCGCTGTACGAGGCGATCATGAAGCACGTGCCACCGCCGCCGGTGGCCAGCGACGGCCCGTTCCAGATGCGTATCTCGCAGCTGGACTACAACAACTTCGTGGGCGTGATCGGCATCGGCCGCATCCAGCGCGGCACCCTGAAGAAGAACATGCCGGTCACGGTGATCGGCCGCGACGGCAAGAAGCGCAACGGCAAGGTGATGCAGGTGCTCGGCTTCATGGGCCTCGAGCGCATCGAGCAGGAAAGCGCGGAGGCCGGCGACATCGTCGCCATCTCGGGCATCCAGGACCTGACCATCTCCGACACCGTGTGCTCGATCGACATGCCGGAGGCGCTGCCGGCGCTGACGGTCGACGAGCCGACCATCTCGATGACCTTCCAGGTCAACAACTCGCCCTTCGCCGGCCACAAGGAGCTCTCCGGCGGCAAGTTCCTGACCAGCCGCCAGATCAAGGACCGTCTCGAACGCGAGGCCGTGCACAACGTCGCGCTGAAGGTCGAGCAGCTCGAGGACGCCGACAAGTTCCTCGTCTCCGGCCGCGGCGAACTGCACCTCTCGGTGTTGATCGAGACCATGCGCCGCGAGGGCTTCGAACTCGCCGTCTCGCGTCCCGAGGTCATCATCAAGGAAATCGACGGCCAGCTGATGGAGCCGATCGAGCAGCTGGTGGTCGACGTCGAGGAAGCCCACCAGGGCGGCGTGATGGAGAAGCTCGGCATGCGCAAGGCGCAGCTCCGCAACATGGAGCCCGACGGCAAGGGCCGCGTGCGCCTCGACTACATGATCCCGGCGCGTGGCCTGATCGGCTTCCAGAACGAGTTCCGCACGCTGACGCAGGGCTCGGGACTGCTGTTCCACGTCTTCGACCACTACGGCCCGAAGGAAGCCGGCCAGATCGCCAAGCGCCAGAACGGCGTGATGATCGCCAACGCCCCGGGCCCGACGCCGGCCTACGCGCTGGGCCCGCTGCAGGAGCGCGGCAAGCTGTTCGCCGCCGAAGGCGACCAGGTCTACGAGGGCCAGCTGGTCGGCATCCACTCCAAGGACAACGACCTGACGGTGAACGCCATCCGCACCAAGCCGCTCACCAACATGCGCGCCTCGGGCAAGGACGACGCCATCCAGCTCACCCCGCCGATCAAGTTCACGCTGGAGCAGGCGCTGGACTTCATCGACGACGACGAGCTGGTCGAGATCACGCCGAAGGAAATCCGCCTGCGCAAGAAGCTGCTGACCGAGAGCGACCGCAAGCGCGCCTCCCGCGCCTGAGCCTGGCCCAGGATCGGAGCGCGCCCGGGATCGG
>JAGXSL010000114.1 GCA_018333835.1 Lysobacteraceae bacterium
GGCGCGCCGTCGCTGCCCCCCGAGGGGGCGCTCGCCAGCTTGGGGCGGCCCGGCGCTGGCTCGGTGGCCTTGTCTCGGGTGGTGCCCCATTCGCCAATGGCATTCATGCGAATCCGGTCGCCCAGCAGCGCGCCGCCGCTTTTGCGCCGCGAGGGGTCGATGCTGATCAGCGCCACCCGCAGCGCGTCGCCCTGGTCCAGCCGCAGGCGCCGGATCAGCTCGTCGGTGAGCGAGGATTTGCCCGCTCCGCCGGTGCCGGTGATGCCCAGCACCGGCACCCGGCGCCCTTGGGCGGCGTGGTGCAACTGCTGCACCAGCGGCTCTGGGGCCGAGCGATTCTCCAGCGCCGTGATGAGCTGCGCCAGCGCCCGCCAGGCAGCGTCGCTATGGCCCTCGATCGCTGCCAGCGTCTGCGGCGCATCGGCACCCAGATCGCGGTCGCAGCGCATCAGCATCTCGCCGATCATGCCCGCCAGGCCCATGCGCTGCCCGTCTTCGGGGCTGTAGATGCGCGCCACGCCATAGTCCATCAGGGTGCGGATTTCGCTCGGCACGATCACGCCGCCGCCGCCGCCAAACACCTGCACCTGGGAGCCGCCGCGCTGGCGCAGCAGATCGACCATGTACTGAAAATACTCCACATGCCCGCCCTGGTAGGAGCTGATGGCAATGCCCTGCACATCCTCCTGCAAGGCGGCCGTGACCACCTCATCGACCGAGCGGTTGTGCCCCAAGTGGATCACCTCGGCCCCCATGCTTTGCAGCAGCCGGCGCATGATGTGGATGGCGGCATCGTGGCCGTCGAACAGGCTGGCGGCGGTGACGAAACGCACCTTGTGGCGCGGGCGGTAGTCGGCCAGGGCCTTGAAATCGGCGTGCAGGTCGGTCATGGTCGGCGGTCTCCAGTGTGGCCGCGCAGGCGTGGCGTGGCGGCCTCGATTGTGAAGCCTCGCACTTTAGTTGACGTTTACGTAAACGTCAATATGTGCGGGTCTTGATCCGGCACGGCACCAGCCCGCTGCCAAAAAATGATCGTCAAATGTCGATGATCTCGCCGGGTTTGCGCCCTTTGATCTGGCGCAGCGTTTCGGCGGCTTGCTTGAGGGGCGACTCTTGGATCAGGTTCACGATCAGGCCCAGGGCGGTTTCGATCTGGCGCTCGTTGCCAGCGCTTAGGCCGGCATCGAGCAGGGTGAAGGAGCGCTCGAAGTTGTCGCGCCGCTCGGCAAATGAGAGCTGGAAATACTCGCGCACGAGTTGGGCTTGCTCGCGGATGCGGGCGATTTCCACGTCGGCGTGGGCGCGAATTTCTATGCGCCGGGTTTTTTCGCTCTCGCGGTGTTGCAAGTAGTTCTGGCGCGCGTTCCAGATATCTACCAAGCCTTGCGCGGCGGTGGCGGGGGGCGCAAGCTTGCCCATGCCGCCGATCAGCTTCAGCATCTGGGGGGAGGGTGGGGTCATGGCGTACTCCAGGCGGTGCTTCAGGTTGGGCTGGTGGCTGGGACGACTGCGTCTGTGCTGATATTGGCGGCGCTTAAAAGGCCGTCCAAGCGGGTTTGCATGCCCTCGATGGCGGCACCGCTTGGATCGATCACGGGCTCTTGGATCACGATCTTGATGGTTTTGCCGATCTGAAGCAAAATGAGCAGTTGTTTGTCTTTCTGCTGCTCAAGCTCTTCCCGGTGGGTTTGGCCACGCAGCATGATGGCGGCCTTGTGGCCCCAGCTTTGTTCCTTCTCCAGCAGGGCGTCATAAGCCTGTCGCTGCTCATTGAAGCGCTGCTGCAGCCCCTTGAGCGCGGTGCTGACTTGATCGACGTTGGTCTCGATGGCGGCCAGCAAGGCCAGCGGTTGTTCCATGTCGGCAATGGCTGCGCGCACTTCCTCTTTGTATGCATGTGCTTTGGTCAGGGCCTCTTCGGCGTTGCTGGCCAGCACGTAGCCGGTGATGGCCAACGCCGGGCCGGCCACAAAACCGCCCAGCACCCAAGCCCCGCCAGCCACGCCCAAGCCGCCAGCGGCCAAGCTGCCGCCGCCGAGCCAGGCCAGCGTGGCTTTGCTGGCGGCCGCCCCGGCCAGGCTGGAGATGGCGGTGCCGGTGGAGGCGCTGGCCAAGAGGCCGACGCTGCCATAGGCCCCGAAAGCTGTCATGGCACCCGCCCCTATGCCCTGTGCGGCACCGCTGGCAAGCAGCAAGGGCGATATTTCCGCCATGTCGCGTTCAAATGCGTCGATTTCCTGGGTTTTGATGTGGGTCAAGGACTCGTCAAACCCCTCCACTTTGGAGCGGCTGTCTTTCACCTGCTGCACTAGGTAGCCTAGGCAGTCGTGAAAAATGTTGGCTTTGAGCTGCCCCAGCGTTTCGAGCCCTCGGTTGACCGCTATGCGGCGCGCATCGAGCTCTTTGAGGGCGCGTTTGTGGCGGCTTTGCGCGCTTTCGCCAATTTCACGCGCTTGCTCCATGATTTTTTTGGCATCTAAGCCTTTTTTGAGTCCCAGCGCGCCGGCGGCGAGCGAGCCCAAGCCGATGGCGATGGGGATGAGTGGCAGTGGCATGGTAAATCCTCCTTGGGTGGTGAGCAAACGGTGGTCGGCTACGGGGTGTGGGGCGCTGCGGCAGCAGCACCGGGCCAGTTTTGCAGGTGCTGCAATAAATCGGTGTAGCGGGTTTTGGCGGCTTGGCCTTCTTGCAGGGCGGCGCGCAGTTGCGCGAGGTCGGCTTGCAGGGCGGCGGTGAGGCGCTCGGACAGGGTGCTGGCCAAGCTGCCGAGCTGCTCGCTCAAGGTTTGCACGCGCTCGTGCAGGGCGCTGGCAAAGCGCTGGTTGAGTTCGCCCAGCAGCGCATCGTGGCGCTGGCGCAGCGCCGACATTTCGGCTTCGGAGCGGATTTCGCCGCTGTTGCCAAAGCGCGCCACGATTTCGCTGGTGGGGTCGGGCAGGGTGAAGTCCCAGCGCGGCCAGGCGATGGCTTCGAGCGCTTGCGCTACCAGGGCGCGCAGGGCCAGCGGGTCGAAGCGTTCGTCGGCGCTGTCGATGGCTTGCAGCAGCGCCTGGCGCAGCCGGGGCGAGAGCGTGGCGGGGGCGGCCAGGGCTTCGATCTCGGCCGCGAGTTGCGCTTCGGATTGGCGCACGTAGCCCAGGGCTTGGTCGATGGCGTCGGAGACTGCCACGTAGCGGTAGCTGCTGGTGCTGCTGCTGCTTTCGTAGTGGTAGCTGCCCCAAGTCCAAGGTTTGTAAATGACGGTGTCGCTCACGCGCACGCTGTGGCGGGTGGTTTCGTAGCCGGTGCGGGTTTGGATCTGGGCGGCGCGGGCGGCGGCACCGCGCAGTTCGGCTTGCAGTTCGCGGCTGCGCGCTTGCGCGGCCAGCGCGGCGCTGCTGACCAATTCGGCCAGCACGTGGGCGATGCGCTGCACCTGGGCCGCCAGGGCGGCTTCGCGCTGGCCGAGTTGCGCCAGGTCGTGGCGCTCCAGCAGGGCGATGCGCTCGCGCACTTGGGCGGCGCTGCGCTGCGCCCAGTCGGCCAGGCTCTGCTGGTGCTGCGGCAGCAATTGGGCGCGCTGCTCGGCCAAGATGGCTTCTTTTTCGCTGCGGGCGCGCGCCAGCGCCTGCTGCAAGGGGGCAAAACCGGCCAGTTCGCGCCACTGCTCGGGGCTGGGCGGCGCTTCGTGCCAGACTTCGGCGGCGATTTCGAGGAAGCCTTGGTGCGTGTGGCGCTCGTCTTCGGCCCATTGCTCGGGGGCGCATTCGGCAAAGGCGTAGGCGAAGCTGCTCATGAAGTGGGGCCGCTGCGCTGCGGCTTCCAGGCGCTGGGCGAGCTCGTCGCGGCCTTGGGCACGCAGGCGCTGCACGTAGGGCTGGAGCGATTTGGCGGCGTGGCGCGGCAGGCGGTCGAGCAGGTTGGCGCGGGTGGCGGCGAGCGAGGGCCGCTGCGCGCCGTCTTCGAGCAAGGCGGTGTCGAACTGGGTGGCGACGAGTTCGAGCCGCTTGACGCCTTTGGCGGGCGCTTGCAGGGCGAACAGGTCCACGTCGGTGGAGTCCATGAGGCGGCTGCAAGGCGAGAGCAGGAAGACGACGTCGCAGGCGGCGAGGTAGTCGCGGGTTTTTTGCACGCGGCTGTGGATGGGGTCGTTGACGCCGGGGGTGTCAACGATTTCCAGGCCTTCCAGCGCCGGATCGGGCCAGGTGATGTCGGTGCTGGCTACCAGCGGGGTGTAGAGGCCGTCGGCGCCGACGTAGTCGTTGAGCAGGGCTTGCAGTTCGGCCACGCCGGCCACTTCGCGCTGGAGCTGCCCAAGCTCTAGGCACTGCGGCACGGGGGTGGCGCGCTCGCGGGCGTGGCGCACCAGTTCGCGGGCGGCGCGGGCGGCGTCGGACTCGGCGGCGCTGGCGGCCAGCGCTTGCAGCGCTGCCCAAGCGGGTGCGTCGTAAAAATGCACGTGCAGCGCCGCCTGCGCGCCGTGGCGGATGCGTGTGAGGTTGGCGGTTTTGGGGGTGGCGGCCTTGGGCAGCACGGCGGCCGCACCAAACAGCAGCGCGTTCAAAAAGCTGGATTTGCCGGACTTGACTTGCCCGACGATGCCGATGGAGAGCGGCTGCTGGCGCAATTCGAGCTTGGCGCTGCGGGTGGCGTGGTCGAGCTCGATTTGATCGAGTTCGGCCAGGGCGGCGGGGAAGTCGGCGCGCAAGGCTGGGAGGGCGGGGTGGGGCGGGTTCATTGAAGTTTGTGATCGATGGTTTGGCCGCCGTTGAAGGTGCAATTGCTGGCGATGGTGTTGTCGTTGTGTTTGCGATAGAAATAAAGCTGGCTGATATGGAACTGGCTGTTGCTGACGAAGGTTGAGCCGCCGGCATGACGATAAGACGCATCAGCAAGATTGAGCGAGCTGTTGCGAAACACGCAGCCCGAAACGGCGGGGTTGTTGCCCTTGGTTCGAATGGCGCAATGCACGGCCAGATTGGGTTCGTCTTTGCGCCCAGCAGATGTGCAGTCGATGAATTCGCAACTCTCGATTTGATTGAGATAGTGCGCCCAAAGCGCCCCGCCTGTGTGCGCGGAGCAGCGCTCGAAGCGGCTATTCGTGATCTGCTGGGACAGGTTTTCGGCAACGCCGAGCCACAGCGCGCCGCCGTCGAGTTCGGGGTGGCCGCAATCCGTGAAATTGCAGCCCTGCACTTGGAGTGCGGCACCGTTGCAAGCCACGGCGCGGGCTTGGTGCACGGTGAAGCGGCTGTTTTGCAGATCTAGCACCACGCCTGTGCTGTCGATGGCGCTGGCCTGTAGGGCGGGGTCGTACTGGCCGGAGAAATCGCAGTCCTGCACCTTCAGGCTGCCGCTGCCGGTGTAGCGCAGCCGAGCCCCGACGAAGCGGCAACCGGTGATGGCTAGCGCCGCTGCGGGGGCACCGGCTTTTTGCGCCAAAGTGGTGTGGATGGTGCTGCCGCTGCGAAACAAGAAGGTCGCGCCTTGCGCCGTCCAGGGCTGGTGGATTTCTAGCGTTTCATCCACAAACCACAGCCCGCCTTCGATGCCATCGAGCAGATCATCCACAGTCAGGCGCTCTGGTATGAGATTGGGCCAGTTTTCAGTCAGCAGTTCGGCCAGTAAAGGGTCGGGCTGGGGGGCGGGTTGGGGGGGTGTGGCTTGGGCTGCGTCTTTCGCGCCGGCCTTGGCGCTGCCTTTGGCTGTGCCTTTGGCCTCGGCTGGGCCTTGGGCCGCGCCGTCGGTGGGCAGGCCCAGCAGCAGCGCGGCGTAGTGGGCCAGTTCGGCCAGTTCGGGCTCGCCCAGGCCCAAAAAGGCCGCCAGGTCGGCCAGGGTTTGGGCGCTGGCTTCGGGCAGGGGGGCGTCCAGGCGCAGCAGCACCAAGGCGTCGAGCACCAGGGCGCGCTCGGCATCGGCATCGCAGACGCTGCGCAGCGCGGCGCAGAGCGTGGCTTGGTCCCAGCCGCGCACGGCCTCGAACAGGGCGGCGCGTGGGTCGCCGCCCAAGTCCAGCGCTTGCAGCAGCAGGGCCAGCAGGCGGCTCTGGGGCTCGCTCACGGCGTCTTGGGCGCTGAGCAAGGCGGCCAGCACGCTGGCGTATTGCAAGCGGGTGTGCTCGCTGGCTTGGGCTAGGCTGTGGGTGGGCAGGGGGTGCAGGGTCAATTGTTCGGCGTCGGCGGCGCGGCGCAGGGTGTCGGCGAGGTTCATGGGGCGGCTCCTTGGGTTTGCAAAACAGACAGGGCGGGCGCAAGGCGCGGGCGGCGCAGCAGGCGCGGGGCGTGGGTGGGTGTGGAAGGCTGGCGCAGGGCGGCCAGGGCGGTGGGCGTGGGGCGCGGGCGGCGCAGCAGGCGCGGGGCGT
>JAGXSL010000115.1 GCA_018333835.1 Lysobacteraceae bacterium
GCGGCTGCTGGCGGTCGGCCTGTGCAATGCCGATGGTCTGCTGCTGCAGAGCACCGCCGGCTTCCCAGCGACGCTGGGTTGCGCGCAGGCGCAGGTGCTGGCCGCCCAGCCCGAACCGTGGCTGGCGCTCCCCGGCGGCGCGGTGCATTTGGGTGTGCACGACGTGATCGGCCAACCGCCGCCGCCTCCCTCACCGCCGCTGGAGCAGGTGAGTCCTGCATCAGGCCTGATCCCCGACACGGCGCTGGCCAGACTTGGCGAGGCGGCTGCGGCGATCGAATCGCCAACCTCGTCACCATTGCTGTTGGGCCGCCTTGTGCTGCTGCAAGACATGAGCTTCATCGAACGCCGCAGCGCGGACACGCGGCGGTACCTGATCGGGCTGATTGCCGCCCTCGGCTTGGTGATTGCATTGATCACCGTGGTGGTGGCACAGCTCAGTTGGCGCGGATGGGTCAACGGCGCACGCGCGCTGATGCGGGGCGAGGGCCTGCTGAGCCCGCTGCTGTCGGGTGCCGGATCGGCGCCGGAACTGGCGCCGTTGGCCGCCGACCTGCGCGCGCGGCTTCGCGACATGGAGGACGAGTTCCGCCGTTCGCAAGGCCCCGAGGCCGAGTGGACCGCCGAGCGCCTGCGCGCGCTGCTGCAGACCCACCTGAGCGGCGACCAGGTGATCGTCGTCTCCAACCGCGAGCCGTACATCCACGAACACGCCGACTCGGGCATTGTTGTTAAGCGGCCGGCCAGCGGGCTGGTCACCGCGGTCGAGCCGGTGATGCGCGCCTGCTCAGGCACCTGGATCGCCCACGGCAGCGGCAGCGCCGACCGTGACGTGGTCGACGCCGGCGACCGCGTGCTGGTACCGCCCGGGCAGGACGAATACCGGCTGCGCCGCGTCTGGCTCAGCGCCGAGGAAGAGCAGGGCTACTACTACGGCTTGGCCAACGAAGGCCTCTGGCCGCTGTGCCACGTGGCCCATGTGCGCCCGGTGTTCCGCGAATCCGACTGGGAAGCCTACAAGCGTGTCAACCAACGCTTTGCCGACGCGGTGGTGGCCGAAGCGCGCAGCGAAGACCCGGTCGTGCTGGTGCAGGACTATCACTTTGCGCTGTTGCCGGCGATGGTGCGCGAGCGGCTGCCGCAGGCCACCATCCTCACCTTCTGGCACATCCCGTGGCCGAACCCGGAGTCCTTCGGCATCTGCCCGTGGCGGCGCGAGATCCTGCAAGGCTTGCTCGGCAGCACGATCCTCGGCTTCCACACCCGCTTCCATTGCAAGAACTTCATCGAGACCGTGGACCGCTACCTCGAAGCGCGAATCGAGCACGAACACTCGACCATCGCCTTTCGCGAGAAGGAGACGCTGATCGAGAGCTACCCGATCTCGATCGAGTGGCCAAGCCCGGAGCAGGCTGCGGGCTGGGCCAGCGCGGCCGAGTGCCGCCAGCGGGTGGTCGGGCGCCTGGGCCTGCCTACCGACATCTGCCTGGCTGTCGGTGTCGATCGTTTCGACTACACCAAGGGCATCCTCGAACGCCTGAATGCGGTCGAGCGGCTGCTCGAGAAGCGTCCCGAGTGGGTCGGCCGCTTCGTCTTCGTGCAGGTCGCCGCGCCGACGCGCAGCGCGCTCGAGGAGTACCGCAGCTTCCAGGAGCGCATCGAGCGTGTCGCCGAGCGCATCAACCAGCGCTTCGGCCGCCCGGGCTACCAGCCGGTGCACCTGCTCGCGACGCACCACGAGCACGACGCCGTGACCGAACTGTACCGCGCTGCCGACATCTGCATGGTCACCAGCCTGCACGACGGCATGAACCTGGTCTGCAAGGAGTTCGTTGCGGCGCGCGACGACCTGCGCGGCGTGCTGATCCTGAGCCGCTTTGCCGGTGCCGCGCGTGAGCTGTCGGAGGCGTTGATCGTCAACCCGTACCACGTCGAGGAGACCGCCGACGCACTGCACCGCGCGGCCTCGATGCCGCCGGCCGAGCAGCGCGAACGCATGGCCAGCCTGCGTGGCACGGTGCGCGAGTTCAACGTCTACCGCTGGGCCGGGCGCATGTTGGCCGATGCCGGGCGCTGGCGGCTGCGTTCGCGCATCGAAGCGCGCGTCAAGCGCTCCCAGACGGGTTGACCGGCCCCGCCTCTTTCGAAGCAAGCCGCCATGCTGCATCTGTTCACCCCCGAAGGCGAGGCCGCGCTGGCGGCCGTGCTCCGGTTGCGGCCGCTGATGGCCTTCGACTTCGACGGCACGCTCACCCCTATCGTGGCGCGGCCCGCCGACGCCCGCATCTCGGTGGCGGTGGCCAGCCGGCTCGCGGCGCTGGCCAGCCGGCTGCCGGTGGCCATCGTCACCGGGCGGGCGGTGGCCGACGTGCGGCCGCGGCTGGGCTTCGTGCCGCACTTCGTCGTCGGCAACCATGGCGCCGAGGTCGAGCCGGCGGCGGCCTCCGGCGCGGCGCTGTTCACCGCGCTGGACGGTCTTCGTGCGCAACTGTCGGCACACGCCGCAGCGCTGCGCTCGGCCGGTGTGCAGGTCGAGGACAAGGGGCTGTCGATCGCACTGCACTACCGCCTCGCGCGCGACCGCGCGCGCGCCCTGCAGCGCATCGAGGAACTGCTGACCCCGCTGCCGGCCGGCCTGCGGTGCTTCGCCGGCAAGATGGTGGCCAACGTGGTGTCTGCCGACGCGCCCGACAAGGCCCAGGCGGTGCACGCCCTAGTGACGACCACCGGCGCGGCGGCGGCCTTTTTCGCAGGCGACGATGTCAACGACGAACCGGTGTTCGCCGCAGCGCCGGCGCACTGGTTGACGCTGCGCATCGGGCGCGACGACCCGGCCAGCCTCGCGCGCTTCGGACTCGACGGCCCGCACGAGATGGCGATGCTGCTACAGCGTGTGCTGGCAATCACCGCAGCGGCTGCCAGCTGTCGCATCCCAAACAATCGTAGGGGCATAATTTCACCCCAGCAACCCCAAGCAGACGCGCCATGAACCCCTACGACTTCGACCTCTTCGTCATCGGCGGCGGCAGCGGTGGCGTGCGCGTAGCGCTGGCCGAGGCGCACGGCCAGGCTGGGCTGGACGGCACCTGCGTCAACGCCGGCTGCATCCCCAAAAAACTCTACGGCTACACCGCGCACTACGCGGCCGCGCAGCGCGAGTCGCAGGTGCAGCGCTGCCTGCTCGGGCCGCAGGCCACGGGCAGCGCGGCAACACCCGAAGCGCAACCAGCAGCCGGCTGAAGCGGGCCGCCAGCCATTCACCACGAAATCTCGGACTCGCAATCCGAATTTT